>NZ_JBHWBZ010000103.1:0-19070 GCF_042735475.1 Kitasatospora sp. NPDC059577 | reverse complement strand
CAGCGCCCCCTTCTCCGTATGGATGTGCGACATCCCGCGAGTTCTCCTTGGCCCGGCTGAGCGAGCGAAACCGTGGCCAGGAGCGTCCTCAGCCGAGCGCGATCCGCCCGCAGGTGCGCCCTTCGCCCTTGACCAGCGGGCCCGCAGCCTGCCCGCAGCCGCGCGAGTGCGCGTTCTACGCGTTCGGGTCCCACACGGCGAGCTGCTCCATCGGCTCGGGGTCGCCGGTGATCTCCACGCTGTCGAGCGGGACGCGGTCGTAGAAGTAGAGGACCAGCTCGCTCGCTGCGCCTCGCATCGCCATGTCGCCCGGCTCCGCGTCGGCGGCGAGGTCGTCGCAGCGGACGCCGTCGGCATTGAGGGTCAGGCGCCAGGAGCCGCCCTCGGTCGCGTGCAGGTCGATGGTCGCCGGCTTGAACGGCCAGGGGACGGTCGTCGCCGAGACGGTCGTCAGGAACTCGTCGACGCCCTCGACCGCGACGTCCGTCGGCAGCGGCTGTGCGGCCCCCTGGGTGAGCTGGACGTCGTAGGTGTGGACGGCGATCTCCTGGATCTGGTGCCGGGCCAGGGCTCCGCTGGTCTGCGGGGCCTGCGAGCGGCCCCACCAGGTCCAGCAGCCGCGGTCCGGGCCGGCCTCGCGCATCGCGTCGAGCATGAGCTCGGTCGACTCGGCGAGCCAGGCGTCCAGGGCTTCGCGGTCGCGGGGCGCCGTCGGGGCGCCCTTCGGGTCCGTCTTCGCCGGGGGCTCGGCGCCCGGGCCCGCCGCGACGATGGCGGCCTGGCGGCGGCGGCCGTCGCCGAGGTGCTGCACCAGTTCGCGCAGCGTCCAGTCCGGGCAGGACGGGACCTGGACGTCAAGGTCGGGTGCGGACGCGATCGCGGCGCGGAACGCGGTCGAGCGGTCCTCGATCAGCCGCAGGACCTCGGGGAACTCCAAGATTTTTTGCACGTCGGTTGTGTATCACGGGGCTTCAGCCGCCGGGTAGCGAATTAATTCCGCGCACTGCTCGCCACCGGCGACTTCACCGGTGGTGAGGACGGCGCGCGGCTCAGCCGGGTTCGACCGAGCCGCAGCCGTGGTGACACTCGGTCACCGCATCCGGTTGGAGATCCACCCCCAGGGAGTCCTGCTGCTGCAGCCCCGCGAGTGGAAAGCGCGATCCGTTGATCGTCTCGTCGACCACCAAGGGGGAACGGTGCTCCGACCGGACCTTGAGCGATGAGATGGTGTCGTCGAACTCGTCTCCGACGTACGCGGTGCTTCCGTGGAAGGTGGTGCCGGCGCCGGTGAAGTCGGAGTTGGCGTGGACGGTGACCTTCCAGCCGACACCGGCCTTGATCGAGCTGATCGTGTCGTTGCCCACCGAGCCGCCGTCGGTCTCCGGGTCGTCGTTGCCGTCGTGGAGCACGAGGCCGACGCCCTTGAAGTCGCGATCCGTGAAGATCTCGACAGCGGTTCCTGTGACGGAGACGATGCCGTCCTTGTTCGCCGGAGCCATGCTGCGAACCTCCAACGTCGAGTGAACAGCGCCAAGGCAGCTGTGATCACCGGCTTGGTCCGGCACACCCACGAGGACTGCCCCGACGACCACCGGCTCGTCTCCTCCGGATCCGGTCGGTCCTCAGGCCTCGTCGGCCCAGATCGCCCTGCGGCCGTCGGGCTGGATGTGGACCGTCATCGACATCTCGCGGTAGACGGACACGTCGTCCGGCTCGCCGACCTCGGCCCGCGCCTGGAACGCGGTCGCCGGGAGCAGCGGATGGACGCACTGCTCCGGGGGGCTCAGCAACGACTGGCCGGGCGCCACCACGACCCGCACACCCGTGCCCCAGGACCCGGGGCACGGGTGGATGTCGCGGGCGCGCACCCAGCCGACCTTGGCCCGCACCGTCACCGCCGCAGGACCGGTGTTGGTCAACAGGACCGCGAAGCTCAGGCCGGACTCGTCCACGCGGGTGCACGGCGTCCACGCGAGACCGTTGACGTACCGGACCCGCCCGCAGCGGTGATTGCCGCCGATCTCGGTCCGTGCCCCGGCGGCCGGGGAGAACAGCGGCAGATCCGGACGCTCCGGGGCAGCGGTCGACAGGTCTGCCGGGACGCTCGCGGCCGGCGGCTGCGGCGGTGGTGCCGACGTGGCCCGGTCCGTGCCGGTTCCGCCGCGCTCCGACAGGAGGAACAACGGCGGGACGGCGGCCGCGACCAGGACGGCCGCGGCCGCGGGCAACCACCGGCGTACGGTGGCGCGGGGGAGGCGCGCGTCCATGGTGCGCGCCGCCGCAAGCCCCTCGACGGTGCCGCTCGTGATGCGCGCGCTCGGGGCCGCTTCCGTGTCCGCGTCCGCGCCGTCGTTCGAGTCCGCGCTGTCGTCCGCGTTCGCGCTGTCGTCCGCGTTCGCGCTGTCGTCCGCGTTCGCGCTGCCGTGCGTGTCTGCGCTGTCGCCCGCGTCCCCGCCGTCGGCGTCGCCGAGGTGGGCGACCACCTTCCGTCGCCACCCCGCGCCGCCGAGCTCCACCAGCCGGGCGCGAAGCGCGGCGATCTCCTCGCCGTGCCCGATCAGCAGGTCGGCCGTCGTGGCGGCGTCCGGACGCAGCACCTGGGCGAGCGCGGCCGAGTCGGCCGGTGAGGGCACCCGGTTGGCCTTCGCGACGAGGAGTTGCCGGTGTCCCTTCAGCCAGTAGGACAGCAGCGGCTCGTCGATCCGGTGCCCTGCCAGCTGCAGCCGGCGCACCAGGACCTTGCGCGACGGCCGCTGGGCGCCGTCGGTGACCTCCGCCAGGCACCGGGCCCACTCGTCCAGGGCCCGGGCGAACCCGCCCGCAGCCTCCTCGAAAGCCTTCTCCCGCTGCTCCACAGGCGTCCTCCCGGGTGGTTCGGCCTGCACCGCGAGCCGCTCATGTGCAGGTCAGCGCGGTGCAAGACAGAGTGCAAGTTCCACTGTTCCGCACCTGATGGACGGTCAACCCCACTGGCCGGGAGGCTCGGTGACGGCGCCGGAACCGGCCGGCCGTACACGGCGCACCGAGCCCTCCGTGCCAGGGCACACCACGGCCCGTCGCCCCGTCGCCCCGTCGCCCCGTCGTCCCGTCGCAGGGCGCAGGGCGCAGGACGAAACAAGAAGCAAGAAGCAAGAGCAGGTACAGGAACAGGAGCAGGACATGCGGACGAACCACTCGCGCTCCCACCGCGGCACCCCCCGGCAGGCCCTCACCCCGCTGCTGCTCGCCGCCGGCCTCACGGCCGCGCTCGCGGCCGGCACCGCGCCCGCGGCGCAGGCGACGACGCAGGCGACGACGCAGGCGGCGGCCCGGACGGCGGACAACGGTGTCCGGCTGGTCTTCGTCAAGAACCACGAGCACCCCGACCGCTCCACCCTCTCGGTCCGCGTCGGCGGCGAAACCATCGCCTCCTACCGGGCCGGCTCCGGCCTCGGCGCGAGCGCCGAGGGCCGCGACAGCTGCCGGACCAACAAGGGCTGGCTGCCCAACGGGACCTACCGGATCGAGGGCCACGAACGCCACCGGGACCGCACCATCAAGGGCTTCGCCATCGCCCTCGCCGACAAGAAGTGCTCCGACGGCACCCTGCGGTCCGACCTCTTCATCCACAGCGAGATGAGGGCGGACGGCAACCAGGGCACCACCGAGGCCACGCGCTGGGACGGCGACTCCGACTACCGCTCCTACGGCTGCATCAAGCTGAACCCCGACCACATCAAGGCGCTGTTCACCAAGCTGGACGACCGGGGCTGGCCCGCCACCCTGGAGGTCAGCGGCTGATCCGTCCACCATTGCGGGCCGTGCGTCGGCCGGGAGACATCTTCCGGCCGACGCGCGGCCCGTCGGCCCGTCGGCCCGTCGGCCTGTCGCCCCGCGGCTCCGGACGGCCGCCCGCAGTGTCAGCGCGCGTCGGCCCTGATCCCAGCCCGGCGCCGGACCTCTGCGGCCTGCTCGCGCGCCGCTGTTGCCTCTGCTCCGGCTCTGGCCCGGTCCTCCTCGAAGACCAGCGCACGGGCCGACGCGTCCAGGGCCCCGGCGATGCTCTCGCGCCAGTCGGCGAACTCGACGGAGTCGGCGTCGGGTGGCTGCTGCGACTTCACGAACCGGAGGTGGCTCAGGGCATGCTTGAGCGCGGGGTCGACCACGAGGCTTCCTTCGATCGGTACGCGGTCAACCCCATCGTGCCCCACCGTCACGGCGTGGACCGCGCGGTTCGGGCGGTCCGGGTGTGGTGGTCCAGCAGGCGGGTGAGCAGCTGGGTGAACTGCTCGCGTTCGGCCGGGTCCAGTGGCGCGAGCAGGTCGTCGTGGAGGTCGTCCAGGACCTCGTCGAGGTGCTGTAGGTGACGGCGGCCCCGGGCGGAGATCGTGATGATGTTGCGGCGCCGGTCGTCGGGGTCCGGCACCCGTTCGACGAGGTCGCGTTCGGCCAGTTCGTTGAGGACGCCGACCATGTCGCTGCGGTAGATGCCGGACCGCCGGCTCAGCGTGGCCTGGCTGCCGGGCCCGTACTCCTGCAGGGAGGCGAGCACGGCGTAGTGCCACTTGCGGGCGTCGACCCGGGCCAGGCCCTCGTTGATCAGGCGGTCCGACTGCGTGGTGAGCTGTGACAGCAGGCGGCTCGCCCGCTGGCGCAGCCGGTCGGGGGTCTCGGGGGCGCCGTCGTCCGGCGCCCCGTCCTCGGGCGCGCCGTTCTCGGGCGGATCCGGGGCTTCGGCTCTGGTCATGGGACCGTCCTCTCCATTGCGTTAGTGAGACTAACGATGTACGTTCGCTCGTGCCAAACCGTTAGTGAGACGAACGTTTGTCGAGAACGTGAGAGAAGGAAGAGCCGCCATTCCCACCACGACGCTGCAGATCCCCACCGAGGACGGCCAGGCCGACGCCTTCGCCGCCTTCCCCGACGACGGCGGGCGCCACCCGGGGGTGCTGATGTACGGGGACGCCTTCGGCATCAGGCCCGCGCTGCGCGAGATCGCCCGCGAACTGGCCGGGCACGGGTACTACGTGCTCGTCCCCAACTTCTTCCACCGGCACGGTCCGACACCGGTGGTCGACCTCCCCGCGCACATCGGGGAAGACGCCCGGCCCGCGCTCGTCGCCCAGGTGATGCCCTTGATCAGGGCACACACCACCGAACGCGTCCTGAGCGACGCCGAGGCCTACCTCGCGTTCCTCACCGGCCGGCCCGAGGTCAGCGCCGGACCGGTCGCGGTGACCGGCTACTGCATCGGCGGCCTCCTGGCGCTGCGCACCGCCGCGGCCCACCCCGGCCGAGTGGCCGCCGTCGCCGGATTCCACGGCCCCGTGGGCGCGGACGGGCCGGACCGGCAGCGCCTCCTCTCCACGCTCACCGCCGAGGTCTACCTCGGCCACGCCGAATCCGACCTGACCCCCGAGGACCTCGGCGAACTCGACCGGGCCCTGGACGCCGCCGGTGTCGGCTACACCTCTGAGATCTACCCCGGCACCGTGCACGGCTTCACCATGTCCGACACCGACGCCTTCGACCCCGCCGCGCTGCAGCTCCACTGGGACCGGCTGCTGCCCCTCCTCGGCCGCACGCTCGCCACGGGCTGACACCCGCGCCGGCCCGCACGCCGAAGCGACGGAGACGGCGACTGCGACGGCGACGGTGACGGCGACGGTGATCGCCGCAGCGCCCGCGCCCGCGCCCGCGCCCGCGCCCGCGACGGAGACCGCGTCCGGCACGGCTCCGCAGGCTTCGGCCCGCAGCCGCGGTCCGCCCGCCCGGAGCCCCCGGCGCGGGCGTTCCGGCTGGTGGGAGGGGGTGGGGCCGCCGCTATGCTGTACGGCGGTCTTCGGGCCGAACAACAGGACACAGGGGGAGAGTTCATGGACGGCAACGGGCTGCCCGGGTGCGCGAGGACGGTCGACGAGGCCGTAGCCGGGCCGGCGTTGCGGGGCGCTGACCGGGAGGTGACCTCGTGAGGACGTGGCAGCGGGTCCTCCTCGTGCCGGTCGTCGTGTCGGCCGTCGCGGGCACGGTCGGCGCGGTGTCGATCCATCGGATGACGACCGGCCGGCTCGACCACGGGAGGGTGTTCACGGCGACCTCGGGGCCGCTGACCGTCAAGGCCGGCGAGCTCTTCTCGATCGAGGTGAGCGCGTACCGGACGGCGGGCGACATCTGGACCGTGGCCGACCCCGCGCCCGACTCCGCGGTGGTGCGGACCGTCGGTGACGAGTACGTCAGGACCATCGGGCTCAAGGACCTGCCCGGCCTCAGCGCGCTCGACGGGGCCGGCGCGCTCGGCTCGGGAGGCCACTACTACTTCGTCTTCCGTGCTGCCGGGAACCCCGGCCGGACCACCGTCACCCTGCACGTCGACTACCGCGACCACGAGGGCTGGACGTTCTCCGGCGGGCCTGAGCGGACCAGGCGTCAGTTCACCGTCCAGGTCGACTGACTCAACCCCGACCCCAACCCCGACCCCGACCGGGTCGGTCGGCGGCCCCGGCTGCCTCGCCCCCGCTGTGAGCGGTGTCGCGGTGGGGACAACCCCAGGACGGATACGCCCGCTGTCCGCACTGTGGGGGAGGGGTGACGGTACGTAGCGTCGCCGGCATGAGGTTCACAGAGCAGGAAGAGCAAGCAGTGCAGGGGGAACGGGCAGGACGGGCCGCGACCGCAGGCGGGTTACGGTCCGCGCTCCGTCGGCTGGGCGCCGGCGCGGCCCTGGCCGTCCTGGCCGCCGCGACCGTGCCGGCGGGCGCCGCCTCGGCGGACGCCCGCGCGGACACGGGCTCGGCCCACCAAGGCGATCGCGGCCGCCTGGTCTCCGCCCACCCGACGACCACCCTGGCCACGAAGGAGGACGTCGCCGCGGCACTGGCCGGCGCCGGGTTCGACGCGGGCACCGTCCGGTTCGGGACGGACGCCTACCGGCTGGAGTACCGGACCGTGGACCCGAGCGGTCGGCCGATCACCGCCAGCGGGCTGCTGATGCTGCCCCGCGGCGGCGGTCGCGAGCTGCGGACGGTGTCGTTCACCCACGGCACGACCAGCTACCGCTCCGACGCCCCCTCGACCACGGTCACGGCGGGGTTCGTGTCCTCGCCCGCCCTCACGTACGCGTCCGCAGGCTTCGCCGCCGTCGCCCCGGACTACCTCGGTCTGGGCACCGGCCCGGGGCCCCACCCCTGGATGGACGTGCCCTCGGAGACGAGCGCCTCCCTGGACATGCTCCGGGCGGCCCGCGCCTTCGTCCCGAGCACGGGCCGAACCCTGGGCCACGACGTGCTGGTCACCGGCTTCTCCCAGGGCGCCTCGGCGGCGATGGGACTCGCACGGGCCCTGCAGGACGGCGGCGACCGGTGGTTCCGGCTCCGGGCCGTCGCGCCGGTCAGCGGCGCCTACGACTTCCGGCGCGCCGAGCTGCCCGCGCTGCTCGGCGGCTCCCTCGAACCGAAGTCGAGCGTGCTGTACTCGGCGTACCTCCTCGTCGCGTGGAACCGGTTGCACCACCTGTACGACACCCCGGGCGAGGTCTTCCAGGCACCGTACGACAGCACGATCGAGGCGCTGTTCGACGGCTCGCACACCGGCCCGCAACTCTTCGCCGGCACGCCCGGCACCATCGACGCGCTGCTCACCCCGCACGGCTTCGACATGCTGCGGTACCCGACCGGCCGCCTCGCCGAGGCACTCCGGGTGGCCGACGGTACCTGCGACTGGGCGCCGCGCGTCCCGGTCCGCCTGTACACGGCGGAGGCCGACGAGCAGGCGGCCGACGCCAACACCGACGCCTGTGCGGCCGCGCTGCGGTCGCACGGCGCGGACCCGGCGGTCGTCGACCTCGGCACCCCGGACTTCGCGCGGTCCCGGCACCTCGGCTCCAACGTCGCCGGCACGGCGGACATCGTGCGCTGGTTCAGCGGCCTGCGCTGACCGGTCGGCACCCCGCCCCGAGCCGCCGCCTCCGGCCGGGGACGGGCTGTCGGCCGGGCTGTCGGCCGGGCTGTCGGCCTGCTCTGGCAGTCTTGCCCGGTGCTGATCGACGGATATGACGGTGAACCGCTGGTGGCCGGGGAAGACCTGCTCGCCCGGCCGGGCTTCTGGGCGGCCTACCTCCTCTGGATGTGCGAGTCGGACGAGGAGAACGGTGAGCCGAGCGCGGAGTGGTTCGGAGCGGACGCGGCCGACGCCGGCGCCGCCTACCAGGAGTTGACGGACGACGGCGCCTGGCCCGTGTTCCGGGTGCCGTTCGGCAGCGGACACACCGCCGTGGTGGTGAGCCGCAACCTCGCCGACGACAGCGGGACGGACTACGTCGTCACCCACCCCGAGTGGCGGCGGCACGGCCACCTCGCCACCCTCGACGGACACCAGGCGGGCCCCGGTCTCTCCTGGTCGGAACTGGTCCACATCGCGAACACCCCCGACCGCGGGGCGCCGGGCGTCCACGACCCCCGTGCCCGGCTGCTGCTCCTGCTGCCCGCCCTCGGTGACGAGGACGCGCCGGCGGACGCGGCGGACGTGATCGCCGAAGCGCTGGTCCGGGTCGGTGCGCCCGCCGGCAAGGCTCCGCGCGTGGCGGCGCGCCTCCTGGACCACCCCCTGTGGGAAGCGGCTCGGTGGTCGGCGCCCGGAGCGTCCCCGCTCAGCGGTGGCGAACAGCCCTTCGCGGGCATCCTCCACTGCGACGGCCCGTACAGTCCGCGCTGCGGGATGCAGCTCGCCCGGGGCATCACCCCGGAGCAGACCGAACGACTCGCCCACGCGCTCGGAACCCTGCCCGCCTGACGTCGACCGGTCCCTGCCGCACCGCACCGCACCGCACCGCACCGCATCGCTCCGCTCCGCACCGCATCGCTCCGCACCGCATCGCATCGCTTCGCACCGCACCGCTCGGGCGTCGAGGGCGCACGCGGTCAGGCGTCGAGGGTGTGCCCCGTCGTCGCGTCCACGTGGGCGGGGACCTCGTCGTGGCGGTCGCCCACGGTGGGCGTGCCGGTCGGCTCGACCATGAGGATCGCGGCGCCGGTCGGGGCGGACGGCTTGTGCTCCGTGCCGCGGGGGACGGTGAAGACCGACCCTCGCGGCAGCACGACCGTGCGTTCGCCGGCGGGCTCACGCAGGGCGATGTGCAGTTCCCCGTCGAGGACCAGGAAGAACTCGTCGGTGGTGTCGTGGGCGTGCCAGAGGTGCTCGCCCTCGACCTTGGCGACGCGGACGTCGTAGTCGTTGACGCGCGTCACGATGCGCGGGCTCCACAGGGCGTCGAAGGAGGCCAGCGCCGTGTGCAGGGAGATGGGTCGGTTGCTCATGGGCCCATCCTGCGCCGCGACGCCCGACCGGCGTGAGTGCTAGGAATCGCACATGACGAAAGAATCCTCGCAGCACGTGCGCGCGGCGGGCGTCCACCGGGTGGTCGTGATCGTGGACGAGAACTCCAACCCCTTCGAGCTGGGCTGCGCGACCGAGGTCTTCGGCCTGCGCAGACCGGAGATCGGGCGCGACCTCTACGACTTCGGGCTGTGCTCCCCCGAACCGCGCACCCTGATGCGCGACGGGTTCTTCACGCTCACCGGGGTCGCGGGCCTGGAGGCGGCCGACACCGCGGACACCCTGATCGTCCCCAACCGCCCCGACCCCGAGGTGCCCCGCCGCCGCGCGGTGCTGGACGCCGTCCGGCGGGCGCACGCGCGCGGGGCACGCCTGATGGGCTTCTGCAGCGGGGCCTTCACCCTGGCCGAGGCCGGCGTCCTCGACGGGCGCAGGGCCACCGCGCACTGGCAGTGGGCGGACTCCTTCCGGGCCCGGTTCCCCGCCGTCCACCTCGAAACGGACGTGCTGTTCGTGGACGACGGCGACATCCTCACCGCCGCCGGGAGCGCCGCCGCACTCGACCTCGGGCTGCACGTGGTCCGCCGCGACCACGGTGCGGAGGTCGCCAACTCCGTCAGCCGACGGCTGGTCTTCGCGGCGCACCGGGACGGCGGACAACGCCAGTTCGTCGAACGACCCATGCCCGACCTGCCCGACGAGTCCCTCGCCCCGGTCCTCGCCTGGGCACAGGAACGGCTCGACGCGCCCCTGACGGTGTCGGACCTCGCGGAACGGGCGGCGGTCAGCCCGGCCACACTGCACCGCCGCTTCCGGGCACAGCTGGGAACGACCCCGCTGGCGTGGCTCACCGCCGAACGGCTCACCCTGGCCTGTCGGCTCATCGAACGGGGCGAGAGCCGCTTCGAGGTCGTCGCCCGCCGCAGCGGCCTCGGCACCGCCGCCAACCTGCGGGCGCTGATGCGCCGCGGGACGGGCATCACCCCGACCGCGTACCGGCGCCGCTTCGGGCCCGAGGCCGACTGACGCGCGCCCGGGCCGCCCGGCGGCCCGGGAAGCGATCGGCATCCGGCGCGCGTTGGCGACGCCGACCCCGACGCCCACCTGCCGGACCTGGTCTCCTCGCTCTTCAACCTCTCCAACCGGCTGGGTGACGCGGGCCACCGGGAGGAGGGGCCGGCCGTGAGCCGGGAGGCCGTCGGCCACTACCGCGCGCTGGCGGCCGCGAACCCGGACGCCCACCTGCCGGACCTCGCGATGGCGTTGAACAACCTCGCCGCCGACCTCGGACAGACGGGCCGACGGGAGGAGGCCCTGGCGCCCATCCGGGAATCCGTCGCCATCCGGCGCACCCTGGCGCAGGTCAACCCGGCGCTCCACGAGGCCGAGTTGCGGCGATCGCTGCAGGTGGCGGCCTGGCCCGACGGGACCGAACCGCGCAACGCCCCACCGTCCGCGTCGCACTGAGGCAGCGGAAACCCCCACAGGGCGCCCCGGCGGCTTGCCCACCTGGCGTACCGAGGTGCGGGGGCCGAGGCGCAGGGGGCCGAGGGCACGGCCGGGACGGCTCGGGTGACACCGGTGGTCGCTAGCCTCTCCGCGTGACCATGACCAGTGATCGAGAATTCCCCACCGCACTCGCCGCCGCACTGGCGGCCCCGTTCGACTACGACGACGGCGAGAGGATCGACTTCGAGCCGTTCGCGGCCTTCCTGTCCGCCGAGGACACCACCGACTGGTGGCGGGCCTGGACCGACAACACCGAGTCGAGCGGCGACGACTTCCGGGTGTTCGGCCAGGACGGCACGGGCGGGTACGCCGCGTTCTGGCTGGTGCGCCCGGACGGCGCGCTCGTCGACCAGCCCGTCGTCTTCCTCGGCTCCGAGGGCGAGACCGCCGTCGTAGCGCGCGATCTGGCCGACTTCCTGTGGCTGCTCGCCGACGGTGTCGGCCCCTGCGAAGCGGCCGGCGGGTACGGCACCGACCGGGGCCCGCGTCCCGACCGTCGACTGACGGCCGTCGCCGAACGGTTCGCCCCCGGCCGGCAGCAGTCGGCCGCCGCCGTCATCGAGCGGGCTGCCCGGGAGTTCCCCGACTTCGACGACATCGTCACGGAGCTGTGCCGCTGACCCGACTCCAGGAGACGCCCGCTCCGGTCCGGGGGAGCCCGGACGGCGCCGAGCCGGCCTCGGAGCAGCGGCCGGGTCGCTCCTGGGGCGTCGCCCGGAGGATGTCGCGCGGGCGGCTCGCGGGGCTTTCCCAGGAGAAACTCCCGCGCCCGCGCGACATCCTGGCGGCTCGCGTAGTCATGAGGGGTATGCACGGGGATCGCGAGACGAGGGAACGGGCGGGGACCGAGTGAAGTCTGCACGGGAGAACGAGTACGTGGAGTTCGTGGCCGCGAGGGGGAAGGCGCTGTACCGCTCGGCGTACGTCCTCGCGGCGGGTGACGCGCATCTGGCCGAGGACCTGGTCCAGGAGACCCTCAGCCGGGTGTACGTGCACTGGAAGCGGGTGGCCGGTGCGGACAACCCGGCGGCCTACGCGCAGACGGTGCTGGTCCGCACCTTCCTCAGTCTGCGGCGTCGGCGGAGCAGCACGGAGCGTCCCGTGGGGAACCTGCCCGAGGGCGCGGCGGCCGGGCCGGACACCGCGCTGCGGCTCACCCTGCTGGACGCGCTCGGCCAACTCCCGCCCCGCGACCGGGCGGTGCTCCTGCTGCGCTACTGGGAGGACCGCAGCATCGAGGAGACCGCGCAGATGCTCAGGCTGAGCAGCAGCGCTGTCCGCTCGCAGGGCACCCGGGCGCTCGGCAGGGTGCGTGCGCTGCTCGGTGACAGCCTGGCGGACCTGGTTCCGCACTGAGCACGCCGAGCACACCGAGCAGGTCGCAGCAGTCGCACAACCCCCCATCAGTACACAGACAAGGTGACGCCGGAATGCCGTTCGAAACAGACCTCGCACGTGCCCTCGACCGTACGACCGATTCCCTCGATCCCGACCTCACCGCGCTCCTGGGCGGAGCCGTCGAGCGCGGGCGCAGCCGCAAGCGTCGGCGCGTCGCCGGCGTCGTCGTGGCCGGGGCCGGTGCCTGCGCCGCGATCGCGGCGGTGGGCCTGGTGGTTCCCGGAATGCTCGGGAGCCGCCTCGGGGGATCCGACCGGGAGATGACGCCGATGGCGGCGCCCCGGACCGCGATCACCGACACCCAGATGATCCAGGCCCTGGAGGGCACGTTCCCCGGGGGCCGGTTCAGCGAGGAGAAGGGACAGGGCAACGACCCCGCGGACCCGTCCCGCGGGCTCGTCGCCAACGGCAGCCTGCTCCTCGACGACGGGCAGGGCCTCGCCAGCGTCGGGGTCTCGGCGGTGCGGCTCCAGCTGCCGCTCAGGGACGGGGACGGGCTGAGCTGCGACCAGGCACCCGCGCGGGCCGACGGTGACACCTGCACGCTGCGGGAGCTGCCGAGCAGCGCCGAGATCCCCGGCGGGGCGCTGGTGATGTCGGAGCGGAACGTGGCCAAGCACACCGGCAGCGTCGATGCCGCCCACCGCTGGACGGTGACGGTCACCCTGAAGGCGACCGGTGCGCAGCTCCAGATGGTGCAGTGGAACAGCACCGGCGGTGGCACGGGCAGCGAGGTGCCGAAGCCGACGCGGGCCGCGCCCCCGCTCACCGAGCAGCAGGCGGTGGCCGCGCTCACCGGCACCACCTGGGCACCGATCCTCGCGGCCCTCGGCTGACGGTTCGCCGGGGGCCGGGGGCGGGACCGGGGGGCGGGGCCGGGGCCCAAGGAGGCGGTGGTGGTGCTCACTTGGGACCAGAACGGCCTTTCCGATGTCTTGACGAACTCATGACACTGGCGGACCATCATGCTGGCGCGCGCCTCACCTCCTCCACCGTTCCGCCCCCACGGACCCCCACAGGAGGACAGTCATGCGACTGCCCCGCCGAGGGAAGCCCGCTGCGGCCACCGCCGTACTGCTGGCCCTCGCCCTCGCCACCCCGATCACCGCCCGGGCCGCCTCCTCCGACCGCCCGGTCGTCCCCGCCACCACGACCGCCGACACCGACTTCGGCACGGACTTCGGCACCGAGGCCGACTACGGCACCGACGCGGCCCGGCAGTACCGGCTCGACGGCCCCCGGACCGTCGCCGAACGCACCGCCGTCGCCGCCACCGGCGCCTCCGTCGACGCCGTCCTACCCGACGCGGTGGTGGTCACCGCGACCCTCGCCGAGACCGCCCGGCTGCGGGCGCTCGGCTGGTCCCCGGTCGCGCTGCCCGGCCCCCGTTACGGTGACGGGCCCGGCGGCGAGGCCGTGGCCGGCGCGGTGTACGACTTCCCGCAGGCCGACTCCGGCTACCACAACTACGCCGAGGCCACCGCCGACATCGACGCCGTCGTTGCTGCGCACCCGGACATCATGAGCAAGCGCGTCATCGGCACCTCCTACGAGGGCCGGCCGATCGTCGCGGTGAAGATCAGCGACAACGTCAACACCGACGAGAACGAGCCCGAGGTGCTGTTCACCGCCCACCAGCACGCCCGCGAGCACCTCACCGTCGAGATGGCGCTCTACCTGCTGCACGAGTTCGGCGACAAGTACGCCACCGACAGCCGCATCGCCAACGCCGTCAACAGTCGTGAGATCTGGGTGATCCCCGACCTCAACCCGGACGGCGGCGAGTACGACATCGCCACCGGCCGCTACCGCAGCTGGCGCAAGGACCGCCAGCCGAACGCCGGCAGCAGCAGCGTCGGCACCGACCTCAACCGCAACTGGAACTACAAGTGGGGCTGCTGCGGCGGCTCCTCCGGTTCCACCTCCAACGAGACCTACCGGGGCAGCGCGCCGGAGTCGGCCAAGGAGACCAAGGTGGTCGCCGACTTCGTCCGCAGCCGGGTCGTCGGCGGCAAGCAGCAGATCACCGCCGCCATCGACTTCCACACCTACAGTCAGCTGGTGCTCTGGCCGTTCGGCTGGACCACCACCGACACCCCCGCCGGCATGACCGCCGACGAGTACAACACCTTCGCCACCCTCGGCCGCACCATGGCCGCCACCAACGGCTACACGCCCGAACAGTCGAGCGACCTCTACATCACCGACGGCGCGATCGACGACTGGCTGTGGGGCGCCCAACGGGTCTTCGCCTACACCTTCGAGATGTACCCCGGCCCGAGCGGCAGCGGCGGAGGCTTCTACCCGCCCGACGAGGTCATCGGCCGCGAGACCAGCCGCAACCGCGAAGCGGTCCTGCGGCTGGTGGAGACGGCGGACTGCGTCTACCGCGCGATCGGCAAGCAGCAGCAGTACTGCGGCATCCCCGCCTGACCGACCGCCACACAGGCGCACCGGGCCGGTCGGGACGGGTCGGGACCGGCCGGACCCGGTGGGCCGTTCGTAGCCGGAGAAACCCCCGGATGCCCGGACCGCTCAGCGGCCCGGGCATCCGGGATACCGTCCGCCGTCCGCCCGGTCGTCCCCGCAACCGCGCCCGCCGACACGGACTTCGGCACGGACTTCGACACCGAGGCCGACTACGGCACCGACGCGGCAACGGTTGTCGAGCTGATCTTCTCCTTACGCTGAGCTCATACCGTTGTTCGATGCAATGAACAGAGAACTGTGGTTGCAACTGGCACAGTCGCGGCACTTCCAGCAGATGATCTGGCCTTGCCAGTAAGGTCGTTGATGGGTGTGCCGGAGGGAGGCGACTGGTGTATCAGATGCGCGAGGCGACAGCCGCAGACGCTGGGGCGATTGCCGAGATGGTCAGGGCACGGTCTGCGTGGCTGTCGGTGAGGAGCCTGGGCGAGTGCGCCGACATGGCTGAGGAGTACGGCTCGCAGGCCGGAAACCCGGCCTTTCCGGTGTGGGTGCTGGAGCACGAGTCCGATGGCGTTGTGGGCTGTACAACATACTTCGGGAACGATGCGCTTCCGCCGTGGGGCTTCACCGAGGAGGAGCGTGCCGAGTCCACTCTGTTCCTGGCAACCACCTTCACCAAGCCGAACCCGCACCGGCTCGGCCGGTTGATCGCATGGTGGTCGCTCGACCACGCCGCCCAGCAGGGCCTGCGGCGGGTGCGTCGGGGAACGGGGCAGGAGCAGCTCTCCCGGTACTACCAGGAGGGCCAGGGCTGGGACCTGGTGCGGGTGGCCGAGCGACATGGTGCAAAGGTCTTCATGCTGCAACGCGAGGCCGAGCGTGTCCCGGGTCTCGCGGACATGATGGCCGGCCGCGGCCTCTGACCGACGCGTCTGCGGCCCCGGCGAAACCTCGCCGGGGCCGCAAACGTTCTCAGCGCCGGACGAGTGCGGAGTCGGCCAGGAGTGCGAAGACGACCTCGTGGTCACCGTCCACCGGAGTACCGGCCCCCAAGCGGTCCGCGACGGTTGCCAGACCGTCCGGGGCGATGAGTCCGGCCTCGATGAGAGGTGACCCTGCGTCGAGGATCGTCCGGATGCGGGGAACCCCGTGCCGGCGCATCGCCATGGTGATGATCTGCCGGAAGTTCTCAGCGATCGCCGGGCGGGCGACCTGCGGCGGCATGCCGGTCCTCCCGATCACTTCGCGCAGGAGCCGCTTCTTCTCCCGCCATTCCAGTGGTGTCCACTCGCAGAACCTGACGAGGAGCGGGTCGGTGAGCGGGTGGACGGGCCAGATGCCGCGTTGCATGAACGCGGGGCCGCACACGGTCTTGGCCATGAGAGCAGTCTCCGGGACGATCGCGGCCGGCGTGATGGCGGTGTCGATGTCCGGCAGTACAGCCTTCGCGGCCGGTCCCAGCCATGGCGGGGTGTCGGGCCGCTCGAAGCCTCCCCACCCTCCGTGGTCCTCGGCTTCCGTGGTGGCCATCAGCTCGTCGCCGCCGATCCCGGTGAACACAGCCCGGACGCCGTGGTCGGTGAACCGGCCGGACAGGGTGTCGAGCGCGTCGGCGTAGATGTCCTGGTAGGGAGAGATCCAGGTGCGGCGGCTGTAGCGGGACGTCGGCCCGTACGGCAGGTGATCGGTGGCCCTGACGGTCACGGACGACCATCCGGAGGCGATGTGCTCCAGGATGAGCGAGCAGCGCTCGGACTGCTGCACGCCCCGTTCGGCATCCAGAATGACAGTCCCCGCTGTCACGCCGGCCCCCTCCGGGGCTGTCCGCAGGCCCAGGGCGACGACGGTGGAGTCCATGCCGCCGGAAAGCTGCACGGCGGTCCTGGAGCCCTTCCACGGAATCCGCGACACTGACCGGCTGAGGAGGTCCAGGAACAGGGGCACCGGATCGGCGCCGGTCTGGAGGGACCTGGCCCGGGAGTGTTCGGCGGGCTCGGGGAACTGGATGATCAGCGGGCCGTCCTGGCCGAAGTGCGCGGTGGAACGCTCGGTGAGGAGCCTGATGTCCTGCCAGAACGTGGCGGCGGTGTACCGGGCGCGCAGGGCGAGGTGCCGGGTGACGGCCAGGTGGTCCAGCCGGTTGTGGTCCTGGTGGTCGCGGAGGTTCATCAGATCCCACGAGCCGTGCAGTACGCCGTCCTCGGCAGCCAGGTACTGGGGGGCGGTGCACTCGGGTCCGGTCTTGATCCGGATGGCCTGGCCGGGGCTGATCTCCATGGTGACCCAGTCCCCGCGGCTGGCCCGGATCTCCCGGAGCCTGCGGCCGTACGAGGCAGGCGAGACCTGTTCGATATCGGGCCGTCCCGGGGTGGTGTCAGCCAGCCTGACGGAGGCGATGAAAGCGGTGTGGATGCCGTCGGTGAGGGCGGTCTGCTCCGTCAGCTCGTGTCGGTACGGGGCGATCCAGGAGGATCCGCAGCACCAGCGGTCCACCGACCATGCCCACTCCCGGTCGGTGGTGATGTCGTCATGGGTGACGCGGAGATGGAACATCGCGGCTGTCCTTCGTACGTCGGGTGGGAGGTGGACGCGGACCGGCTGCAGCAGCGGGGGCTGCTGCGGCCGGCACGAGGCTTCGTCAGACGGCCGTGGTGTCGTACGTCTGCACGGAGTCGGAGCTGCCGGAGATCTTCTTGTAGCTGTACCGGTCGGTGGTGTGCATGACCTCGTAGGACGGCTCGTCGCCGAAGATCCGACCGGCGGCCTCGATGAGCATGGTCTCGTCGGTGATGTTCACGTAGCGGTTCCCTTCACCTTCATCGGTCGGCTTCCCCACGCCAACGCTTCACAGCCGGCGCAGGGAAGCCCAGTACCTGCGGGATTGCAGGCACCGGCGACGACCGGGGGTGTACCTGGATGGCCGGCCGCCGCCCGACCAGACAACCGCCGCACCGGCACTGCGCGTAACTGCCTCGTCATGATCGGGAGTTGAAAGCATTGAATTCAGGGGCAGAATGTCCGGCATGCCACGGACACGCCGTCAGAACAAGGCGCTCGGATGTCTCTTGTACCAGGCTGGTTGGGACCACGGGCAGTTCACCCGTGCCATCAACGCGGCCGGAACACGCGCAGGGCTGACCTTGCGGTACGACAACTCATCAGTGAGCCACTGGCTGAACGACGGAACAATCCCTCGCCGGAGGACTCAAGATCTGATCCTTGACGTCCTATCGGTCAGACTCCGACGTCCCATCACGGCGGCGGATGCCGGGTTCGGCGAACCCCGGCTTGACGACGCGGACGCGGATCTCGTTACCGGACTGATGGACCTGGCACGTGCGGACATGGACCCTACCCGGCGATCAGTACTTGGTGTCGGCCTCTACTCGGCTGCTGTGGTCTCGGTACCGGGATGGCAGGACGTGGTTGGCAGGATCGACATGATCAAGACCAACCCGCACCTGCGGATCGGTCAGCGCGAGGTCGAGTCCGTCATCGCGATGACGGAACTGGTCAGTGGCATTGATGACCAGCAGGGCGGACGGTATGCACGGCCCATGGCAGCTTCGTTCCTGGTGAACGCCATTGGCCCGTATCTCAAGGCCGAAGCCCCGGATGAGGTTCGTAGGGCACTGCTGTCGGCCGCAGCCGACCACTGCTACCTGACCGGTTACATGGCCATGGACGAACGTCTCGACGGCCTGGCCAACCGGTACTACCTCAAGGCGCTGGAGTTGTCCCGTCTGGCTGGTGACGAGCTGACCTTCTGCACGACCCTGCGAGGCATGAGCGTCATGCACGGCGACCTTGGCGACGGAGTCACGGCCATCAGACTCGCCCGGAGTGCATCCGCAGCCTCCCCACAAGCAGGACCCCGGATGCGAGCATTCCTGGCCGGCCAGGAGGCACATGCCGCAGCGCTGACCGGAGACAGAGCACTTGCCATGCTTCGGATCAAGCAGGCGGAGAGTGCGATGGAGAAGGCCGAATCCCAGGCCAAAGCGTTCGGATCATACGACCCATCGGCCTTGCATTACCACATCTCGCAAGTCCGCTACGAACTTGATGACTTGGACGGTGCGATCAAGTCGATGCAGGAGTCCCACCAGGCCCGCGAGCCTGCCTACCGGCGCACAAGGGTTCGATACGGGGCCATGCTTGCCGAACGCAAGTTCAAGGCCGGCCGTCTTGACGAAGCCTGTACGGACTGGCACCGCGTCCTGGACGAATACCCGCTCGTCCAGTCAGGGCGCGTTGATGACCGGATCCGCGAGATGCAGACCCTTATGACGCCTCACCTTCGCAACCCGTCGGCCCGTGAACTTCACGACCGGTCTCGTTCCATGGCAACGTGAGTCCTCCGGGTCGCGGGGGGGGGGGGGGGGGGGCGCCCCCGCGCCCACCGGGGGCGGGGGCCCCCCCCC
>NZ_JBHWBZ010000102.1:17007-19507 GCF_042735475.1 Kitasatospora sp. NPDC059577 | reverse complement strand
GGCGCGCGGCCCGCGCCCCCCCCCGGGGCCGCGCGGCCGCGCCCGGGGGGGGGCGGGGGGGGGGGCCGGCGGCGGGCGGGGGGGGGGGGGGGGGGGGTGGCGGTGGCGGTCAGGCGGGGGCGGTCAGGCGGGCTCGGCCATCGCGTCCTTCTGCAGCTCCACCGCCGACAGCAGGCTGAGGCTCGGCTCCGCCTGGCGCAGCGCCTTCAGTGCGTGGACCGAGCCGATGTCGCCGGTGAAGCCGGCGGCGGCCAGCCGGGAGCGGACCCAGGTGGCGCGCAGCCGGGTCTCCGTGGCGGCGGCGGTGGACTCGACGAGGGCGACGGCGCGTTCCAGGCCCGGGCGTTCCTCCGGCGAGGCCTCGGCCAGTGCCTGCTTCAGGGCCGCCGCGACCGTGTCCGAGTCCCGGATCAGCAGGACGGAGTTGCGCTTGGTGTTCAGGTCCAGGAATCGTGCCATGGCTGGATGGTGACCGACATGCTCCGTATACGGCAAGAGATTTGAGGAACCGCAGAGCTTGGGCCGGGTGCCGGGCGGCCCGGACGCCCGGGGCGGTGCCCTGGAGGCACCGCCCCGGGCCGGCGTCTCACCGTGACGTCGCGACCGCCGGCGCACTCCCGCCCGCCGTGGCGGCGACCCCGGCGACCCCGGCGACCCCGGTGACCCCGGTGGCCCTGGTGACCCCGGTGACCCCGGTGACCCCGGTGACCCCGGCGGTCCCGCTGGTCCCGCTGGCGCGGCGACGGCGGTAGTAGTGCACGGTGAGGATGCCGAGCAGCGGCCCCCAGGCGGCCAGCGGCCAGTACGAGCCGTAGAACACGACGGCCTGCCAGCCGTGCGGGTTCGTACCGGGGTTGACGTCGCCATTGATCTTGCGCCCGATGCTGATCATGGTCAGTGCGTACGGCCACAGCAGGGTGTTCACCGTCGCACCGAGCCCGGCCGGGATGACCGCGGCGAGGACCGGCACCCGGCGGCCGCCCAGGCCGGGGATCCACCGGGGCCAGACCTCGCCCCACTCGCTGACCAGGCCGACCGCGAGGAACGCCAGGGCTTCGCTGGTCAGGCTCAGCGCGATGACGTACCACCACTCGCCGCCGAACCAGGCCGGCGGCGGGCGGCCGTCGCTCGGGGCCTCCATCAGTGGCAACCGCAGGTCGACGCTCAGGATCCGCCAGAGGCCGGCGGGCAACACGGTCAGGGAGGTCGCGTACGCGGCCCGGACCGCCCAACGGGGTACACCCGCCGCCGTCCGGCCGTGCAGCCTCGCCGCAATGGAGCGAACCGTCATGGGAAGTCCTCCTGGTCCGAGCGCCCGAATCGGTGCGGACAGTCGGACGTCGCCCACCGGTCCGGTGGCCGCTGCCGTGCCGGCTGTCGCGCCGACTGCCTCGCTGAGTTCCTTGCTGACTCCACGATCGTGGTCGACGCGGTTGCGGCGCCTCCGTCCTGAGGACGGAACGGCTCACCCTGGCGGGGGAGGGGGACTCCCGAGGAGCACGGCGATCCCCGGCAGGGGCTTCGGTACGGGACGGTGGCCGGCGTCAGCCGCCGGCGGCGGCGGAGCGGTACGCCTTCACGGCGGCGGCGAGCACGGTCTCCGAATCCGACGACGGCTGGTCCTCGGAACTCTGCTGCACTATCAGGATCACCTCGCCCAGGCGGACGAAGGCGGTCACGCCGAAGAACTGCTTCCCGTCCTCGGGGAAGGTCGACGTGATGTGGAGCAGCAGACCGTCGTCGGCCGGCACCCCGGCCGCCGTGACGGAGGCCGTCTCCTGGATCCGCGTCCCGTCCGGGAGGGGGTCTGAGGCGTAAGAGGGGCAGCGCTCGGCGGCGCCGCGAACGGCGGCCATGACGGCGCCGCCTGCCCGGGCGCGTACCGGTCGAGCACCTCCTGGCCGAACCAGCCGAAGTCGTCGTCACCGACCGGCGTGCGTTCCAACCCCACCGCCACGTCCTCCAGGGGCGGGGCATGGGCCGTCATGAAGGTGTGGACACCGAGGTCGGAGCACGGCATCGCGGTGATCGGGACCGGCGACGGGGTGTACGGGGCGCCGGTCGTCGTCGAGTTGGCGTCCGACGTGAGGAGTCGGAAGCCCTTGGGGAGCCGGTCCGTGGTCAGCAGCCCGTCCCGGAGCCGGTCCGGCACGCCGGCCCCGGAGGCGGAGGCGGTAGAGGCGGAGGACGCAACGGTCACCGGCCGGGCCGACGGGTCGGCCGAGCAGGCCGACACCCCGAGAACCGCCAGAACGGCCCCACTGCCGCGCGATGACGTGCGCGCACCGATCCACCCCCAGGATTCGTGATCGCCCGTACTCTCCCACACGGGCGGGACGGGGCTCCCGGGTGCCGGGGCTCGGCGGCCGGCCGGTCAGGACGCGAGGGGGCGTGGGGGGGGGGGGGGCGCCCCCCCCCCGGGGGGGGGGGGGGGGGGGGCGCCGGGGGGGGGGCCCGCCGCGGGGGGGGGGCCCCCGGGGGGGGGGGGGGGCAAAAAAAA
>NZ_JBHWBZ010000102.1:15891-16997 GCF_042735475.1 Kitasatospora sp. NPDC059577 | reverse complement strand
CCCTCGCTGTGGTTCGGGGGGGTGGGTATTGTTTTAACCCCCCCGGGGGGGGGGGGGGGGCGCCGGGGCGCCCGGCGGGGGGGGGGGGGGGGGCGGGGGCCCCCCCCCGCGCCCGGGTGGCCGGGGTGCCGTTCGCCGCGGATGTCCTCCAGGACGGCGGTGATCGCCGCCATGATCCGCGCGCTTGCTTCGTGCAGGACCGCGGCGGTGGGTTCGAGGTCGTAGAGGTCGGAGAGGTCGACCGGTGGGCCGACCGCCACCACGAAGGTGGGCCGGGGCCGGAGCCTGACCCGTCGTCCGCCGAGGCCGTACGGCGGGACGACGCGGTGGGCGCCCCACTGCGCCACCGGGACGACCGGTGCCCGCGTCATCAGTGCCAGGCGGGCGGCGCCCGTCTTTCCCGGCCCAGGCCACAGGTCGGGATCCCGGGTGAGGGTGCCCTCCGGGTAGATCGCCACGCACTCGCCGCGCGCGAGCGCCTCGCGCGCCCCGTCCAGGGCCTGCGCCGCCCGGCTGCTCGCACGCTCCACCGGTATCTGCCCGGCCGCCCGCAGGAGCGGGCCGACGAGCGGCCGCGTGAACAGCGAGGACTTGATCAGGAACCTGGGCGGCAGGCCGGTGCGGTACTGGAAGTACCCGTAGACGAACGGGTCGAAGACCGAGTTGTGGTTGACGGCCGTGATGTAGCCGCCCTGCCGGGGGAAGTGCTCGGTGCCCCGCCAGTCCGGGCGGCCGGCCAGGCGGCAGGCCAGACCGCCGACGGTGGCCACGAAGCGGTAGGCCGGCCCGAGCCGGGGCGTGGGCCGCCGTGCGGGCTGCCGGGTGGGCCGCGGCCCGGAGGTGCCCGGCCCGGGGATGTCCGGAGCGGGGATGTCCGGAGCGGGGGCGTCCGGGGCGGCGGCGGGAATCGGTGGCATGCGCGGGCCTTTCGGTGGGGGAGCGCCGGGCGGCGGGTGGGTCCCCGCGGTGCGGGCGGACTCTCCGGACGCCTCTCACGGGACCGGGTGGTGGGCGGGGGGGGGGGGGGTGAGCCGCACACCCGGGGGCCGCCCCCCGCCCCGGGGGGCGCGCGGGGGGGCCCCACGAGGGGGGGGGGGCCGCGCGGC
>NZ_JBHWBZ010000102.1:0-15881 GCF_042735475.1 Kitasatospora sp. NPDC059577 | reverse complement strand
GGGCGGGGGGGGGGGGGGGGGTGGGGCGCTCTCGCGCCCCCCCCCCCGGGTGGGCCCGCGCCGGCCCTGACGGGCCGGGAGGGGTCCCCCAGTATGGGGGGCGGCCCGGCCGAGCCGTCGCGGACCCCGCCCTCACCGGGCCGGACGCGGTGGCGCGGGCGCCCCGAAGGGGCTCGCACCACCGCCGATCCGCTGGACACCTCCGACCCGATGGACACCGCCGGCAGGAGCGTGCCGCCGGTGCGGGATCGTGAACTGCCGGGAACAGGGCGCCCACAGCAGCGCCCGCCGCAGCCGTGGAACGACCGTCGGCGTCACGCAGGCCGTGTCAGGGCCGTTTCAGTAGCGGCCCTTCCAGCCCTGGGCGAGGCTGTGCGACTGCTGCGCGGAGTCGGACGACCCGGCGATGTGGTCGGCGGCGAGCACCGCACCGCCGCCGACGACGGCGAGCGCGGCGGCACCGGCCAACGCGACATGCAGCCGCGAACGGCGCGCGGGGCCCTGCTGCTCCGACACGGGGGCGGGGGTGGTCGTCTGGCTACGGGACGTCATGATTCTTCCTGTCATCGAGGGATGTGGACGTCCTCCGACGTGCTGCGGAGGTGTTCCCACTCAAGCAGGGCAAGATCGCCACGAATACCGAAAGGTGCCGGCCGGGCACGATTCCTCGGTGGCCGCCCCGAACCGCTTCGGTCGGCCCCCCGTCCGGCTGCGGTGGCGCCCCGCGCCGGACCGGGTGCCCGAGCCGTCACGCCCGCGCGACGGCTTCGAGCGGGCCGAGGGCGGCCGCCCGGCGGGCCGGGACCGCGGCCGCGAGCGCGCCGGTCGCCAGGGACAGCAGGCAGACGAGGAGGAGTGTCCCCCAGGGCAGCACCAGGGAGTACTGCTCGATCGCGCCGTTGGCGAGCGAGCCGACCGCCCAGGCACCGAACACGCCGCCGGCCAGACCGAGGAGGGTACCGAAGGCGGCGACGGTCACCGCCTCCAGGCGGATCATCCGCCGGATCCCGGTGCGGTCCATGCCGAGAGCGCGCAGTGCGCCGATCTCGCGGGTCCGTTCGGCGACGGACACGGCCAGGGTGTTCGCGATGCCGAGCGCGCCGATGACCACGCCGATGGCGAGCATGCCGTACATCACGTCGAGCAGGTCACCCACGGTGCCGGCGGCTTCGCGGACGATCTGCGCCCGGTCCCGCACGTCCAGCAGCGGGTTGTTGCCGACGGCGGCCCGTAGCCGGTCCTCGACGCTCTTCGAGACCGTGCCGCCGTCGGTGCGGACGAGGACGCGCTGAACGGAGCCGGGCAGGAAGCCGTGTTCCGCCACCTCGGCACGGGCCCCCAGCACGTCGTGGGCGACGGGGTTGTCCTGGTAGACGCCCACGACGGTGTACCGGGTGAACTGCCCGCCGCGGCCCATCCGGGCGTCGAGCAGGCCGCCCGTGGTCACACCGGTTTCGCGGGCGACGGTGCCGGAGACGGCGATCCGGCCCGGTCCGAGCTCCTTGGCGGAGCCGCTGACGAAGCGGAGCTTCATGACGGCGTCCACGGTGGCGGGGTCGACGCCGGAGATCGTCCGGACACCGCCGCCGGTGAACAGGGTGGCGTCGGCGACGGGGCTCGCGGTCCGCACGCCGGGTGTGTCGGCCACCCGCCGTGCGGCGGCCGGGTCGATGCCGGTGGTGGTGGAGCGGGTGCCGATGACGTAGTCGGCGCCGAGCCCGGCCGCGGCCCGGCGGTCGAGGGCCTGCCCGGTGGAGTGCCCGATGACGGCGAGCCCGGCGACCAGCGCGGTGGTGACCAGCAGGGTGGCGGCGGTGGCCGCGGTGCGGCGCGGGTCGCGCAGCGCGTTCTCCCGGGCGAGGCGCCCGGTGATTCCGAGGCGGCCGGTCAGCCGTCCGGTCAGCCGGATCACCGGAACGGCGAGCAGCGGCGCGAGCACGATCAGGGCGGCGACGAGGAGGGCGCAGCCGGCCATGGCGTTCCGCAGGTTCGCCTCGGAGGCGTCCTCGGCGCCGGTGAGCGGGATCAGCAGGCCCGCGCCGGCGACGAGGAGGGTCAGACCGGCCAGGCCGCGGATCCGGGACCGGCCGGCGGCGGGCGGCCGGCCGCCCGTGCGCATCGCCTCGACGGGCGCGACCTTCGCGGCCCGGCGGGCGGGCAGCCACGCGGCGAGCACGGTGACGCCGACGCCCACGGCGAGCGCGGCCGCGACGGAGCGGGGGCCGACCACCAGGGGCCCCCGGGGCAGGGTGCTCCCGTCGGTGCCCAGGAGGGCGGGCAGGACCTCGGCGATGCCGAGGCCGACCAGGAAGCCTGCCGCTGACGCGATCACGCCGACCAGGGTGGCCTCCAGCAGGACGGACCGGGACACCTGGCGGCGGGAGGCGCCGATCGCTCGCAGCAGCGCGATCTCCCGGGTGCGCCGTGCCACGAGCATGGTGAAGGTGTTGACGACGAGGAACGAGCCGATGAACAGGGAGACCCCGGCGAAGACCATCGGCACCTTCTCGTAGCCCCGGGTCAGGGTGTCGACGAGGACGGCCTGTCCGGCGGCGAGGGCGGTTCCGGTGGTGGCCTCGGCGCGGCCGGCCGGGAGCAGGCCGGTGACCCGGCGGGCGAGGTCGGCCGGAGCGGTGCCGGGCACGGCGGTCAGGTCGAGGCCGGTGTAGTGGCCGGGGGTCGCGAACAGCCGCTGGGCGGTCGCCCGGTCGAACAGGGTGAGGGTTCCGCCGGCGGTCACCCGGGTGTCGTCGGTGGTGACGACGCCCACGAGCCGTGCGGTCATCACCGGGCCGTCGGTGGCCAGCGTGACCGTGTCCCCGAGGCGGAGGCGTCCCGCGTCGGCGGTGCCGCGGTCCACGGCGATCTCACCGTCGCCGGCGGGGGCTCGGCCCTCGACGAGCGGGAAGCGGCCGTCCTTGCCGTCCGGGCCGGGGACGTAGGCGGCGGCCGGGTGCGCCCAGGCCCGGCCGGCCCGCAGCGGGGTGCCGTCGGCCGCGTTCAGGACGGCCGAGCCGTCGACGGACGGCCTTACGGTGGCGACGCCGGGCACGGCGGCCAACGTCCGGACCAGGGCGTCGTCGAGCACGTCCGCCTGCGGTTCGGCGGGTGCCCCCGGCGGGGGCGACGTCGCGGTCACGGTCACCGCGATGCCGGCGAAGTTCTTCGACGCGGCGGCACGGTGGGCCGCGGCGGTGGAGTCCGCGAAGACGAGGGTGCCGCTGACGAACGCGACACCGAGGCCGACGGCGAGGACCGTCATGGCCAGGCGGGACTTGTGGGCCAGGAGGGTGCGCAGCGCAGTTCTCAGCATGGGGCTTCCGGGTGGGTGGCGGGGTGGCCGCCTCGAAGGCGACGGGCGATGGGCGACGGGCGACGGGCGACGGGCGATCGACGCGGTTCGGGTCCGGGTTTCGGGAACTGCTCCCGGGGCGGGAGGGACGGGCGGGTCAGCCGGTGCGCGGGCCTCCGGCGGGCAGACGCCGCATCAGGTCCAGGACCCGGTCCGGCGTGGGCCGGTCCATCTCGTCGACCTGGCGGCCGTCGGCGAGGAAGAGCACGCGGTCGGCGTACCCGGCGGCGACCGGGTCGTGGGTGACCATGACCACGGTCTGGCCCAGCTCGTGCACCGATTCGCGCAGGAAGCCGAGGATGTCGGCCCCGGCCCGGGAGTCGAGGTTCCCGGTGGGTTCGTCGCCGAAGACGATCGCGGGGCGGGAGGCGAGGGCGCGGGCCACGGCCACGCGCTGCTGCTGGCCGCCGGACAGCTGCGCGGGACGGTGTCCGAGTCGCTCGCCGAGGCCCACCAGGGAGATCACCCGGTCCAGCCACTGCCGGTCCGGGCGGCGCCCGGCGATGTCCGACGGCAGTGTGATGTTCTCCAGCGCGGTCAGCGTCGGCAACAGGTTGAACGCCTGGAAGACGAACCCGATCCGGTCACGGCGCAGCCGGGTGAGCTGCCGGTCCGCCAGCGGGCCCAGCTCGGTGGTACCCACCCGCACGGATCCGGAGGTGGGGGTGTCCAGTCCGGCGACGCAGTGCAGCAGGGTGGACTTGCCGCAGCCGGAGGGCCCCATGATCGCGGTGAACTCGGCCTCGCGGAAGGCGACGTTCACCCGGTCCAGGGCCACGACCCGGGTGTCGCCGCTGCCGTAGACCTTCGTCAGGTCGGTGGTGGCGGCCGCGATCCCGGGCGTGCCGTGCGGTGTGTACGGGGGGACGGAACGGGTGGTCACGGGGACTCCTTTGCACGTGCGGAAGAGCGCACTCAAAGGGTGTCCGGGGAACGTATCGGGGCCGGGGCCGCCGTGTGTCGACGGCGGCGCCGCTGCGTATCGGTTCCGTACACCGCCCATCGGTCGGGGCGGTCGGGGCGTCGGGGCGGTCGGGCGTCGGGGCGTCGGGGCGTCGGGGCGGTCGGGTCAGCCCGGCAGGTGCAGTGTGGCGACGGCGCCGCCGTCCGGGGCGTTGTCCAGGCGCAGTTCGGCGCCGAGCACGCCCGCCTGTCCCTCGGCGATGGTCAGGCCCAGGCCGTGGCCCGGGCCGTGGCCCCGGGTGCCGGTGTGGAAGCGGCGCGGGCCGTGGAGCAGCAGGTCGGTGGGGAAGCCGGGGCCGTGGTCGCGGACGACGACGGTGCGGTCCCGGACGGTGACCAGCACCGGGGCGGCGCCGTGCCGGTGGGCGTTGACGACGAGGTTGCCGAGGATCCGTTCCAGCCGGCGCGGATCCGTCTCGACGGTCGCTCCGCTCGGGCCCGCCCCGGTGTCCTCCGCCCCGTCGGTCCTGTCGGTCCCGTCACCCCTGTCGGTCGCGGCGGTCCCGGCGGTCCCGGCGGTCCCGGCGGCTCCGGTGACGGTGACCTCGGTGGCGAGGCCGGTGCGCGCCACGGCCTCGGCGACGACGGCGCCGAGCGGTACGCGCGCGCGGACGGGTTCCTCGGCACCGGCGTCCAGGCGGGAGACCTCCAGCAGGTCCTCGACCAGGGCGCGCAGGTCGCGGACCCGGGCGCGGATCAGGTCCTCCGTCTCGCCGGGCGGCATCAGGTCGGCGGCGGCCAGCAGCCCGCCGACCGGGGTGCGCAGCTCGTGCGCCACGTCCGCGGTGAACTGGCGCTCGGTGCGCAGCCGTCGGCTGAGACTGTCGGCCATGAGGTCGACGGCGGCGGCGATGTCGGCCACCTCGTCCTGCCCCGGGACGGGCCCGGTCCGGGCGTCGAGGTCGCCGTCGGAGATCCGCACCGCGGTCCGCGAGACCCGGCGCAGCCTGCGGGCCAGCAGTCCGGCCCCGTAGACCGCGAGGGGCGTCGCCGCCGCGAGCGCGACCAGCGAGGCCGTCACCATGGTGACGTCGAGTCGGCGCAGGGTGTGGAGGTCGTTGCTCATGTTGATCTGCAGGGCGAGGACGGGGCTGCCCGGGCCGCCGGTCCGCTGGGCGGCCCAGACGCTGGGCCCCAGATTGCCCTCGACGCGCCCGTCGTAGGCCGTGTGGCGGTCGCCGTCGGCCGGGTGGCGCAGTGCGGCGGGCAGATCGGCCGGGTCGAGTTCGGCACCGTCCGCCAGCGCTCCCGTCCGCCGGTAGACGTCCATGGCCGAGTAGAGCGAGTTGACGGCCCGCGCGTCGGCCCGGCTGCGCACGTCGGCCGCGGTCCACAGGTGTACCAGGACGCCGACGGTGGCCACGACCAGGCAGGCGGTCACCGCGGCCAGCGCGGCGATCTTCCAGCGCAGCGACGCTCGGGCCGACCACCGCCCGCCGGAGACCCGCACCGGCCGCCCTCCGCGCAACGCCCGCACCGGCCTCAGCGCCTGAACTTGTAGCCGAAGCCGCGGACCGTCTCGATCCGGTCCCGGCCCACCTTCCGGCGCAGCCGTTGCACGCACAGGTCGACGACCCGGCTGTCGCCGTCCCAGCCGTAGTCCCAGACGTCGCGCAGCAGGGCGTGCCGTTCCAGGACGACGCCGGGGCGGGCGGCGAACTCCAGCAGCAGCTTCAGTTCGGTCGGGGTCAGCGCGACCGGGCTCCCCGCGACGGCCACCTCCAAGGCGGCGGTGTCGATGCTCAGGTCCCCGAACACCAGCACTTCGCCCTCCGTCGGCGGTCGCCCGTCCACGGCGGACCCGGGCTCCGGGGCGGCCGCGTACGTCGCCCGGCGCAGCAGCGAGCGGATCCGGGCCACCAGCACGTACGTCTCCACCGGCTTGACGACGTAGTCGTCGGCCCCGGCCTCCAGACCGGCGACGACGTCGAGCCCGTCACCGCGCGCGGACATCATCAGGACGGGCACCAGGCTGGTCTCCCGCACCCTGCGGCACAGGCCGATCCCGTCCAGACCGGGCAGCATCACGTCCAGGATCAGCAGGTCGAAGCCCCCGTCGCGGAACCGTTCCAGTCCCGACAGTCCGTCGGCCGCGGCCGTCACCTCGTAGCCGTAGCGCTCCAGCGCGAGGGCGAACGACCTGCGCATCAGCTCGTCGTCCTCCACCAGCAGGACGTGCACGGGCTGCGGAGAACCCGTGGAACCGGGAGAGCCCGGAGCCGGGAGGGACGAGGACACGGGCACGACTCCTGTACGCACGATCACGAGGCACCGGTCGCCCCGGCACTGCCACGCCGGCGGCGACCCGAGAGGAACCCTACGGCAGCCCCGGAGGCGGCGGCCGCACCGCACGAAGCGCGCGGGTGGTGCCGCCGCGACCGCGAACACGCAGGTCGGGCCGGGTTTCGCCGCCCGGGTCACCGCCGGTCGTGCCCTCCTTCGCCCCCTCCGGGTGGTCCCGGGCCGGGCTCCGCGCAACGAGTCGACGGCCGATCGAGCACTGCCTGATACACGGTGGATACACGCGTCCCGGCACGGGGCGGGGCCGGGGCCGCCCCCGGCCGGGCCGTGGCCCGACAGCTCGGCGTGCGTCGTCGCCCGGCCGCCGCTACCGGCGCTCGACCGTCTCCGGCCACGCCCCGGTCGAGGCGTCGACCTGCCTCGACTCGGAGACGGACTGGTTGATCCTGGTCTGCGAGGCGTTCACCCACTCCCCGGTGGTCGCCGATGTCCGCAGCCGGATCAGGGCCGAGCCCGGTACGGACCGGCGCCCGCCGGGCCCTTGACATCCCGGGCCGCGCCCGGTCGCCGGCCCCGATCACGGGCGGCCGTTCCGGTGTGACACCCGTCATGGTCCGGCAGTGATCATTTGTGCTGGTGCGGGGCTCCGCCCGATTGCGAGGATGGGCCCCGCGGACGGGGCGGGTTGCCCCGTCATCGGTCGGACGGGGGGTGTCGGCGTTGTCGCCGCATGAAATCGGGTTGTATGCAAGCGCTGCCGTGGTGGTCAGCGTGGGACTGCGGACGCTGGTACTGGTCAGCCCAGCGGAAGGCTCCGGGGCCGGGGCCGGGGCCGGGGCCGGGGAGGGGACCGGGGAAGGGGCCGGGGCCGGCCGCTCGGCGCGTGCCGGAGCCGGGCCGCGCGACATGCTCGCAGTCGCCCGTGCCGCCCTGCTGCGGCGGCCCTGGGTCACTCTTGCGCTGTTCGCCGTGATGGCGGTGATGGCCGTGGTCCAGTACGCGGTCCCCGCCGTCGTCGAGGATCTGATGCGCCAACCGGGCGCCCTGTCGGACGGGCAGTGGTGGCGGGCCGGGACCGCACTGCTGGTGCAGTCCTCGGGCATCACGCAGATCGCGATCAACCTGTCGGCCCTGCTCGTGGTCGGCGCCGTCACCGAGTCGGTCCTGGGGCGGTGGCGGACCCTGGCCGTCTTCCTCGTCGGCGGCGTCCTGTCCCACGTGGTCAGCCTGGCCGGATGGTCGACGCGAGGCGGCGGCGACTCGGTGGCCGTCTGCGCGCTGGTGGGCGCCCTGGCCGTCACCTGCCTGTCGAGCAGGAACGCCCTGGGTCTGCCGTTCAAGGGCGCCTGGTACGTCCTCCTCGTTCCCGCGGCAGGGATGGTGCTGTGCCTGTTGCACAACAACCACGGCGCGGGCCTGGTCACCGGCTGCCTGCTCGGCCTCGTCCTCGCACCCCGGAGAAGCGCTCGGGCGCCGCGGCCGGTTGCGGCGTAGCCACGAGGTCTCCCGGGTCCTTCGGGGGTGACACGACTCCTCGCACTGCGGGCGATCCCCACGAAGCCCCGTGACGGGCCCGGGCGGTGACGTGCGGCGGATCGGCCGCAGGGGCCGGATCGCCGCCGCGATCGCCGCGCCGGGTTCGCTGCGCCGGGTTCGCTGCGCCGCTCAGAGCGTGAGGTCCTGGTGCTGTGCCTGTGGGAGGGCCTGGAGTACGCCGAGGCTGCCGAGTGCCTCGGCATCCCCTTCGGCACGGTCGTCTTCACCCAGGCGATCACGGCGCGCGCGATCGTCGACGGCATGAACCAGACCCCCACCCACCCGGCCTCACCAGCCCACCGGCGAACCCCGGCAGAGCCGGGCCCGCCGCGTCGGCGCGGGGTCGCGAGGGGTGGGGTCGCGGGGGGTGGGGGCCGTCAAGGGTGGGGCGGGGCCGTGAAGGTGGGGCTGTGCGGGTGCGGTCGGCGGTGGCTTTCGGCCGATGAGTTCCCGGTCGGGTGCGGTTCCCGTGACCCTCGCGACCCGGTGCACCCCACGCGGCGCACCCGCCGTCCGGACACCGGTGAAGCGGCAGCGTACGACCGCCGTGGCGACTTTGCGGCTGTCATATGCGGAACTTCACGATCCCTCCCTATATTCGCCGTGGCGCGTCCCGGCCGCGGGTCACAGCGGCACCGTCACCACCGACAACGAGGACGGAACCAATCGTGCGCAGGAACATCAGGAGCAAGAGGCTCTCGGCCGCCGCCTGTCTGTTGGCCGGGTTCGCGGCGGCCGGGGTCCTCGCGGCCCCGGCCGCCCAGGCACAGACGGCGTCGCCGGCCCGCGTCGAGAGCCTCAACTGCAGCACCCCGACCATCGGATTCCTCAACGGCCAGTGGTACTACGGCATTTCGTGCTCGGCCTGGGGCACCACCAAGTGGTGGGTCAACGTCAACTGTTCGAACGGCTACTCGCACAGCGACGGCCCGCACACCGATTTCCTGAACGTCCTCCTGTACTGCCCGCCGGGCACCACCGTCACCAAGGGCTGGGTCAGCTACACCCCGTGACCTGAAGCCCCGGCACCCGTCGCGCCGTCGTCCCGCACCCCGGGACGGCGGCGCGCACCACGTTCCCGCGGGCCGTGGCACCCGGGGCCGGGGGAGGGGTTCAGCCGCCGCAGTGGTAGGTGAAGGAGGCGGCGGCGGTGCGGGCGGTCGGGGTGAGTAGCTGCAGGGTCGCGGTGGCCTGGAGCGAGCCCTGGCCCTCGAAGCTCCACCGCAGCACCAGGTCGGTGTGGTGCGTGCCGGAACGGACGTCCTGGGCGGTCTCGTCCGAGGTGGTGCCGTCGCTGCGCAGCCAGCGGTACCGCAGGGTGCCGGCACCGCCGTTGGTCTCCACCGCGGCGGTGACCACGGCGGTGGCCGCACAGCCGGGGCTCGCCGGGTCGGCGGTCACGGTGACGCCGGTGACGGCCAGGGCGGGGGTGCGCAGCTGGCGCCAGAACAGGAAGCCCGCGAGGGCCAGGAGCACGAGGAGCAGCGGTACCAGCCACCGCCACGTCCGGCGGGGGCGCAGCGGCTGCCCGGCCTCCGGCACCGTCCGGCCGTGCCACGCGGCGGCGGCCATCGGGGGGACGCCGGGGCCGAAGCGGCGCAACTCCCCCGGGGCGAGGGGGCGTTCCTCCGGAGAGGCGATGGCCGAAGCGGAGGCGGAGGCGGAGGCCGAAACGGAGGCGGAAACGGAGGGGACTGAGGTTTCGGCGGGTGCGGGTGCAGGTGCGGGTGCGAGTGCGGGTGCCGGTGCGACGGGCGTTGCTTCGGCGTCCTGCGACTCGGCCCGCGTGGTGGTCGAGTGCGTCTCCTCCGTCCCCTCGGCCTCCGTCGGTTCGGTGAGGGTGACGGTCTCCCCGCTCTGCGGGGCGCTGCCCCAGACGCGGGGGTCCAGGAAGGTGGCGCTCCCCGCCTCCGTGTCCTCGGCCTCGGCCCCGGCCCCGGCCCCGGCCTCGGCTTCGGCCTTGGTGAGGCGGACCGTGGCCTCCGCTGCCGCGCCCCGCGGCAGTCGGACGGTCGCCTCGTCGGGACCGGCGCCTGCGCCGGGTGCGACCCCCTTGCCGCCGCCGGTGGCCGGGCGCGCGCCGAGAGCGACGGTCGTGTCCGCGCCCGGGTCGGGCGCGGAGTCGGGGCGGGGCGTGGACATGGCTTCTCCAGGACGGGAACGGGACCGGACGGCGGGGACCAAAGGGGAGCGGAAGGGGCGACGGCGGACGACAGCGGACGACGGCGGACGACGTGTGGACGGTGGCCGGGTGTCAGCGGGGCGGGTTGCAGAGGAAGGCGGCCGTCTCGGCGGACGTCTTGCCCTGCTTGGCCGCCGCCGGGGTGGTGCTGACCCGGACGCCCCAGGTGCTGAAGGTGTCGGCCGACCCGAAGTCGTGCGCGCGGGTGACGGTGGCGGTGCCGTTCTGGACCGGCACGGTGTCGGTGGCGACGGTGATCGCCCGGCCGCCCGAGCTGTGGTACCAGCTGAACGTCAGCGTCCCGCTGCCGACGCCCTGGGCCGTCACCGTGGCCGTGGCGCTCAGGCTCCAACGGCCGCTGCACGTCATGGAGTCCAGGTTGACCGAGCCGACGGTCAGGGTGGCGGGGGCGACCGTGGGGCTCGGGCTCGGCGGGGTGGTGACGGGGGCCGACGGCGCGGCCGTGGTGGGGGCCGGTGCGGCGGGGGTGGACGGGGCGGCCGACCGGCCGGGGGAGGACGGGGTCGGTACCGCCGCTGCCGTGGGCGCCTTGGCGCTCGGCGAAGCGGTGGGGGCGCCACTGGGGGTGGCCGCGGTGGTCGCGGTGGTCGAGGGCGAGGCCGTCGGGTCGGACGCGGACGGCGTCGGGCTCACGGTGACGCCGTCCCCGCTCGGGGCGGGGGAGGTGCCGCCGTCCGTCGGCTGCTGCGGGCCGATGCTGGTGGTCGCCTCCGGGGAGGCGGCGCCGACGGCCGTCCGGGCACCGCCGTCGGTGGCCCCCGCGGCGGCCAGGCCGGCCAGTGTGGCCAGCGCGACGGCGCCCGCCGCGACACCGGTGAGGGCCTTGCCGCGATTGCGTGCGAGGACGCCGCGGCGGGCCGGGACGCGGCGCAGCGCCCCGTCGGCCGGGACGCCGTCGGCCGGGACTTCCGGAGCGGCGCCGGGAGCCGGTGCGACGCCCTGGGAGCCCAACGTGCCGGAGCCCTGGGCCGCACCCTGGGACCCCAGCGCGCCGGAGCCCTGGGAGCCCAGGGAGGTGTGCGCCAGCGAGGTGGCGCCGCCGGCCACGCCGGCGCCGGGCAGCAACGCCGCGAGCAGGGCGAGCAACCCGAGCAGGTCGAGCCGGCCGCGTTCCTCCCAGCCCGGCCCGTAGCCGGCCGTCGCGACCGCCTCCAGCTCGCGCACGAACGCGGCCGCGCTGTCGGGACGGGCCTCGGGGTCCTTGGCCAGACCCGCCACGATCAGTGGCCGGACGACGTCGGGCGCCAGGTCGGCGGGGATCGGCGCCTCGGCGTGCTGGACGGCGAGTTCGGCGATCGTGGCGCCACCGTACGGGCGGGCGCCGGTGAGGCACTCGAAGAACGTGACGGTGGCGGCGTAGACGTCCCCGGCCGGCGACGCCGGGCGGCCCGCCCACTGCTCGGGGGGCATGTACGCGGGGGTGCCGGAGACGTCGCGGTCGTCGCCGCTGGGCACCGCGATGCCGAAGTCGACCAGCTTCGAGGTGCCGGCCGTGTCGACGAGCACGTTGGCGGGCTTGTAGTCGCGGTGCACCACACCGGCCTCGTGGGCGGCGGCCAGGCCCAGCAGGGAGCCCTTCAGCACCACCAGGGCGGCCTGCGCCGTGGTGGCGCCCTCCGCGCGCAGCAGGTCGCGCAGGGCGATGCCGTCCACCAGCTCCATCACGATGGCCGAGCCCCGCTCGCCCTCCACGTACTCGTAGAGCCGGGTGATGTGAGGGGAGTCGATCCGGGCGAGGACCTCGGCCTCGGCGCGCAGCGCGGGCGTGCCGATGCGGTCGTGGAGGTACTTGATGGCGACCGGCGTACCGGTCTCCCGGTGGTGCGCGAGTACGACGCGGCCGCTGGCCCCGGCGCCGAGCTCGCGTTCGTGGACGTAGTCCGGGATCTCCCAGGCGGGCGCGGACCCGGACGCCGCCGTCGCGGTCTCCCCGGGCCGGTGCGCCGCGGTGTCCTCGGCCTGGTGGGCCACGGTGTCCTCGGCCGGCGGGGCGTCCTGGACGACGGGCGGGACGTCGTCCTGGATCGGCGGGACGTCGTCCGCCGGCGGGGCGTCCTCGGCCCGGGCGGGTTCGTCCTGGGCGTCCTCGGCCCGGGTGGGTTCGTCCGGGGTGGGTTCGTCCCGGGTGGGCTTGTCCTCGGCGGTGCCAAGGGGAACGGCGGAGGGCGTGCCGCTCCCGCCGGGTCTGCCGCTCTGCTCTGTCCGGTCGTCCATCGTTCCGTGCTCCCCGTTCCTGTCGTGCCCGCCGTCCCCGGCCGTCGGCCGTGTCCGTCGGCGCGGCACCCTACGACACTCCGGCCGACGACGAGGACGCGGCCCGGTGGACACCGGGTTCCCGGCCTCCGGGGGCGACCGGTCGCGGGGCGGGTGATTCGCACAGCGTGCCAACCATTCGGCCGCCCTCACGGCGTCCGTCGGCCGCCCCCGCGGTGTCCCTCGGCTGCCCACGACACCCGTCCGCCGCCCGCGCCGCCCGCGCCGCCCGTGACGCCCGTCCGCCGCCCGCAGCTCCGGCGGTCGATCGGTGCAGGGATCCGGGCCCCGGTTGGCGTCCGGACTCGGGTCGGTCCGATGTGCGGGGCGTGGGAGTCGGTCGTCTCTGAATCCTGTTGTCCGCATACGAATCACAAGAAGTCGGAAACGCCTCATGTTCGTGTCCGGAGTATGGTCTGTCCGACCGGAAGTCTGATGCATTGCCCGAATGGTCATATGACTGTCGGCCTGTCGATGAAGCCGCACATTCCGGATCTCACAAGCCTTCCAGTCTATGGCGTGAATCCGCGCGAATCCTCATCGCTGACGCGGGGTTACCACTCCGGTGTACATGAGTATCCGTACGGACGGACCCCCACCGACGACCGAATAGGCTTGCCGCCGACCGTGGGAATTCCGGGAGGGAGTGCAGCAGTGGGCCGAATCAAGGTCGATCCGGGTGAGATCCACATGTCCGCGGGGGTGGCCCGGTCCATCGGCGAGGACTTCGCGAAGCCCTGTCAGACGGCCGTCGCCGCCGGCCGGACGGCCGCCGGGCAGTTGGCTGGCTGGTCGGTGGCCGCCCGGCTCGGCCAGGTGGCGGGCAACTGGGCGCCGGTGCTGGCGGGCGTCGGCGACCGGCTCAGCAGGACGGCCGACAACCTCACCGCCACGGCGCAGGCCTACGCGCACAACGAGAACGCCAGTGCCGAGGTCTGGCAGAAACAGCGGATCGGCGAAGCATGGGAGAAGCCGGGCCGGTGAGCACCCTGTTCGAGCTGCTGCTCGGGTTCGACCCGGCCGGGCTGCACGATGCCGCCAAGGAGTGGCGCGGACTGTCCGACGGCGCCCAGTGCGCCGGCAACAGGCACCGCAGCCAGGTGAACGGCCCGCTGCGGCAGGCGAAGTGGGAGGGCGAGGACGCACGGAACGCCTTCCACACCCTCGGCCGGACCGAGCAGATCCTGGAGATCGTGCGGGTCGAGTCCGCCGCGGTCGCGCTCACCCTGGACACCGTCGCCGACCGGATCCACCAGGCGCAGACCGATCTGAACAACGCCCTGCACCGCGCCGAGGAGTGGGGCCTGACCGTCGGCGCCGACGGGACGGTGAACCTGCCGCCACTGGGCAAGGGCGAACAGAACGACCCCGAGGCCAGGTCCGACCCCGCGCGCAAGGCGCTGGCCACCCTGCGCGGGGACGTCCAGGACCGGATCGACAAGGCGCTGGCCGCGGCGAAGGAGGCGAGCGACCGGGGCAGCCTCGCCCTCGGCCGCCTCGACGCCGACGTCCTGACCCGGCCGAGGGCGTTCGGCTCCGCCGCCGAGACCGCCGCCGACGTGAAGGACGTCGCGAAGGACCTCGGGCTCGTCGGTCCGTACATTCCCGACAACACCGACCCGCGGAAGGCCGCCGACTGGTGGACGTCGCTGACACCTGAGCAGCGCAGCAGCTACCTCGCGCTCTACCCGGACCGGATCGGCCGCCTCGACGGACTGCCCGCAGCGGCCCGGGACGAGGCGAACCGGCTGGCCCTCGACCAGGAGCTCGACGGGCTGAAGGCCGGCCGCGCGAGCGGAGGCGGCACCACGTCCGGCGCGTACAACGCCCGCGAACAGTCCCTGATGAAGCTCAAGGAACAGCTCGACGCGCACGACACCGCGGCCGAGGACAAGCAGCTGTTCCTGCTCGGCTACGACGCCGGGGCGTACGGCGGCGACGGCCGGGCGATCATCGCCATGGGGAACCCCGACACGGCCGACCACACCGCCGTCCTGGTGCCCGGCACCGGGACGACGATCGACAGCACACCGGGCCAGCTCGCCCGCGTCGACGACCTGCGGGAGGCCGCGAAGCAGGCGTCGAAGGGGAGCGGCCAGAAAGTGTCGGTGATCTCGTGGCTCGGGTACGACGCCCCCGAGGTCCCCGTCCTCCAGGAACCGAACGTCTCCGTCGCCGGCACCACCCGGGCCGAGGACGGCGCCGAGGCCCTGCGCCGGTTCACCCAGGGCACCCGGGTCGCCCAGGGCGACCACCACGGCCACCTCTCGGTCCTCAGCCACAGCTACGGGACGACGCTCGTCGGCGCGGCCGCCGCGGGTGGGGACGGACTGGGAGCCGACGACGTCGTCGCCATCGCGAGTCCCGGGATGACCGTCCGGCGCTCCGACCAACTCCACGTCGAACCGGGCCACTTCTGGACCGGCAGGGCAACGGACGACCCGATCGAACTCGCCGCGGGACTCAGCCTCGGCGCCGACCCGATGACCGACCGGTTCGGCGGGAACAACCTCCGGGTCGACACCTCCGGGCACAGCGGGTACTGGGACGGCGGCAGTGAAAGCCTCGCCAACCAGGGCCGGATCATCGTCGGAGCGAAGCCGACCACGGTTCCCAAGGAGCACGACAGCCCACTGCTTCCCCCGTGAACACGGGAGCCGGCCCGGCCACCTCCCGTCGTCACTCTCCCCCGGCCGCAAGGAACTTCACCGTGCCGTTCCCACTGCCGCGACCCGCTGCAGGCCGCGCCGGAATCCGGCGCCCGGGCGCCGCCGTGACAGCGCTCGGCCTGTCCCTGACCCTCGGAGGATGCATGTCCGTGCCCCGTCCCGCCGCGCCGCTCCCGGTCAAGGCCCGCCAGGACGCCCAGGACTGGGCCGACCACATGACCGCCTACATGGCGCAGACCGCCGGCGTCGCCCTCGATCCCGGCAGCGCCGAGCCGTTCTTCAACGACTGCGTCGGCAGGAACGACGAGGTCGCCGAGGACGGCCGGTACACGATGTCGTACGCGGTCTACAGCTCCGCCCCGCTCGACCGGCACCCGGAGGCCGTCCGCAAGGTCCGCACGATGCTCGAACAGCAGGGCTTCACGATCGACGGCTACCGCGAGACCGCCGACGGAAAGGTGGACACGGTCGTCGACGCCTCCCAGGCGTCGAGCCGGTACCTGATCACGGTCCAGACCACGACCGGAGGCCTGCTGCTCTTCCGGGTCAACACCCCGTGCCTGCTGCCCCCGCCGCCGTCCGCGCCGTCCGGCCCGTGAACGCGAACGAGGTCCGGCACCTGGGTGGGTGCCGGACCTCGTCCGAACAGGGGAGCGCCCGGCCC
>NZ_JBHWBZ010000101.1:0-19608 GCF_042735475.1 Kitasatospora sp. NPDC059577 | reverse complement strand
GGGGGCGCCGCCGCCGCGCGCCGCCGCGGGGGGGGGGGGGGCCGCCCTTCGGCGGAGGGTGGGGAAGGAGGATCAGGAGGTCAGATCTTCGCCCACGCGTCGGTGAGGCTGGTCCGCAGGATCTGCTCGATCTCGTCGAAGGTCGACTGGTCGGAGATCAGCGGCGGGGCCAGCTGGATGACCGGGTCGCCACGGTCGTCGGCGCGGCAGTACAGGCCGTTGTCGAAGAGGGCCTTCGACAGGAAGCCGTAGAGCACGCGCTCCACCTCGTCGTCGTTGAACGACTCCTTGGTGACCTTGTCCTTCACGAGCTCGATGCCGTAGAAGTACCCGTTGCCGCGGACGTCGCCGACGATCGGCAGGTCGCGCAGCTTGTCCAGGGTGCCCAGGAAGGCGGCCTCGTTGTCGAGGACGCGCTGGTTCAGGCCCTCGCGCTCGAAGATGTCGAGGTTGGCCAGCGCCACGGCGGAGGAGACCGGGTGGCCGCCGAAGGTGTAGCCGTGCAGGAAGGTGTTGTCGCCCTTGTAGAACGGCTCGGCGAGGCGGTCCGAGATGATCGTGGCGCCGATCGGGGAGTAGCCCGAGGTCATGCCCTTGGCGCAGGTGATCATGTCGGGCTGGTAGCCGAACTTGTCGGCGCCGAACATGGTGCCGAGGCGGCCGAAGGCGCAGATGACCTCGTCCGAGACCAGCAGCACGTCGTGGCGGTCGCAGATCTCGCGCAGGCGCTGGAAGTACCCGGGCGGCGGCGGGAAGCAGCCGCCGGCGTTCTGCACCGGCTCGACGAAGACGGCGGCGACGGTCTCGGCGCCCTCGTTGAGGATGGCGACCTCGATCTCGTCGGCGCACCAGCGGCCGTACGCCTCGGGGTCGACCGTGCCGTCCGGGCCCTCGAGGAAGGCCGGGGCGCGGTAGATGTTGGTGTTCGGGGCCTTGTGGGTGCCCGGCACCAGCGGCTCGAACGGGGCCTTCAGGCCCGGCAGGCCGGTGATGGACAGCGCGCCCTGCGGGGTGCCGTGGTAGGCGACGGCGCGGGAGATGACCTTGTACTTGGTCGGCTTGCCGGTCAGCTTGAAGTACTGCTTGGCGAGCTTCCAGGCGGTCTCGACGGCCTCGCCGCCACCGGTGGAGAAGAAGACCTTGTTCAGGTCGCCGGGGGCGTAGTTGGCCAGGCGCTCGGCCAGCTCGACGGCCTTCGGGTGGGCGTAGCTCCACACCGGGAAGAAGGCGAGCTCCTTGGCCTGCTTGGCGGCGGCCTCGGCGAGCTCCTCGCGGCCGTGACCGGCCTGGACGACGAACAGGCCGGCGAGGCCGTCGAGGTACTTCCGCCCCTTGTCGTCCCAGACGTAGGTGCCCTCGCCCCTGACGATCGTCGGCACGGGGGAGTTCTCGTACGACGACATGCGGGTGAAGTGCATCCACAGGTGGTCGTAGGCGGTCTTGGAAAGGTCCTTCTGCGCCGGGTCGGCTGTCATCGGGTGCCCCAGGTGTAGGTCTGTTTCCGGAGCTTCAGGTAAACGAAGCTCTCGGTGCTCCGCACGCCGGGAAGCGCGCGGATGCGCTTGTTGATCAGTTCGAGCAGGTGCTCGTCGTCCTCGCAGACCAGTTCGGCCAGGAGATCGAACGAGCCTGCGGTGCAGACGACGTAGTCGACCTCGTCGAGGGCGGCCAGCGCGTCGGCGACGGGCTCGATGTCACCCTCGACCCGGATCCCGACCATCGCCTGGCGGGTGAAGCCGACGGTGAGCGGGTCCGTGACGGCGACGATCTGCATCACGCCCTGGTCGAGCAGCTTCTGGACGCGCTGCCGTACGGCTGCCTCGGACAGGCCGACGGCCTTGCCGATGGCGGCGTACGGGCGGCGCCCGTCCTCCTGGAGCTGCTCGATGATCGCCTTGGAGGCGGCGTCGAGGGGAACGCTGGCGTTCCGGTCGCGGTTGGCCACGCGGCCACTGTGCCCGATCACTCCCGCGTTCGCAAGTGTGGAAGCTGCTGATTTCGTCGTGATCCCGGATGACACGTACGGATTTCATTGCTTGCGCGCACTAGTCCTGTCGATACCGGCAGTCCTGCGGCTACCCTGGCACGGTACGCGCGCGGCCCCGCGAGGTGCCGTGCGTACCGCCACCAGTGGACCGCGCCGATTCGGGGCCGTCCACTCGGCACCCTTCGTGCGTCGGATCCGCCGACGTACCATGGCGCCGGAATCTGCAATGCCGCAGGCCCAGACCGAGGAGAGATCCGTGAGCGACCTTCGCACGCTGCGCAACTACATCAACGGTGAGTTCGTCGACGCGGCTGACGGCCGCACGCTCGACATCGTCGACCCGACCACCGGCGAGGTGTACGCGACGTCGCCGCTGTCCGGCGCCGCGGACGTGGACGCCGCCATGGCCTCCGCCGCCGCCGCGTTCCCGATCTGGCGGGACGCCACCCCGAGCACCCGGCAGAAGCTGCTGCTCAAGATCGCCGACGCGGTCGAGGCCCGGGCCGACGAGATCGTCGACGCCGAGGTGCGCAACACCGGCAAGCCCCGCGCGCTGACCCTCTCCGAGGAGATCGGCCCGATGGTGGACCAGATCCGCTTCTTCGCCGGTGCCGCCCGCCTGCTGGAGGGCAAGGCCGCCGGTGAGTACATGGACGGGATGACCTCGATCGTCCGCCGCGAGCCGGTCGGCGTCTGCGCCCAGGTCGCGCCGTGGAACTACCCGATGATGATGGCCGTCTGGAAGTTCGCCCCGGCCCTCGCCGCGGGCAACGCCGTCGTCCTGAAGCCCTCGGACACCACCCCGGCCTCCACCGTGCTGCTCGCCGAGATCATCGGCGGCGTCCTCAAGGACCTGGACCTGCCGGCCGGCGTCTTCAACGTCATCTGCGGCGACCGCGAGAGCGGCAAGCTGATGGTCGAGCACAAGACCCCGGCGATGGCCTCCATCACCGGTTCGGTCCGGGCCGGCATCCAGGTCGCCGAGTCGGCCTCCAAGGACGTCAAGCGCGTCCACCTGGAGCTGGGCGGCAAGGCCCCCGTCGTGGTCTTCGACGACGCCGACATCGCCGAGGCCGTCGAGGGCATCTCGGTGGCGGGCTACTTCAACGCCGGCCAGGACTGCACCGCCGCCACCCGCGTGCTGGTGCACGAGTCGATCCACGACGCCTTCGTCGAGGCGCTGGCCAAGGCCGCGGCCGAGACCAAGACCGGTGGCGTGGACGACGAGGACGTGCTGTACGGCCCGCTGAACAACGCCAACCAGCTGCAGCAGGTCAGCGGCTTCATCGAGCGGCTGCCCGCCCACGCCAAGGTCGAGGCCGGTGGCCACCGGGTCGGCGACAAGGGCTACTTCTACGCCCCGACCGTCGTCTCCGGCCTGAACCAGGACGACGAGATCATCCAGAACGAGGTCTTCGGCCCGGTCATCACCGTGCAGAAGTTCACCGACGAGGACCAGGCCGTCGAGTACGCCAACGGCGTCGAGTTCGCGCTGGCCTCCTCGGTGTGGACCAAGGACCACGCCCGCGCCATGCGGATGTCGCGCCGCCTGGACTTCGGCTGCGTCTGGATCAACACCCACATCCCGCTGGTCGCCGAGATGCCGCACGGCGGCTTCAAGAAGTCCGGCTACGGCAAGGACCTGTCGGCGTACGGCTTCGAGGACTACACCCGCGTGAAGCACGTCATGACCGCGATCTAGCGGGTCGTGACCGATCGGTGGGGTATGACCGCGATCCAGCGGGTCGTGACCGATCGGTGGGGTGTGACCGCGATCCAGCGGGTCGTGACCGATCGGTGGGGTGTGACCGCGGTCCGGTGCGTTCAGGGCGTGCTGCGCGTCGTACGAACCGACCACAGGGCCCGGGTCCTTCCGACCCGGGCCCTGTGCCTTTGCACCCTGTCGACGGATCGCGCGACCGACTGACAGGATGGATCTGCACTTCGCGGTCGGCCCGCCCTAGCCTTACCGGCATGAGCATCCCCACCGCTGACTCAGCCGCCGGCCAGGCCGTCAAGGCCGCCGACCGCGCGCACGTCTTCCACTCGTGGTCCGCCCAGGCGCTGATCGACCCCCTCGCGGTGGCCGGCGCCGAGGGCTCGTACTTCTGGGACTACGACGGCAACCGCTACCTGGACTTCTCCTCGCAGCTGGTCAACACCAACATCGGCCACCAGCACCCGAAGGTGGTCGCCGCGATCCAGGAGCAGGCGGCGAAGCTCTGCACCATCGCGCCCGGCTTCGCGGTCGAGTCGCGCAGCGAGGCCGCCCGGTTGATCGCCGAGCGCACCCCGGGTGACCTGGACAAGATCTTCTTCACCAACGGCGGCGCCGAGGCCAACGAGAACGCCATCCGGCTGGCCCGGCTGCACACCGGCCGGCAGAAGGTCCTCTCCACCTACCGCTCGTACCACGGCGCCACCGCCAACGCGATCGCCCTCACCGGCGACCCGCGACGCTGGGCCAACGAGACCGGCGTCTCCGGCGTGGTGCACTTCTGGGGCCCGTACGCCTACCGCTCCAACTTCCACGCCGAGAACGAGGCACAGGAGTGCGAGCGGGCGCTGCGGCACCTGGAGGAGGTGATCGCGTTCGAGGGGCCGGGCACCGTCGCGGCGGTCATCCTGGAGACCGTGGTCGGCACCGCGGGCGTCCTGGTCCCGCCGCCCGGCTACCTGGCCGGGGTGCGGGAGATCTGCGACCGCCACGGCATCGTGTTCATCCTCGACGAGGTGATGGCCGGCTTCGGCCGCACCGGCGAGTGGTTCGCCGCCGACCACTGGGGCGTCACCCCGGACCTGCTGACCTTCGCCAAGGGCGTCAACTCCGGCTACGTGCCGCTGGGCGGCGTGGCGATCAGCGCCGAGATCGCGGCCACCTTCGCCGAGCGCGCCTTCCCCGGCGGGCTCACCTACTCCGGCCACCCGCTGGCCTGCGCCTCCGCGGTGGCGACCATCGACACGATGGCGGAGGAGGGCATCGTCGAGAACGCCAAGCACATCGGCGAGACCGTGCTCGGCCCCGGCCTGCGCGAGCTGGCCGAGCGGCACCCGTCGATCGGCGAGGTCCGCGGCCTGGGCGTGTTCTGGGCGCTCGACCTGGTGAAGGACCGCGGGACCCGCGAGCCGCTGGTGCCGTACAACGCCGCCGGTGCCGCCAACGCGCCGATGGCCGAGCTGGCCGCCGCCTGCAAGCAGCGCGGGCTCTGGCCGTTCGTCAACATGAACCGCTTCCACGTCGTCCCGCCGTGCACCGTCACCGAGGAGGAGGCCAAGACCGGCCTCGCGGTGCTGGACGAGGTGCTGTCGCTCACCGACGCGCACACTGTCTGACGTACCTACCAGGACGGCCCCGGGCACCCGTGCGTGTGTCCGGGGCCGTCCCACGTTCCGGAAGGTTCCCCATGCCCAGCAGCTCCACCCTGACCCGTCGTCCGTCCAACCCGCTCTCCCTGCGCCGGCGTTCCGTGCTCGGCGGGGCCACGCTGCTCGGTGCCGGCACGCTGACCGGCTGCGGGATCCCGTCCGCGTACGTCGCCGAGGACCGCCGCTCGGCACCGGACCGGTCGGAGAGCGACAAGCGGCTCGTCTTCTCCAACTGGACGCAGTACATCGACACCGACGACCGGGGCGGGCGCCCGACTCTGGACGCCTTCAGCGAGCAGAGCGGGATCGAGGTCGCCTACACCGAGGACATCAACGACAACGACGAGTTCTTCGGCAAGATCAGCCCGGTGCTCACCCAGGGCGCCGACCCCGGCCGCGACCTGATGGTGATCAGCGACTGGATGGCCGGCCGGTACGTCTCGCTGGGCTGGGTGCAGGCCATGGACCGGGCCAACCTCCCCAACGTCAGCGCCAACCTGGACCCGCAGCTCGCGAACCCGGCCTTCGACCCCGGGCGCCGGCGCAGCGTGCCGTGGCAGTCCGGGATCACCGGCATCGCGTACAACCGCAAGGCCCTCGGCCGGGAGATCAGGTCCACCGCCGACCTGTGGGAGCCCGAACTCAAGGGGCGGGTCACGTTGTTCGCCGGCCTGGACGAGGCGCTCGGGCTGCTGATGCTCTCCCAGGGCGCGGACATCGCGGCGTTCACCGACGACGACGCGGACAAGGCGATGGACCTGGTGCAGAGGATGGTGGACACCGGCCACGTCCGCCGTTTCACCGGCAACGACTACACCAGCGACCTCGCCTCCGGCGCGGCGCTCGCCTGCCAGGCCTACTCCGGCGACGCGGTCCAGCTCACCGCCGAGAACCCGGACATCGAGTTCGTGGTGCCGGAGGAGGGCGGCGAGCTGTGGGCGGAGAGCCTGATGATCCCCAACCGCGCCGTCCACAAGCGCAATGCCGAACTGCTGGTCGACTACTACTACCGGCCCGAGGTGGCCGCGGAGCTCGCGGCGTTCGTCCAGTACATCTGTCCGGTGCCGGCCGCCCGCGAGGTGCTGGCGGCCAGCGGCGACAAGGAGAAGGCCGAACTCGCCGAGAACCCGCTGGTCTTCCCGACCGAGGAGATGCGCGCCCGGCTGCGCACCATGCGCGACGTCACCTCGGCCGAGCGGCCCCGACTGCACAAGGTCTGGGGGCGCATCACCGGCGTGTGAGGACGCGGGGCGTGCCGACCTCGGACGGGAGGACCGCGCGGGCGCGTCACCGGCGGGTGACCGCCGGGCGCGCCACCGGCCGGACAGGTCAGTACACCTAGCGCCGCACGGCGTCCAGGGCGAGCAGGGCGACGTGCAGGGAGAGGCAGGACTCGACCTGGTCGAGGTCGACGCCGAGGATCCGCTCGACCTTGTGCAGCCGGTCGTAGAAGGACGGCCGGGACAGGTGCGCGGCGTCCGCCGCGGCCGACTTGTTCCGGCCCTGCTCCAGGTAGATCCGCAGCATCTGCACCAACTGGCCGTTGTGCTCGGCGTCGTGCGCCAGCAGCGGGCCCAGCTCGCGCTCCACGTAGGTCTGCAGCCGGGCGTCGTCGCGCAGCAGGTGGAGCAGGCCGCGCAGCCGCACGTCCGGCAGCCGGTAGTAGGAGGAGCTGCGGCCGCCGCCGGGCACGTCGTGCAGGGCGGCGTCGGCGACCTGGGTGGCCTCCAGCAGGGTGCGCCGGGCGTCGCGGACCGAGCCGACCGATGAACCGACGGCGACCACCGGACCCGCCGGGTCGGCGCCCTCCCGGCCGGCCTCGGCGGACATCCGGCGCAGGGCGGCCGAGAGGGAGTCCAGCGCGGCGTGCTCGTCCTGCTGGGGGCCGAGCGCGATCAGCAGTCCGACGGCCTCGTCGTCCAGCGCGCCGACCAGGGCGGAGAGCCGGCAGGCTCGGACCGCGCCCGCGGCCAGCTCGGTGAAGTCGCGCAGCCGGGCCTGGGCCTCCAGCGCGGCCGGGATCGGCCCGCGCCGCTGCCGCAGCACCACGCCGACCAGCCGGCGGCCCTCCAGCGGGACGCCGAGCGCCTGGGCGCGCAGCGCCGCCTCGGAGACGGTCAGCGCGTGGGTGAGGATGCCGGAGAGCAGGGTGCGGTGGGTCTGCCGCTCCAGGCTCTCCCGGTCGCGGACCACCAGCCGGTTGAGTGCCAGCGCGGAGGCGCCGCGCTCCAGCAGCATGGTGTGCGGGTGGGCCTCGCCCTCGGGCAGCGGGCCGGGGTCCTGGACCAGCACCAGCCGGCCCCAGTCCTGGCCGCGGGCGCCGACGGTGGTGACCAGCCAGCCGCTGCGCGGGTCGTGGCCGGTGCGTCCGGCCGGACGGACCCCGCGCGAGCGGCGCTCCCAGTCCTCCAGCACCTCGGCCTCCGGACGCCCGGCGGCGTCGTGGGCGAGCACCTGGTGGGCCAGGTTCTCCAGGACGACCGGCCCGCCCGCCATCCGGGCCACCTGCCGGATCACCTCGGGCGGCTCGGCGCCCTCCACCACCAGCTCGTTGAAGACCTGGTGGACGGACTCCGACACGCGCAGCTGCTCCAACTGGGCGTTGACCACCAGGGCGTGCACGGCCTCGGTGACGGCGACGAACCGCAGTTCGCGGCGGAGCGTGATCAGCGGCAGCCCGCGCTGTTCGGCGGCGTTCACCAGGGCGCGGGGGAGCGCGTCGAAGTAGCGCCGCCCGAACTCGACGACCAGGCCGGCCACCCCGACCTCGTCCAGGTCGTGGACGTAGCGGGCCAGGCCCGCGCGGTCCTCGGGCAGCGCGATGCCGGTGGTCAGCACCAGCTCGCCGCCCCGGAGCATCCCGGCGACGTCGGGCAGTTCGCTGACGTGGACCCAGCGGACCGGCCGCTCCAGGTGGTCGGCGCCGGCCACGACCTGGGGGAGGCCACGCCGCATCACCTCCAGGTCGAGTACTCGGGCGACGGTGGGGAGCATCGCGGGCCTCCATGGCCGGGGGGCCGGAGTGGGGACGGGGTGATCAGAGTGTCAGGTGAATCATCCATCCCCGCGACGACCTGTCGCCCTGCCGGGACCCTTGCACCCTGTAAGGCCCTTCGTGCCGAGATTGTCGCAGTGACCCTTGTCACGCCCCGGCGGCACCGGGCATGGTCAGCGGGTCGGCTGTGGCGGAAAACCGACCCCACGCCGGATTCCGTCGCGGTGACCGGAACGCAACCGTGGAATCCCTTGTCCGGTGCCAGCCGGACTGCCAGGATCGCGCAACCCCGATGATCGACAGGACGGACTCCCGCCCCCGCAGACCCCCACCTCGGGGGCGGCGCTCCGTCGCTCAGTCGTACCACCGGCACTTGGAGGAACCAGATGGACCTGACCGACTTCGGCGCCGGGGCGCAGCACATCGCGGGCCGCCGGACCCGGGGGCGCGGCGAGCCCTTCCAGGTCGTCAACCCCGCCGACGGCAGCGTGGTCGAGCAGGTCGCCCTGGCCACCACCGAGGACGTCGACGCGGCCGTCGCCGCCGCGAGGGCGGCCCTGCCCGGCTGGTCCTCGGCCACTCCCGGGGCGCGCTCCGAGGCGCTCACCCGGCTGGCCGCCGTGCTGACCGACGCCTGCGGCGACCTCGCCCGGGTGGAGACCGCGCAGACCGGCAAGCCGGTCAAGCTGGCCACCGAGTTCGACGTCCCCGGCACCATCGACAACGCCGCGTTCTTCGCCGGCGCCGCCCGCAACCTGGAGGGCAAGGCGGCGGGGGAGTACTCCGGCGACCACACCTCGTACGTGCGGCGCGAGGCGGTCGGCGTCGTCGGCTCGATCTCGCCGTGGAACTACCCGCTGCAGATGGCCGCCTGGAAGATCCTCCCGGCGATCGCCGCGGGCAACACCATCGTCCTCAAGCCCGCCGAACTGACCCCGCTGACCTCGCTGATGTTCGCCGAGGCGTGCACGGCGGCGGGCATCCCGGACGGCGTGGTCAACGTGGTCACCGGCGCCGGCCGGACCGCCGGCGAGCACCTGGTCGGGCACCCGGACGTCGCGATGGTCTCCTTCACCGGCTCCACCGCGGTCGGCAGGCGGGTCGCCGAGATCGCCACCGCGAGCGTCAAGCGCACCCACCTGGAGCTCGGCGGCAAGGCCCCGTTCGTGGTCTTCGACGACGCCGACCTGGACGCCGCCGTGCACGGCGCCGTCGCCGCCTCGCTGATCAACGGCGGCCAGGACTGCACCGCCGCCACCCGCGCGTACGTCCAGCGCCCGCTGTACGACGCCTTCGTGGCGGGGGTGGCCGAGCTGTTCGCGGCGATCCGGATCGGCGACCCGCTGAACCCGCACACCGACCTCGGCCCGCTGGTCTCGTACACCCACCGGGACCGGGTGGCCGGCTTCGTGGAGCGTGCCCGCGGCTACGCCACCGTCGTCACCGGCGGCCGGGTGCCGCAGAAGGGCCACGACGGCCACGACCTCACCCGGGGCGCGTACTACCCGCCCACCCTGATCACCGGTGCCGCCCAGGACAGCGAGGTCGTCCAGGGAGAGGTCTTCGGCCCGGTGCTGGTCGTGCTCCCCTTCGACGGCGACGACGAGGGCATCCGGCTGGCCAACGACACCCCCTACGGCCTGGCCGCCTCCGCCTGGACGAGCAACGTGCACCGCTCGCTGCGCGCCACCCGGGAGATCGCGGCCGGGTGCGTGTGGGTCAACGACCACATCCCGATCATCAGCGAGATGCCGCACGGCGGCTACAAGGCGTCCGGCTACGGCAAGGACATGTCCCAGTACTCGCTGGACGAGTACACCCAGGTCAAGCACGTCATGTTCGACACCACCGCGGTGGCCCGCAAGGACTGGCACCGCACCGTCTTCGGAGACAGATAACCCCCGGACCGGGGCACTTCCCCCACGCCCCCCTTCTCCCCCCAGGAGGCCCGTTCCATGGCGTTCAACGAGCTCACCGACGGTCTGCCCGAACCGGTCCGCAGGGCCTGGGAGCGCAGCCTGACCAGCGGCCGGGCCGCACTCGGCCGCCGCACCCTGCTGCGCGCCGCCGCCCTCACCGCCGGGGCGGGCACCCTGGCCGCCTGCGGGATCCCGGCGGCCCCCCGGGCGACCGGCGACTCCACCGCGAACGCCGCCAAGGACCTCTCGGACACGGAGAAGGAGGTCGCCTTCTCCAACTGGCCGCTCTACATCGACACCGACGAGAACGACAAGGAGAAGCACGGCACCCTGGAGGCCTTCACCCAGGCCACCGGGATCAAGGTCAAGTACAACGAGGACGTCAACGACAACGTCGAGTTCTTCGGCAAGATCAAGCCGCAGCTCGCCTCCGGCCAGGACACCGGCCGCGACCTGATGGTGCTCACCGACTGGATGGCCGCCCGGCTGATCCGGCTCGGCTGGGTGCAGAAGCTCACCCCGGCGAACGTGACCACCGCCATCACCACCGTCGACCCGCGCTTCCGCGCCCCCGACTGGGACCCGGGCCGGCTCTACTCCTACCCGTGGGCCGGCATCCAGACCGTCGTCGCCTACAACAAGAAGGCGACCAAGGGGAAGGAGGTCACCAGCGTCTCCCAACTGCTGGACGACCCCGAGCTCAAGGGCCGGGTCACCTTCCTCTCCGAGATGCGCGACAGCGTCGGGATGGTGCTGCTGGACCAGGGCAAGGACTCGGCGAAGTTCACCGCCGACGACTTCGACGCCGCGATCGCCCGCCTGCAGAAGGCCGTCGACAGCAAGCAGATCCGGCGTTTCACCGGCAACGACTACGGCCAGGAGCTCTCCTCCGGTGACATCGCCGCCTGCATCGCCTGGGGCGGCGACCTGATCCAACTGCGCGCCGACAACCCGGACATCGAGTTCGTCATCCCGGAGAAGGGCTTCCTGTCCTCGACCGACAACATGCTGGTCCCGGCCAAGGCGCAGCACAAGGCGAACGCGGAAAAGCTGATCGACTTCTACTATCAGCCGAAGATCGCGGCGCAACTGGTCGCGGGCATCGGCTTCGTCTCCGCCGTCACCGGGATGAACGACGAGCTCGCCACCCTCGCCCCGGACACCGCGGCCAACCCGCTGGTCGTACCCACCCCCGAGATGGCGGCCAAGGCACACGTGTTCCGCACGCTCACCGAGAGCGAGGAGAGCGACTTCGAGCAGAAGTTCTCCAAGCTCATCGGCGCCTGACCCCCACCCCCGGCCGAGAACCCCAGGAAGACACCACCCCATGACAGACCAGCAGCGCGACGCGGCCGTCGGCGGCGACGTCCGGCTCACCGGCATCGGCAAGACCTACGGCTCCTTCACCGCCGTCCACCCCCTCGACCTGACCGTCCCCCAGGGCTCCTTCTTCGCCCTGCTCGGCGCCTCAGGCTGCGGCAAGACCACCACCCTGCGCATGATCGCCGGCCTGGAGGAGCCCACCAGCGGCACCGTCCTGATCGGCGGCCAGGACGTCACCGCCCTGCCCCCGTACAAGCGGCCGGTGAACACCGTCTTCCAGAGCTACGCGCTCTTCCCGCACCTGGACATCTTCGAGAACGTCGCCTTCGGCCTGCGCCGGCGCGGCAGGAAGGACGTCAAGAAGCAGGTCGAGGACATGCTGGAGCTGGTCGAACTCGGCCAGTACGCCCGGCGCAAGCCGCACCAGCTCTCCGGCGGCCAGCAGCAGCGCGTCGCCGTCGCCCGCGCGCTGATCAACCACCCGCAGGTGCTGCTCCTGGACGAGCCGCTCGGCGCGCTCGACCTCAAGCTCCGCCGCCAGATGCAGCTGGAACTCAAGCGGATCCAGACCGAGGTCGGCATCACCTTCGTGCACGTCACCCACGACCAGGAGGAGGCCATGACCATGGCCGACACCATCGCGGTGATGAACGGTGGCCGGGTCGAGCAGCTGGGCGCGCCCGCCGAGCTGTACGAGAACCCCGCCACCACCTTCGTGGCCAACTTCCTCGGCCAGTCCAACCTGCTGCCCGCCGAGGTCACCGGCACCGACGGCGGCGACCTGCTGCTGAGCGCGGCCGGCGCCCGCCTCACCGTGCCGAAGGCGCGCTGCGCCACCGACGCCAAGCGCGTCCACCTCGGCGTGCGACCCGAGAAGATGACCATCACGCACGCCTCCGAGCAGGTCGCCGACGGCCGCAACCAGCTGGCCGGCACGGTGCTCGACTCCAGCTTCATCGGCGTCTCCACCCAGTACGTGGTGCGCACCGACGGCGGCCAGGAGGTCACCGTCTTCGAGCAGAACATGGAGCGCGACGCCCGGATAGTCCCCGGCGCCGCCGTCCGGCTGCACTGGAACCCGGCGCACTCCTTCGCCCTGGACGCCTCACAGGCGATCGACGCGGGCACCGGGGAGGAGGCCGCATGACCACCACCGCCCCGGCCGCGCCGCCCCAAGTCATCCCGTCGGTGGCGGAGCGCAAGCCGAAGCGCAAGCTCACCGCGTACTGGCTGCTGCTGCCCGGCATTGCCTGGCTGGTCGTCTTCTTCGCCGTCCCGATGGTCTACCAGGCGTCCACCTCGCTGCAGACCGGTTCGCTCGAAGCGGGCTTCAAGGTCACCTGGCACTTCTCGACGTACTGGGACGCCCTGGTCGAGTACAAGTGGCACTTCGTCCGGTCGTTCTCCTACGCCGCCGTCGCCACCGTGCTCTGCCTGGCCGTCGGCTACCCGCTCGCCTACACGATCGCCTTCAAGGCGAGCAAGCGCTGGCGCAACGTCATCCTGATCCTGGTCATCGCGCCGTTCTTCACCAGCTTCCTGATCCGCACGCTGGCCTGGAAGACGATCCTGTCCGACGGCGGCCCGGTGGTCGGCGCGCTGAACGCCCTGCACGTCCTCGACCTCACCAACCTGGTCGGCCTCACCTCCGGCGACCGGGTGCTGGCCACGCCGCTCGCGGTGGTCTGCGGCCTGACCTACAACTTCCTGCCGTTCATGATCCTCCCGCTGTACACCTCGCTGGAGCGGATCGACCCGCGCCTGCACGAGGCGGCCGGCGACCTCTACGCGCGGCCGTTCACCACCTTCCGCAAGGTCACCTTCCCGATCTCGCTGCCGGGCGTGGTCGCGGGCACCCTGCTGACCTTCATCCCGGCCTCCGGCGACTACATCAACGCCCAGCTGCTGGGCTCGCCGAGCGAGCAGATGGTCGGCAACGGCATCCAGAAGCAGTTCCTGAACGTACTCGACTACCCCACGGCGGCCGCGCTGAGCTTCATCCTGATGGCCCTGATCCTGGGCATGGTGACGGTCTACATGCGCAAGGCCGGGACGGAGGATCTGGTCTGATGTCCCGAATCCTGAAGTGGGTCCGCGCCCACCTGGTCGTCCTGGCTGGCGTGCTGGCCCTCGCCTACCTGGTGCTGCCCAACCTGGTCGTGCTCGCCTTCTCGTTCAACAAGCCGGTGGGCAAGTTCAACTACGAGTGGAACGAGTTCTCCACCGACGCCTGGACGAACCCCTGCGGCGTGGCCGACATGTGCCAGTCGCTCTCGCTCAGCCTGCAGATCGCCGTGCTCGCCACGATCGGCGCCACCGTGCTCGGCACCATGGTCGCCTTCGCGCTGGCCCGCTACCGCTTCCGCGGCCGCTCGGCCACCACCGCGATGATCTTCCTGCCGATGGCCATGCCCGAGGTGGTCATGGCCGCCTCGCTCGGGACGCTCTTCCTCAACATGCGCATCCCCTTCGGCTTCACCACCATCCTCATCGCGCACATCATGTTCTGCCTCAGCTTCGTGGTGACGGCGGTCAAGGCGCGCGTGATGAGCATGGACCCGAGGCTCGAACAGGCCGCCCAGGACCTCTACGCGACCCCCACCCAGACCTTCCTGCGGGTCACCCTGCCGCTGGCGGCGCCCGGCATCGCGGCGGGCGCGCTGCTCAGCTTCGCGCTCTCCTTCGACGACTTCATCATCACCCAGTTCAACTCGGGCCCGACCACGGTCACCTTCCCGATGTTCGTCTGGGGCGCCTCGCAGCGCGGCATCCCGGTGCAGGTGAACGTCATCGGCACCGCGATGTTCCTCGCCGCCGTCGTGCTGACCGTCGTCGGTCAGTGGCTGGGCAACCGCAGGAAGGCCACCGCCTGACCTACGGTCGGTCAGCGGCGGCCCGTAACGACATCTATCCGTAGAAAGTGGCTGATAATGCATGGACTCCGCCCGCGCACTCAGTGACGCCAGGCCCACCCCCTTCTGGCTGGAGGACCCGGGTCGGCCGGCGGCGCTGCCCGCCCTGGTCGGCGACACCACCTGCGACCTGCTGGTCGTCGGCGGCGGCTACTCCGGCCTGTGGACCGCCCTCATCGCCAAGGAACGCGACCCCTCGCTGGACGTCGTGCTGGTCGAGGGCAACGAGGTCGGGTGGGCCGCGTCCGGGCGCAACGGCGGATTCTGCGCGGCCAGCCTCACCCACGGCTTCGGCAACGGCCTGGACCGCTGGCCGTCCGAACTCGCCCGGCTGGAGCGCCTCGGCGCCGCCAACCTCGACGACATCGAGGCCACCCTCAAGCGCTACGGCATCGACGCCGAGTGGGAGCGCACCGGCGAGATCGACGTCGCCACCCAGCCCCACCAGGTCGAGGAACTCCACGAGGTCGCCGAGGCCGTCGCCCGCTACGGCCTCGACGTCACCGTCCTGGACGCCGACGAGGTGCGCGCCGAGGTGGACTCGCCGACCTTCCTCGGCGGTCTCTGGGACAAGGAAGGGGTGGCGATGGTCCACCCCGCCAAGCTCGCCTGGGGCCTCAAGGAGGCCTGCCTGAGCCAGGGCGTACGGATCCACGAGCACACCCGGGCCACCGACCTGCGGGAGCACGGCAGCGGCATGGCCGCCCGCACCCCCTACGGCCGGATCTTCGCCCGCCGGGTCGCGCTCGGCACCAACGTCTTCCCGTCCCTGCTCAAGCGGGTCCGCCCGTACGTCGTGCCGGTGTACGACTACGCGCTGATGAGCGAGCCGCTCAGCGACGAGCAACTCGCCTCGATCGGCTGGCGCGGGCGCCAGGGCCTCGGCGACAGCGCCAACAAGTTCCACTACTTCCGGCTCTCCGCCGACAACCGGATCCTCTGGGGCGGCTACGACGCGGTCTACCACTACGGCGGCCACGTCCGGCACGAGTACGACCAGCGGCCGGAGACCTTCCGCACCCTCGCCGGCAACTTCTTCCGCTGCTTCCCGCAGCTGGAGGGCCTGCGCTTCACCAACGCCTGGGGCGGCGCGATCGACACCTGCAGCCGGTTCTCGGCGTTCTTCGACACCGCGTACCGGGGCAAGGTCGCCTACGCGGTCGGGTACACCGGGCTCGGCGTCGGCGCGACCCGCTTCGGTGCCGAGGTGATGCTCGACCTGCTGGCCGGCGAGCGCACCGAGCGCACCTCGCTGGAGATGGTCCGCAGCAAGCCGCTGCCGTTCCCGCCCGAGCCGGTGCGCTGGGCCGGGATCGAGATCACCACCCGGTCGCTGGAGCGGGCCGACCGCAACGGGGGCCACCGCAACCTCTGGCTGCGCACGCTCGACCGCCTGGGGCTGGGCTTCGACAGCTGACCCGTTCGGTCCTGTGCCCCGTTCGGACCTCGACCCCGTTCGGTTCTCGACACCGTTCGGCCGTCGGGCCCGTGCAGCCGGCCCCGTTCGACTGCCGGCGCCGTGCAGCCGACCCGTCGGTGCCCGGACCCGTGTAAGAGGGACCCGCCGTCCGCCTCTCCTTGGTGACGGCGGGTCTCGGTCTTCCCCGCCGGGCCCGAACAGGACGAACGGCAAGGAGCGGGGACAGACATGGAGAGCACCGGACTGCACTGGCTCGCCCAAGCGGCACCGGACCCGGAATCCTTCCGGGAACAGTGGGAGCGCACCGGGCTGGGCCTGATGCTGCTACCGGCCGGCCGCCGCTGGGACGTGCTGTCCGTCCCCGGCCGGCTCGGGCGCCCGGCGCTGGACGTCCTGGCCACCGGCACCCGCGGCCCGGTCCTCACCGACTTCGGCGAGGAGCACGTCACCTTCCTGGTACCGGTCGGCACCGCCGCCCGCTGGGTCGGCACGGGCGTGCGCGGCGCGGGCGACGGCACCTGGATCGTCGTTCCGCACCCCGAGCGCAGCAGCCGCGGCGTGCGCTGGCTCGTCCCGCCGGACGGCTCCGGGCGGCTCAACGACCCGGTGCTGCTGGAACTCGCCCTGCACGAGGCGGCGGCTGGCCTCGGCGGGTGGTGAGCGCGGCGGCGGTGGCGCGCCGGGCGGGCGGTCGCGTCAGACTGGAGGCGTGACCACCGCCCCGCACACCGTCGACGCGGCCCTCCGCCCGGGCCCCGCCCAGCTGCGACTGGCCGGCCTGGCCGCGCCGGTCTGCGTCCGGTACGGCCTCGCCCTGGCCGGCGGGCACGCGCTGCGCGCCCACGGCGTCACGGCCTGCACACAGGACGGGCTCACCCTGGCGACCGGCGGCGCCGACCTGCCGGAGGTCGCCGACGCGCTGTCCGAGGCGTACCGGGCGGCCGGCGGCGGGGTGGCCGAACGCCCGGGCACCCCGCGGCTGGAGCAGCTCACCGTCCGGCTGGCGCTGGGCGGCCGGACGCACTCGGTGGAACTGCGCAAGGAACCGCTGGGCCACCGGCCGGTCCGCCTCGACCTCGGCGCGCCCGGGCCGGACGAGCCGCCGGTGGTGCTGCCGGTCGTCGCCCTGGAGGACGCCGCGGCACTGACCACCGCGCTGCTCGTGGACCGGGGCATGCCGCGCGACCTGGTCGACGTCCACGCCCTCACCCGCTGCTACCGGGAGGGCGAACTGATCGCCCTGGCCAAGGAGTTGGACCAGGACCTCCAGCTCGCGGCGCTCGCCGACCGGCTGGAGACGCTCGCCGAGGCGGCGGACGGGCGGTTCCGCGCCCGGGGCGTCCCGGCCGGCGAGGTGGACGGGCTGAAGCGCTGGGCGCTGGCGTGGGCACAGGACCTGCGGCTGGATCTGCTGGAGACCCAGGAGGCGGCGGACGGCCTGCACGATCCGTACCTGGAGGAGTCGGTGCAGGACGATCTCTCGCCGGACGATCCGTTCTCGGCGGGCGCGTTCGAGGGCCGAACCCGGGAGGGCCGGTCGTCGGAGGGCCTGTCACCGGGAGGCCCGTCGTCGGAGGGCCGGTCATCGGAGGACGAAGAAGCCTGAGCCGCGTTCCGGGCGGGGCGGAGAGGCGTTCGGAGTAGCGACCGGACGACCTGTAAGGCTGAATCCGAGATCCCCGTCAGCCTGTTCGTTGAGCCGGGCCGGAACCGGGACCACACTGGGAGAAGAGCGCGGTAGCCCCGTGAATTTCCGTCGCCCGGCCCACCCGCGGGCGGCGCCAGACCGGACCGGTGGCAGGACGCCGCCCGGGACTTCGGAGGCAGACGGACCTTGAGCAAGCACATCATTCACTGGATCGGCGGCAAGCCGGTCGCCACCGCCGGCGCGGCGCCCCGTCGTGGTGACATCTTCGACCCGGCCACGGGCCAGGTCGCGGGCCAGGTCGACTTCGCCGGCATCGCCGAGGTCGACCAGGCCGTGGCCGCCGCCGCCTCGGCCTTCGCCGAGTGGCGCACCGCCTCGGTCGCCAAGCGGTCGACGGTGCTCTTCGCCTTCCGCGAGCTGCTGAACGCCCGTCGCGACGAGCTGGCCTCGATCATCGTGGCGGAACACGGCAAGGTGCACTCCGACGCCCTCGGCGAGATCGCCCGCGGCCTGGAGGTCGTCGAGTACGCCTGCGGGATCCCCCAGCTCATCAAGGGCGGCTTCACCGAGCAGGCCTCCACCGGCATCGACGTCTACTCGATCCGCCAGCCGCTCGGCCCCGTCGCGATCATCTCGCCGTTCAACTTCCCGGCCATGGTGCCGATGTGGTTCTTCCCGATCGCCATCGCGGCCGGCAACACCGTCGTGGTGAAGCCCTCGGAGAAGGACCCGTCCGCCGCCAACTTCCTCGCCGGACTGTGGAAGGAGGCCGGCCTGCCGGACGGCGTCTTCAACGTCGTCCACGGTGACAAGGCCGCCGTCGACCGCCTGCTGGAGCACCCGGACATCAAGTCCGTCAGCTTCGTCGGCTCCACCCCGATCGCCCGCTACGTCTACGAGACCGGCACCCGCTACGGGAAGCGCGTACAGGCCCTGGGCGGCGCCAAGAACCACATGCTGGTCCTGCCCGACGCCGACCTGGACCTCGCCGCCGACGCCGCCGTCAACGCCGGCTTCGGCGCGGCCGGCGAGCGCTGCATGGCGGTGTCCGTCCTGGTCGCCGTCGACCCGATCGGCGACGAGCTGGTCGAGAAGATCAAGCAGCGGGTCGCCACCCTCAAGGTCGGCCCCGGGTGCAACGGCGACTCCGAGATGGGCCCGCTGGTCACCGGCCAGCACCGCGACAAGGTCACCTCCTACGTGGAGTCCGGCGTCGCCGACGGTGCCGAGCTCGCCGTGGACGGCCGCAAGCACCCGGTCACCGCCGAGGACAAGGACGGCACCCCGACCGCAGACGGCTTCTGGCTCGGCCCGACGCTGTTCGACCACGTGAAGCCCGGCATGTCCGTCTACAACGACGAGATCTTCGGCCCGGTCCTCTCGGTCGTGCGCGTCGCCTCCTACGACGAGGGCCTGGCACTGATCAACGCCAACCCGTACGGCAACGGCACCGCCCTCTTCACCAACGACGGAGGCGCGGCCCGGCGCTTCCAGTTCGAGGTGGAGGTCGGCATGGTCGGCATCAACGTGCCGATCCCGGTGCCGGTCGCCTACTACTCCTTCGGCGGCTGGAAGGCCTCGCTGTTCGGTGACGCCCACGCGTACGGCCCGGACGGCGTCCAGTTCTTCACCCGGGGCAAGGCCGTGACCCAGCGCTGGCTGGACCCGTCGCACGGCGGCATCAACCTCGGCTTCCCCACCAACAGCTGAGCCCGAGCCTCGCCGGCCGGACCCCTCTCCCCGGGGTCCGGCCGGCGTTCGTTTGCCTGCCGTTTGCATCCCGGCGCCGAAGCGCGTAGAGTTCTTCGAGCTGCTCGGCAGGGAGCACCGGACACGCGTCTGCGCGGACGGTCCCGGGGCGGCCAATCCTCTGAAACACCACTTCCCAGGTTCGGGCTGGGTTGCGTTCGCATTTCTGCGTCGTGGCTCGGTTCCTGTTTGGCGTGTTCGTTTTATCGGATTGCGGCGGATTCGCTTTTCGGAGTACGGATCGGCTAGAGTTTGAAACGTCGGACAGGGCGTCAAGCCCCGGAAGACA
>NZ_JBHWBZ010000100.1:9095-19857 GCF_042735475.1 Kitasatospora sp. NPDC059577 | reverse complement strand
AACGTCTCCGACCGCCTGGTCCGGGAGACCCCGAACGCCTGGAAGCCGGACCAGTACTCGAACCCGGACAACCCGGCCTCGCACTACCACTCCACGGCCGGGTGGGGGCGCGTGCGTGGAACTCATGCGGTCCTCCTCCGGTACGGCCCCGGTCGACTGCGGTCGACTGCGGTCGGTGGCGATCGGCCGTGGCCGGCGCCGCCCGGTGGCGGGCTGCCGGTCGGCGCGGGGGACCGGGAGAGGGGGCCCGGTGCAGGCCGTACCCGGTCAGTCCACCCGGGGACCGGGGCCGCCGCATGCGGCACGCACCCGAGTGGGTGACCGGCCGCGGCCCCGGGGCGTACGCGTCGGGGCGCCTCTTGACGGTGCTCAGTCTGCTCTACGGTCTCCGACCGGGCACGGAATCATAAATTCCGGGCCGACTGTCGGTGCGGTGAGACACCATGTCCGGCATGTCCTACGAACTCCAAGCGCTGATAGGAACATTGGAGCTGCTGCGGGTGGCGGCGGCGGAGGTTCCGGCGGCCCGGGTGGTGCCGCTGGCGCAGGGGCTGGCGCTGATTCCGGTCACCTCCGGCGTCCTCGCCGCGCTCCAGGGCGACGGCAGCGTGCGGAAGCCCGGTGGCGGCTCCGGGTTCAGCTGGTACTCCGACGGTTTCGAACTCCGGCTGGCCGCCTGGTCGAAGGCCGGCCCTCTCGCCTGCGTCGAGGCCGAGTACTACGGCGGCAGCGGCATGCAGCGCGCCGCGGTCTGGGAGGACGGCCGGGTCGTCCTCGGCCCGCTCGCCGTCGGCGAGTTCGAGCCCGTGCCGCCGGAGGGCGCCCCGATCTCCCGGGCCCTGCGGCGGATCGGCGCGCGCACCGAGGAGAGGCGCTCGGACGAGTTCGACTCGATCGGCCTGGGCGCGTACCGCAGCACCGGCAGCTGGGCCGGGACGGACCGGGTCGGTGTCGACTGAGCCGACGGCCGGGCGGCCGGGGGCTGCGTACCGGCCCCCGTGATGCGGGCGGGGCCCCCCCCCCCCCCGGGGGCGGGGGCCCCCCCGCCGGCCCCCCCCCCCGGGGGCGGCCCGCGGGGGGGGGGGGGGGGGGGCCCGGCGGCGGGGGGGGGGGGCCCCCCCCCGGGCCGAGGTCAGTCGTGGTCCGCGGTCAGCGGTAGTTCACGTACTGGATCGCGAAGTCCAGGTCCTTGCCCTTGAGCAGGGCCTGGACGGCCTGGAGGTCGTCGCGGCTCTTCGAGCTGACGCGCAGCTCGTCGCCCTGGACCTGGGCCTTGACGCCCTTCGGGCCCTCGTCACGGATGATCTTCGCGACCTTCTTCGCGTCCTCCGTGGTGATGCCCTCCTTGATGTTCGCGAAGATCTTGTACTCCTTGCCGGAGAGCTGCGGCTCCGCGGCGTCCAGAGCCTTCAGCGACAGGCCGCGCTTGACGAACTTCGTCTGCAGCACGTCGAGGATGGCGCGCACGCGCTCCTCGCCGTTGGCCTTCATCTCGATCTTCTCGCCGGAGCGGCTGATCTCGCCGCCCACGCCCTTGAAGTCGAAGCGCGTCGCGATCTCGCGGGAGGTCTGGTTGATCGCGTTGTCGACCTCCTGCCACTCGACCTTCGAGACGATGTCGAAACTGGAGTCGGCCATGGGTGTTGGTCTCCTTGATGCTCTGGCTTCACTGGCACGGCCCGCCCCACCGGGCGTCCGCCGCCCCAGCCTATCCAGCGCCGCCCCGCCCTCGCCCGCGGCAACCGCGTGCCGTTCCTTGATCATCGCGTGGTCTATCGAGTGGCGGAGCACCCCCCGGCATCGGGTATGGTTTACCACGTCGAACGGGGCGAACACCCCGGAAGACGAACATCCTGGCTGGTTGCCCGAGCGGCCAAAGGGAGCAGACTGTAAATCTGTCGCGCAAGCTACGCAGGTTCGAACCCTGCACCAGCCACAGGATAGAAAACAGCCCCTGATCTGCGGAAACGCAGATCAGGGGCTGTTTTGTCGTGCTCGAACGCCGGTCATGCCGGATGGCCGTTTTACGTGGTTTGTCTCACCTCTTTTCGCCCGGATCCCAGTCCTGGCCAGCGGTTCCGGACCAGGCGCGGACCAGGCGCGGACCAGGATCCCGGGCCGGCGGCACCGGGCGGGCTCAGCCGAACCGCCGGTGAGGAGTCGCCCCGGCCCGTGTTCGCCGACGCACCGACCCGGAGCCCGCGGCGTCGGCTGCGCTCCGCATCGGGGAGCGCGCGGCGAGTCGCGTCGCGGCGATCTCCCGGGGCGCCAGACAATGCGGGATCAGAGCGACATACCGGGCAGTGGGCGAGCAAGGGTGGCCATGAGCAGCGCAAGCGAACGAGACGGCCGGCCCGTTCACCGGGGGAAGACGATGAGCTGGGTGTCGAAGGTGTTCGAGCTCGACCACGCGGGCGTGAACTGGCGGCGAGCGGTGGTGTTCCTGGACGTCGGACTGGTGCCGCTGATCGTCTTCTGGGCGATCGGGCATGAGGAGTATCTGCTCAGCGCCCTGTTCGGCATGCTGTTCACGTCGCTGGCCGACCCGGGTGGCGGTTTCGGGTACCGCGCGTCGCACAACGCCGTCTTCGCGCTGATCGGCGCGGGGATCACCGCGCTGGCGTTCGGGATCGGGGGCGAGGCCTGGGGGTGGCTGGCGCTCGCGGCCTTCGTGGTCACGCTGGTGGCCGGCCTGGCCCTCGCGTTCGGGGTGCACAGGTTCGTCAGTGCCATGCTGCTCAACGTCTGGTTCGTCGTCGCCGTCGGGCTCGCGTTCAACCTCCACCATGCCGCCCGCATCACCGACTACACCTGGGCCCAGGTGGTCGCCTGGGCGGGCGGGGCAGCACTGTGGATGCTGATGACGTTCGTCGAGTGGCTGGTCCGCGGCCGCCGGGACCTGGCCCAGCCGTTCGTCGAGATCCCCGGAGACACCTCGCGCAAGAAGCTGACCCCACCGGTCGTCGTATTCGTGGTGCTCCGCGCCCTGGTCATCGGCGGCACCGTCGCCCTCGCGTTCGGGCTGGACCTGCAGTACGGCTACTGGATCCCGATCGCGGCCATCATCGCGATGAAGCCGAACCTGGAGCAGAGCACCCTCGTCTCGGCCCAGCGCCTTACGGGTGCGTTCATCGGCGCCGTCGCGGCCGCGCTGCTGCTCCTGCTGCCCGCCAGTGAGACCGGCCTCCGGGTGTTCGCGATGGCGCGCGGACTGGAAGTCGTCGCGCTCGTCCTCTTCGTGCACGCCGTCGGGATCCGCTTCCTGAACTACGCCCTCTACTCCGCCGCCATCGCCGCCGGCGCGCTCATCCTGGTCGACCTGCCGCAGCCCTCCCACTACGCCGCCGAGGGCTACCGGGTGTTGTGGACGGTGTGCGGCGCGGGTATCAGCCTGCTCGTCATGCTGCTGGCGGGCCTGCTCGCCAAACGCGCCGCCAAGCGGCCGCAACGATCGGCCTGAACGCGTCGGCCGCCGGCGCGGTTGCCGGTGGATTCATGACCGGTCGGCGCGTCAGGGCCCCGCGGGTGGTGGGTCGGTCTCGGCAGTCCACCCTGCCCCCGCTCCTGTCCCTGCCCCCGCCCCCGCTCCGGCCCCTCTTTCGCAGGGTTCTCCCGTGTCGCGACGCCCGGCGTCGACGGGGCAGCTATTGCACATTGCTTGCAATTACGCTCATCAGGCAGCAGAGTGGGATGCCGGGGGTGGGAGTCCTTCGACTGAGCTGATCGTCTTCCCAACCGGCGCCCGCCGGGACAACCGGCTCGCCCACCCCCGCCACCCCCTCTCCCCACCGGACGCCGGACGCCGGACGCCGGAAGTGTCGAGGGCCCGTCAAGGGCCCGTCAAGGCCGCTCGGCGTCGCGTCAGGAACGCGTAGGGGCCACCGGAGGGCCGGGCGCGCGGACCGCAGGATCGGAGCAACTACCGACCGCGGAGGTTCCGTCCGATGTCCAGCGCCATCACCAGCCCGGCCGTCACGGCCGAACCCCAGCCGCCGGACGCCGGTGCGGGCGACGAGCGGCACCGGCTCAGCGTGCTCGGCGGGCTGGCGGCGCTCTCGCTGGACGCCATGGCCTCGGTGGCGTACGGCCCGGAGTCGATCGTCCTGGTGCTGGCCGCGGCCGGCGGGTACGGGCTGGGCTTCACGCTGCCGGTCACCGCGGCGATCGCGGTCCTGCTGGCGGTGCTGGTGGCCTCGTACCGGCAGGTGATCGCGGCGTTCCCGGACGGCGGCGGCGCCTACGCGGTCGCCAGGCAGCACCTGGGCCGCCGGGCGGCGCTGACCGCGGCGGCCTCTCTGGTGGTCGACTACGTCCTGAACGTGGCGGTCTCGGTCACCGCCGGCGTGGCCGCGCTGACCTCCGCCGTACCGGGCCTGTACGACCAGCGGGTCTGGCTCTGCCTGGGCGTGCTCGTCCTGGTCACCGCGGTGAACCTGCGGGGGATCGCCGAGTCGGCGCGCTGGTTCATGGTGCCGACGGCCGTGTTCGTGCTGTCGATCCTGGCGATCGTCGTGGTCGGCCTGTTCCGGGACGGCCCGGTGAGCACCGCGGCCGCCGAAGGCCACGCCTCGGTGCTCGCCGGGAACGCCACCGCCGTCGGCGCGCTGCTGCTGCTCAGGGCGTTCGCGGCCGGCTGCTCCGCACTGACCGGCGTGGAGGCGGTGGCCAACGCCGTCCCCTCCTTCCGCACCCCCCGGGTGAAGCGGGCCCAGCACACCGAGACGGCGCTCGGCGCGCTGCTCGGCGTGATGCTGGTCGGACTGGCCGTGCTGATCGGGCGCTTCCACCTCCAGCCGGTCGAGGGCGTCACCGTGCTCGCCCAGCTCGCGGACGCCTCGCTCGGCCACGGCGCGGGCTTCTACGTCGTCCAGTTCGCCACCGTGGTCCTGCTCGGACTGGCCGCCAACACCTCCTTCGGCGGGCTGCCGGTGCTGATGGACCTGCTCGCCCGGGACAACCACCTCCCGCACGTGTTCGCACTGCGCGCCGACCGCCAGGTGTACCGGTACGGCGTGCTGTTCCTCGCCGTGGTGTCGGCGGCGTTGCTGGTCGGCTCCGGCGGGGACGTCAACAGCCTGGTGCCGCTGTTCTCGATCGGCGTCTTCGTCGGTTTCACGATCTGCCAGGTCGGCATGGTCCGGCACTGGTACCTGCGGCGACCGGCCGGCTGGCACCGGAAGGCCGCGCTGAACGGCTTCGGCGCGCTGCTCACCGGCGTCGCCGCACTGGTCGTCACCGGCACCAAGTTCACCGAGGGCGCCTGGGGCATCGCGGTGGCCCTGCCGCTGTTGGTGGTGCTGTTCGAGGCGATCCACCGCAGCTACGGCCGGATCGGCGAGCGGCTGGAGCTCGGCCGGGTGCCCGGCCCGGTGACCCGGCAGCGCAGCCTGGTCGTCGTCCCGGTGACGGCGATCACCCGGCTCACCCGGGACGGCCTGTCGGCGGCGCTCTCGCTCGGCGACGAGGTCATGGCGGTCACCGTGGTGCACGAGCCGACCGCGGCCGAGGCGCTGCGCCGGGACTGGGAGCTGTGGCAGCCGGGCGTACCGCTGGTGGAGGTCCCGGACGACCACCGCCGGCTGGGGCAGCCGATCGCCGCCTTCGTCAACGAGCTCGGGGCGGAGCACGCCTACGACCGGCTGACCGTGCTGATCCCCGAGGTGGAGCCGGCCCACTGGTGGCAGCGGGCGCTGCAGAACCGGCGCGGCGCGGTGATCGACCGCGCCCTGCGCCGGCACACCGACGCGGTGGTCTGCCGGCTGCGGATGCGGATGTGACCAGCGCGGGAGTCCCACGAACGGCCCCGGACGGCACCTGCCGTCCGGGGCCGTTCGTCGTCCCACGACGGTGCGCGTCAAGGTCGCGTCAACGCGGCGCCGTCACCCGTATGGAGGGCGTCAGGGCCCGATAACGCGCCCCTGACGGCTGCTTTGCTGCATGTGCCGGTCGTCCGCCGGCGCCGCGCGAGCCCTTCGGCCCAGGTCGCGGCATCTCCCGAACCACGCTGGTGGAGCCCATGTCCGATCTCATCTACGTCGGTGTCACGGTCGCCGTGTTCGCCGTCATCGCCCTGATCGCGCGGGGGGTGGAGAAGCTGTGAGTGCAGAGAACATCGCTGGTCTGGCCGTGGCCGTCGCACTCGTCGGCTACCTCGTCGTGGCGCTGATCTTCCCGGAGAAGTTCTGACATGGGATCCACTCTCGCGGGCTGGCTGCAGGCCCTCGCCCTCGTCGGCGCGCTGGCCCTGTGCTACCGCCCCCTGGGCGACTACATCGCCCGCGTCCTGACCACCTCGAAGCACCTCAGAGCCGAGCGCGGCATCTACCGGGTGATCGGTGTCGACGGCGACGCCGACCAGCGTTGGTCGGTGTACCTGCGCTCGGTGCTGGCCTTCTCGGCCGTCTCCGTCCTCTTCCTGTACGGCCTGATCCGGCTGCAGGGCTACCTGCTGCTGAACCTGGGCGTTCCGCAGATGGAGGGTCACCAGGCCTGGAACACCGCGATCTCGTTCGTCGCCAACACCAACTGGCAGTCCTACGCGGGTGAGTCCGCGATGGGCCACCTGGTGCAGATGGCGGGCCTGGCGGTGCAGAACTTCGTCTCCGCGGCCGTCGGAATCGCCATCGTGGCGGCGCTGATCCGGGGCTTCACCCGCAACCGGACCGACCGGGTCGGCAACTTCTGGGTCGACCTGGTCCGGATCAACCTGCGGCTGCTCCTGCCGATCGCGTTCGTGTTCGCCCTGGTCCTGGCCGCCTCCGGCGTGATCCAGAACTTCCACGGCTTCCACGAGGTGACCACGCTCAGCGGCGGGGTGCAGCAGATCCCGGGCGGCCCGGTGGCTTCCCAGGAGGTCATCAAGCTGCTCGGCACCAACGGCGGCGGCTTCTTCAACGCCAACTCGGCCCACCCCTTCGAGAACCCGAACGGCTTCTCCAACCTGGTCGAGGTCTTCCTGCTGCTGGTGATCCCGTTCGCGCTGCCGCGGACCTTCGGCCGGATGGTCGGCGACAACCGCCAGGGCTACGCGATCGTCGCCGTGATGGGCCTGTTCTGGGTCGCCTCGACCGCCCTGCTCACCTTCGCCGAGTCCCAGCACTCCGGCAGTGCGCTGCAGGCGGCCGGCGCCGCGATGGAGGGCAAGGAGCAGCGCTTCGGCATCGCGGCCTCGGGTCTGTTCGCCGCGTCGACGACGCTGACGTCGACCGGTGCGGTGAACTCCTTCCACGACTCGTTCACGCCGTTCGGCGGCGGGCTGACGGTGTTCAACATGATGCTGGGCGAGATCGCGCCCGGCGGCACCGGCTCCGGCCTGTACGGCATGCTCGTGCTGGCGATCGTCGCGGTGTTCGTCGCCGGGCTGATGGTGGGGCGCACCCCCGAGTACCTGGGCAAGAAGCTCGGCGGCCGGGAGATGAAGTTCGCCTCGCTGTACATCCTCACCACGCCGACGATCGTGCTGGTCGGCACCGGTGTGGCGATGGCCCTGCCGGGCGAGCGGGCCGGGATGCTCAACTCGGGCGCCCACGGCTTCTCCGAGGTGCTGTACGCCTTCACCTCCGCCGCCAACAACAACGGCTCGGCGTTCGGCGGCATCACGGTCAACACCGACTGGTACGACACCGCGCTTGGCCTGGCGATGATCTTCGGCCGGCTGCTGCCGATCGTCTTCGTGCTGGCGCTGGCGGGTTCGCTCGCCCAGCAGCAGCCGGTTCCGGCCACCCCGGGCACCCTGCCCACTCACAAGCCGCTGTTCGTGGGCCTGCTGTCGGGCGTGATCCTGATCGTCGTCGGCCTCACCTACTTCCCGGCCCTGGCTCTCGGGCCGATCGCGGAAGGTCTCACCTCCTGATGTCCACCCCCACGCTCAACTCCGCACCGGCCGACACCGAGGCCGCGCCGGCCGCGCCGCACAGAGTGGCCAGCGGCCTCCTCGACCCGAAGCTGATCGTCGCCTCCCTTCCGGACGCGGTGAGGAAGCTCGACCCCCGGGTGATGATCAAGAACCCGGTGATGTTCGTGGTCGAGGTGGGCTCGGTCGTCACCACGATCTCCGCGATAGCCGACCCGTCCGTGTTCGCCTGGTCCATCACCGTCTGGCTCTGGCTGACCACGGTCTTCGCCAACCTGGCCGAGGCCGTCGCCGAGGGCCGCGGCAAGGCGCAGGCCGACACCCTGCGCAAGACCAAGACCGAGAGCGTCGCCCGCCGGCTCACGAACTGGCCCGCCGGTGACGCCGAGGAGGAGGTCCCGGGCACGGCCCTGCGGCTCGGCGACCACGTGGTGGTCGAGGCCGGTCAGGTCATCCCCGGTGACGGTGACGTCGTCGAGGGCGTCGCCTCGGTGGACGAGTCGGCGATCACCGGTGAGTCCGCGCCGGTCATCCGCGAGTCCGGCGGCGACCGCAGCGCCGTCACCGGCGGTACGAAGGTGCTGTCCGACCGGATCGTGGTGAAGATCGCCTCGGAGCCCGGCAAGTCGTTCATCGACCGGATGATCGCCCTGGTCGAGGGCGCCGCCCGGCAGAAGACGCCCAACGAGATCGCGCTCAACATCCTGCTGGCCTCGCTGACCATCGTCTTCCTGGTCGCGGTCGTCACGCTCCAGCCGATGGCGACCTACGCGGGCGCCCCGCAGTCGATGATCGTGCTGGTCGCCCTGATCGTGGCGCTCATCCCGACCACGATCGGCGCGCTGCTGTCCGCGATCGGCATCGCCGGCATGGACCGGCTGGTGCAGCGCAACGTGCTGGCGATGTCCGGGCGCGCCGTCGAGGCCGCCGGTGACGTCAACACCCTGCTGCTCGACAAGACCGGCACGATCACCCTGGGCAACCGCCAGGCCGCCGAGTTCCTGCCCGCCCCGGGCGTGGGCACCGACGAGCTGGCGAGCGCCGCGCAGCTCTCCTCCCTCGCGGACGAGACGCCGGAGGGCCGCTCGATCGTGGTCCTCGCCAAGACCGAGTACGGTCTGCGGGCCCGCGCCCAGGGCGAGTTGACGCACGCCACCTGGGTGCCGTTCACCGCCCAGACCCGCATGTCGGGCGTCGACCTGGACGAGGCGGACGGGGTGCACCAGGTCCGCAAGGGCGCGGCCGGCGCGGTCACCGCCTGGGTGGCCGAGAACGGCGGCTCGGTCGGCGACGAGGTCTCCGCCCTGGTCGACGGCATCTCGGCGGCCGGCGGCACCCCGCTGGTCGTGGCGACGAGGACGGGTGGCAGGCCCGCCCGCGTCCTCGGGGTGATCCACCTCAAGGACGTGGTCAAGGAGGGCATGCGGGAGCGCTTCGACGAGCTGCGCCGGATGGGCATCAAGACGGTCATGATCACGGGCGACAACCCGCTGACGGCCAAGGCGATCGCGGAGGAGGCCGGCGTCGACGACTTCCTCGCCGAGGCCACCCCCGAGGACAAGATGGCCCTGATCAAGAAGGAGCAGGAGGGCGGCAAGCTGGTCGCGATGACCGGCGACGGCACCAACGACGCCCCCGCCCTCGCCCAGGCCGACGTCGGCGTCGCGATGAACACCGGGACCATGGCGGCCAAGGAGGCCGGCAACATGGTCGACCTCGACTCCAACCCCACCAAGCTGATCGAGATCGTGGAGATCGGCAAGCAGCTGCTGATCACCCGCGGCGCGCTGACCACCTTCTCCATCGCCAACGACGTGGCCAAGTACTTCGCGATCATCCCCGCGATGTTCGCCGGGGTCTACCCGGGCCTGAGCCACCTCAACATCATGGGCCTGCACAGCCCCCAGTCCGCGATCACCTCGGCGATCATCTTCAACGCCCTGGTCATCATCGGCCTGATCCCGCTCGCCCTGCGCGGCGTGCGCTACCGCCCCTCCGACGCCAGCTCCCTGCTGCGCCGCAACATCGGGATCTACGGCTTCGGCGGTCTGGTCGTGCCGTTCGTCGGCATCAAGCTGATCGACCTGGTCGTCCAGTTCATCCCCGGCCTCAACTGAGAGAGGAGTCCACCGCGATGTCCAAGCCCCTGCCCGCCTCCGTGCGGACCCACTTCACCGCACTGCGCGTGCTCCTGGTGCTGACCGTCATCCTCGGAGTCGTCTACCCGCTGGTGGTCACCGGCATCTCCCAGGTCGCCTTCGGCGACAAGGCCAACGGCTCGATCGTGAAGGCCGACGGCAAGGAGGTCGGCTCCAGCCTGCTCGGCCAGAACTTCAACCTGCCGAAGAAGAACCCGGACGACCCGAAGGAGGAGGCGCAGCCGGACCCGAAGTGGTTCCAGCCCCGGCCCTCCGCCGCCGGGACGGGCTACGACGCCTCCTCGTCCGGCGCCTCCAACCAGGGCCCGAACAGCGACGACCTGCTGAAGGCCGTCAACGACCGCCGCGCCGCCGTCGCCGCCTTCGACGGCGTCGACCCGGCGAGCGTCCCGGCCGACGCGCTGACCGCCTCCGGCTCCGGCCTCGACCCGGACATCTCGCCGGCCTACGCCAAGGAGCAGGTCAACCGGGTCGCCAGGGAACGCGGACTGCCGGCCGACAAGCTGAACCAGCTGGTCGACACGTACACCGAGGGCCGCTCGCTCGGCTTCCTCGGCAACGAGGCGGTCAACGTCGTCCTCCTCAACAAGGCGCTCAGCGAGCAGAAGTGACACCGCATCGGAACAGCGGTTGAACCGGGCCGGGGGGGGGCCGCGGGGGGGCCGCCCCCCCCCCCGCGCGGCCCCCCGCCGGCGCGCCGCCCCCCCCCCCGGCGGGCCGCCCCCCCCCCAGGGGGCGGTGACGCGCCGCC
>NZ_JBHWBZ010000100.1:0-9085 GCF_042735475.1 Kitasatospora sp. NPDC059577 | reverse complement strand
TACAACACCCACACCCCGCAAACCGAGATAGAAGTTGGTCTGGTGGGCTCGGTGTTGTGTATAAGAGACAGCGCCCGGGCCGGCCGACCCGCGTCCGCGCGCACCACCTCCCGGGGCGCGCACCACCTCACGATGGAAAGAGCAGTGCCCATGGCCCGCGACCTCACCCCCGGTGCCGGCATCCGCCGTGGCCGGCTGAGGGTGTACCTCGGCTCCGCGCCGGGGGTCGGCAAGACCTACCGGATGCTGGACGAGGCCCGGCGCAGACAGGAACGCGGGTCCGACGTCGTGATCGGGTACATCGAGTGCCACGGGCGGCGCCACACCGAGGGCATGCTGGCCGGCCTGGAGGTCCTGCCGAGGGTCCACCGCTCCTACCGGGAGGCCGAGTTCGAGGAGATGGACCTCGACGCGGTGCTCGCCCGCCGTCCGTCCGTCGTCCTGGTCGACGAGTTGGCGCACACCAACGTCCCCGGCGGCCGGCACCCCAAGCGCTGGCAGGACGTCGAGGAGATCCTGGCCGCCGGGATCGACGTCATCACCACCGTCAACATCCAGCACCTGGAGTCGCTCAACGACGTCGTCCGGAAGATCACCGGCATCCCGCAGCGCGAGACCGTCCCGGACGAGGTGGTCCGCCGGGCCGACCAGATCGAACTCGTCGACATGGCCCCGCAGGCACTGCGCCGCCGGATGGCCCACGGCAACGTCTACAAGGCGGAGAAGGTGGACGCCGCGCTCTCCAACTACTTCCGGGTCGGCAACCTCACCGCCCTGCGCGAACTCGCCCTGCTCTGGGTCGCCGGACGGGTCGACGAGGGCCTGCGCGACTACCGCGCGACCCACAGCATCGACCGGGTCTGGGAGACCCGTGAACGCGTCGTGGTCGCCCTCACCGGCGGCCCCGAAGGCGAAACGATCATCCGCCGCGCCGCGCGCATCGCCGACCGCACCGCCGGCGGCGAACTGCTGGCCGTCCACATCACCCGCAGCGACGGCCTGGCCGGCGCCTCCTCCGGCGCACTCGCCCAGCAACGGCAGCTGGTCGAGACCCTCGGTGGCAGCTACCACGTGGTCGTCGGCGACGACATCCCCACCGCACTGCTCGCCTTCGCCCGCGCCCACGACGCCACCCAGCTGGTCCTGGGCACCAGCCGCCGCGGCCGGGTCAGCCGCTTCCTGACCGGCCCCGGCATCGGCGAGACCACCGTGGACGCCTCCGAGGACATCGACGTCCACATGGTCACCCACGAGTTCACCGGCCGCGGCCGGCTGCCCCCGCTCGGCCGCCGCCACTCCCGGCGCCGCACCGTCGTCGGCTACGCGGCGGGCCTGGTGCTGCCCTGGCTGCTCACCGCCCTGCTCTCCCAGGCGCACCACCGGATCAACCTCACCACCGACGCCCTGATCTTCCAGCTCGGCGTCGTCATCGTCGCCCTGCTCGGCGGTGCGGTGTCCGCCCTGGTGGCCTCGGTCATCGCCTCGGTACTGCTGAACTACTACTTCATCCCGCCGATCCACAGCCTCACCATCGGCGAGACCAACAACATCGTCGCCCTGGTGGTCTTCGCCGCCATCGCCCTCACCGTCTCCACCGTGGTCGACCACGCCGGCCGGCTCACCACCCGGGCCGCCCGGGCCACCGCCGAGGCCGAGACCCTCTCCACCCTGGCCGGCAGCGTGCTGCGCGGCGCCGACGCGCTGCCCGCCCTGCTGGAGAAGTCCCGGACGGCCTTCGGCATGCGGGCCGTCGCCCTGCTCTCCCGGGCCGACGGCTCGGTGCGGGCGCACTGCGAGGGTGAGCACCAGGACGACGGCGACGGCCCGCAGGAGTCCACCGAGGTCCCGGTCGGCGCGGACGCCGTCCTGGTGCTCACCGGCCGCCGGCTGTCCGCCGCCGACCAGCGCGTGCTCACCGCCTTCGCCGCCCACGTCGCCGCCGCCCTGGAACGCGACCGGCTGGCCGTCGTCGCCGCCGAGGTCGAGCCCATCAAGGCCGCCGACCGGATGCGTACCGCCCTGCTCGCCGCCGTCAGCCACGACCTGCGCACCCCGCTCGCCGCCGCCCGCGCCTCGGTCGGCTCGCTGCGCAGCCCCGACGTCGAGTTCTCCCCCGAGGACCAGGCCGAACTCCTCGCCACCGCCGACGAATCGCTGGTCAAACTCACCCGCCTGGTCGACAACCTCCTCGACATGAGCCGCCTCCAGGCCGGCGTGCTCACCCTGCACCTCACCGAGACCCACCTGGACGAGATCCTGCCCCGGGCGCTCGACAGCCTCCCCGACCCGTACGCACCGGTCCAGCCGCTGGACCTGGACACGACCCCGGCCGTGCTCGCCGACCCGCCGCTGCTGGAACGCGTCCTCGCCAACGTGATCACCAACGCGCTGCGCCACAACGCCCCCGGCGCACCCGTCCTCGTCACCGCCAGCCACCACGCCGACCAGGTCGAGATCCGGGTGATCGACCGCGGCCCCGGCATCGCCCCCGAGGACCGCGACCGGGTCTTCCTGCCCTTCCAACGCCTCGGCGACACCGACAACACCACCGGTGTCGGCCTCGGCCTCGCCCTCTCCCGCGGCCTCGCCGAGGCCATGGGCGGCAGCCTGGAGGTCGAGGACACCCCCGGCGGCGGCACCACCATGCTGCTCACCCTGCCCGCCGTCACGGCGCACCCCGCCACCGAGCCCGCCGCCCAGGGGAAGGAGCCACCACATGAGTGACATCCTGATCGTCGACGACGAACCGGCGCTGCTGCGCACCCTGCGGATCAACCTCAGCGCCCGGCAGTACGCCGTCCGCACCGCCGCCAGCGGCGGCGAGGCGCTCGACCGCGCCGCGCACGCGCTCCCGGACGCCGTCCTGCTCGACCTCGGCCTGCCCGACCTCGACGGGATGGAGGTGCTGCGCGGCCTGCGCACCCGCAGCGCGATGCCGATCATCGTGCTCTCCGGCCGCAGTGACGCCGCCGACAAGGTCGACGCCCTGGACGCGGGCGCGGACGACTACCTCACCAAGCCGTTCCTGATGGACGAACTCCTGGCCCGGTTACGGGCGGTGCTGCGCCGGCCGCTGGGCGGTGTCCCGCCGACCAGGCCGGTGATCGGCGACCACACCGTGGACCTCGCGGCCACCACCGTCAACGGTCCCGCCGGCCCGGTGCGGCTCACCCCGACCGAGTGGCGGATCCTCGCGCTGCTGCTCGCCAACCCCGGCCGGCTGGTGCCCGGCCGGCAGATCCTGCGCGAGGTGTGGGGCCCGGCCCAGGAGGGGCGCGGCAACTACCTGCGGGTCTACCTCGCCGGGCTGCGCCGCAAGTTGGAGCGCGACCCGGCCCGGCCGCGGCACCTGATCACCGAGCCGGGGATCGGGTACCGGTACGTGCCGTAGCGCCGGGCCGGAGACCCGTGCGTACGTGCGTCCGGGCGTCCGGGCGTCGGCGTCAAAGTGGCGTCAAGACCGGTCCCCGGCCCGACAGGAGAGCGTCAAGGCCGGCCGGGGAAGGTGCTCCGTGGGCGTAGCGTCGGTACCGAACCGAGCGGTCCCCGTTCCGTGTGGGGTAGCCGGGGCCGCTCGCGTCGCCGTCGAACGACGGCCGGCAGGTGGGGGAGGGGCGCGTGACAATCCGTCGCGCGCCCCTTTGGTCTCCCGGTCCGCACCTTCGGTCTCCCGGTCCGCACCGTTGATCCGCCGCTCCGGTCCCGTCCGGTCCGGTCCGTCCGCAGGCCCTGCCGACCCCGCAGGCCCGGCCGGCCCTCGCCGGTCAGTCCTCGGCGCTCCCGGACTGCCGGGGCAGCGCCAGTGCCACGGTGTCCGCGAACTCCCGCACCGCGCTGGTCCGGCTGACCACCCGGCCGCTGTGCACCACCAGCCGGCTGTGCCCGCCGGCGAGCGCCCCGGCCAGGCTGTCCCCGCGCACCGCCAGCAGCTCCGCCGGGAACCCGGCGTCCACCCGGACCGGCGGCAGCCCGAGCGCCGCCCGGGCCTGGTTCGCCACCGCGTCGTACGCCGCCTCCGGGTCCAGCTCCCCGCCCGCCGCCAGCAGGTACGCCGACTCCAGTGGATCCGCCCGGCCGACCGGGTTGGACGGGTCGCGCAGCGCTCCGCTGCCCGCCGCCAGTGGCACCCGGGCCGCCGCCAACTCCCTCAGCAGGCCCGGCCGCAGGCCCGTCGCGCGGCCCTCCAGGCCGGTACAGCCGCCGTTCTGCGGCAGGCACACCACCCGCACCCCGCCGGTCGCCAGCACCGCCGACGCCCCCCGGGCCAGCGCACCGCACGGCCCGAGCGTCACCCGCGGCCGCAGCGGCGCCAAGGCGCCCGTCAGCCGCGCGAGTTGGGCGACGTCGGCGGCGGTGGTGTGCAGGTCGACCGGGCAGTCCGCCTCCCGGGCGGCCTCCAGCAACAGCTGGACGTACCCGGCCGGGTCGGGGTCGAGCTCCGGGCAGCCGCCCGCCGCCGTCGCGCCGAGCTTCAGCGCCTCGCGCAGCTGTGCCCGGCCGTCCGCGCCGGCCCGGCCGGTGAGCAGCCGGGGCATCGCCACGGCCTGCAGGTCGGCCAGCCCGCGCAGCGCCTGCCGGGCGGTGAGCACCGCTTCCAGGGGGCGCAGCCCGTGCACGTCGCCGATCCGGACGTGGGTGCGCTGGGCGGTGGCGCCGTAGCCGAGCGAGGTGAGCGCGGCCTCGGTGATCCGGCGGGTGAGGTCGGCCTGGGTGTCCTCGGGCGGGGCGGGCAGGGCGGCGGAGAAGGCGGTGTCGTAGTGGGCGTGCGCCTCGGCGGGGGCCGGGAGCAGCAGGTAGCCCTTGAGGTCGATCCGGGCGCCGGTGGTGACGGTGGGCGCGCCGGGCAGGGCGGGCATCGGGCCGAGGCTGCCGACGGTGCCGACGGCCTGGATCCGGTCGCCGCTGATCCGGACGTCCACCACCCGCCCGTCGGCCAGCCGGGCACCGGTGAGCAGCAGGACCGGGCCGTGCCCGAGGGGGTTGGCCGCCGGGCCGGGCCCGTGGTGCGGCCCGTCGGCGGCTGCGCTGTCCATCGCGGGCTCCTTCTCGGGCCGGCCCGTGCGGGCGGCCAGTCGATCCCGGTGAATGAGCGTCGAGCCTATGGCGCGCGGGGGCGGGGCGCCGGGAGGCGGGCAATAGTCGTATCGGGTCGGGCCGTGCGCCCCGTGGGCCGATCGAACACCCGGCCTTGGATCGCTCCTCCGTGCACCTCGCCCACCTGCGGTCTTCGCCGCGGGATACGGATTTCACCTCCGGCCGCGAAACGTGTAATCTCTTCCTCGTTCGCCCCTATAGCTCAGTCGGTAGAGCGTCTCCATGGTAAGGAGAAGGTCTGCGGTTCGATTCCGCATGGGGGCTCTGGTGAGAAGCAGTCAGTTTCGGCTGTGCTGCGGATCACTGTGGCGGTGTAGCTCAGTTGGTAGAGCAAGCGGCTCATAATCGCTGTGTCACCGGTTCAAGTCCGGTCACCGCTACCCCGCGTAGTCGGTCGGGAGATCGCACTCCCGGTCGGCTACTCTTGTTGTGTTCTTATTCGTTGTCCAAGGAAGGCACTCCCGTGGCTGCCACCGACGTCCGCCCGAAGATCACGCTGGCCTGCGTGGAGTGCAAGGAGCGGAACTACATCACCAAGAAGAACCGGCGTAACGACCCGGACCGTCTTGAGATGAAGAAGCACTGCCCCCGCTGCAACTCGCACACCGCTCACCGCGAGACCCGCTGACCTCTTCGTAGGGCATCGGGCCTGTGTGAACTCAGGTCTTCGACTCCGGGCCGCATCCCTCTTGGGGGGTGCGGCCCGGAGTCATTTCCGTATCCGTCCGCTTCGTGTCCATCCGTGTTCCGAGGAGCTGCCATGGCGCTCGACCCCTCCTTCATCGGGCGTAGTTACCCGCCCACCGAGCCGTACGAGGTCGGCCGGGAGAAGATCCGCGAGTTCGCGATCGCGATCGGCGACGCCAATCCGGCGTACGCCGACGCCGAAGCGGCGAAGGCGTTGGGCCACCCGGACGTGATCGCCCCGCCGACCTTCCCGTTCGTGGTCACCTACAGTGCGGCCGGCCAGGTCGTGGGGGACCCGGAGCTGGGCCTGGACTTCAGCCGGGTCGTCCACGGCGACCAGAAGTTCACCTACACGCGCCCGGTGCGGGCCGGCGACCGGCTCTCGGTCGTGGTGACCATCGACAACATCAAGTCGCTGGCGGGCAACGACGTGCTCACTGTGCGCGGCGAGGTGCTGGACGGGACCGGCGAGCACGTGCTGACGGCGGTCATGACCCTGGTGGCCCGGGCCGCCGACGAAGCGGGGGAGTGAACACGATGGCGATCAGCTATGACGAGGTCGAGGTCGGCACCGAGCTGCCGGCGCAGTCGTTCCCGGTGACCCGCGCCACCCTGGTGCGCTACGCGGGCGCCTCGGGTGACTTCAATCCGATCCACTGGAACGAGAGGTTCGCCCTGGAGGTCGGCCTCCCGGACGTCATCGCGCACGGCATGTTCACCATGGCCGAGGCGATCCGGGTGGTCACCGACTGGGTCGGCGACCCGGCCGCGGTGGTCGAGTACGGCGTGCGGTTCACCCGTCCGGTGCCGGTGCCCGACGACGGGGTCGGCGCGGTGATCGAGGTCTCGGCGAAGGTCGCCAAGAAGCTCGACGACGGCCGGGTGCAGGTCGACCTGCTGGCCACCACGGGCGGTCAGAAGGTCCTCGGGATGTCCAGGGCGATCGTCCGGCTGGCCTGAGGTCGACCGGTCCGGGGGAGGACCGACCGGGGGAGGGCCGGGCCGGGGGGGCCTGGCCGGGGGTCCGGCCACGGTCGGGTGGCCGGCTGCGACCGGGGCCGTGCGGCGGGATCCCCGGGTGCGGTCGTGGGCCTTGCATAGATAGTGATTGGCCACTAACTTGGAAGTCATGGCGAGGTCGAGCATGCGGATGAGCGCGGAGGAGCGGCGCGAGAGCGTCGTCCGCGCCGCGATGATCGAGTTCGCCCGGGGTGGCTACCGGGGCACCTCCACCGAGGCGATCGCTCGCCGGGTGGGCGTCTCGCAGCCGTACCTGTTCCGGCTCTTCCCGGGCAAGCAGGCCATCTTCGAGGCCGCCGCCGAGCGCTGCGTCGAGGAGACCTGGAGGGTCTTCGACGAGGCGTCGGCCGGCCTGACCGGCGAGGCCGCCGCCGAGGCGATGTCCGAGGCCTACCTGGGGCTGGTCGAGGACCGTGACCAGCTGATGATGCAGATGCAGCTCTACGTCTCCGTGTTCGCGGCCAGGGCGGTCGGCGAGGAGGAGATCGGGGAGAGCGCCCGGCGGCTGTGGGAGAGCCTGTTCGAGCGGGTCAGGATCCGGATCGGCGGCGACATGAAGGACGCCACGCAGTTCTTCGCGCACGGGATGCTGATCAACACCCTGGTGGCGCTGGGTTTCCCGCCGGACCACCGGATCTGGGGCGGCTTCGACGGGTGTGAACCGGCCGGGTAGCAGGGTCGCGCGGTGGCATCCGTGCGGCCTCTTTTCGGCCCATGAAAGTTATTGATCAATAACTACCTAGAGGCACCAACTACCTAGAGACCTGGGGACGTCATGACGGAGAAACCGGCCCTCGGCAGGACCGCGATCTGGACCCTGGTGATCGTCAGCGCGGCCAGTTTCATGGCCGCCCTGGACAACCTGGTGGTCACCACCGCACTGCCGTCGATCCGCGAGGAACTCGGCGGCGGGCTGTCCGACCTCGAATGGACGGTCAGTGCCTACACCCTGAGCTTCGCCGTGCTGCTGATGTTCGGGGCCGCCCTCGGCGACCGCTTCGGCCGCCGCCGGATCTTCCTGATCGGCCTGGCGATCTTCACCGCCGGCTCCGCGGGGGCCGCCCTCTCCCCGGAGATCGGCGAGCTGATCGCCGCCCGGGCGGTGCAGGGCGTCGGTGCCGCGGTGATGATGCCGCTCACCCTCACCCTGCTCACCGCCGCCGTGCCCGAGGCCAAGCGGGGGATGGCCTTCGGCATCTGGTCGGGCGTCAGCGGCCTCGCCGTCGCCGCCGGACCGCTGATCGGCGGGTCGCTGACCGAGCACTTCTCCTGGCAGTGGATCTTCTGGGTGAACGTCCCGGTCGGTCTCCTGCTGCTGCCGCTGGCCTTCCGGCGGCTCGGCGAGAGCCGGGGCGCGGACCGGGCCCTGGACCTGCCCGGGACCCTCCTGGTCAGCCTGGGCATGTTCGGCGTGGTGCTCGGCCTGATCCGCGGCAACCCGGACGGCTGGACCAGTCCGCTGGTCCTCGGCGCCCTGATCGCCGGCGTCGTGCTGCTGGCCGCCTTCGTCCGGTACGAGCAGCGCGTGGCCGCCCACCCGATGCTGCCGATGCGGCTCTTCCGCAGCCGCGCCTTCTCGGCCGTCAACGCCGCCAGCCTGCTGATGTACCTCGGGATGTTCGGCTCGATCTTCCTGATCAGCCAGTACCTCCAGGGCGTCGGGGGCTACAGCCCGCAGGAGGCCGGCATCCGGATGCTGCCGTGGACCGCGATGCCGCTGCTGGTCTCGCCGATCGCGGGCATCGTCTCCGACCGGATCGGCGGGCGCCCGATCGTGGTCACCGGGCTGGCCCTCCAGGCCGTCGGCCTGGCGCTGTTCGGACTCGTCGCCGACGGCGGCGGCTTCGACTACCCCGCGCAGATCCCGGCCATCGTGATCTGCGGGATCGGCATGTCGCTGTACTTCGGCCCGACCGCCCAGCTGGTGATGGCGAGCGTCCGGCCGCAGGAGCAGGGGATCGCCTCCGGCGCCAACAACGCGATGCGCGAGGTCGGCGGAGCCCTCGGGGTCGCCGTGCTCTCGGCGGTGTTCTCGGCACAGGGCGGCTACCAGTCGGCGCAGGCCTTCGCGGACGGGCTGGTGCCCGCGCTGTACGTCGGCGCGGTGGCCGTCGGCGTGGGTGCGTTCGCCGCGGTGCTGATCCCGCGCCGCCGCAAGGCCGCGGCGGCCGCCGCGGCTGCCGGGTCCGCCGGGCAGCCGGCGGGGGACCGGGCCGAGGCCGCCCGGGTCTGAGCCGGTACGGCGTGCGGGGCGGGGTGCGGGGGGAAGGGCGGGCGGGCGGGC
>NZ_JBHWBZ010000099.1:10964-20306 GCF_042735475.1 Kitasatospora sp. NPDC059577 | reverse complement strand
GCCGGGCGGCCGCGACGTGCGGCGGCTCGTTGGGACAGGCGGCGCCGCCCGGCAGGATCATGCCGTCCATGTAGTCCGGGTCGACCAGCAGCACGCCCCCGCGCCGGTTGCGCACGAGAACGAGACAGCCCAGCCGGCACACCGGCGGCTTGGCAAGGAGGCGAGGGTCACGCATCAGGGGTCACTTCCTGCGGGCGAGGAGTTCGGTCGTTCAGTCGTCGCGGGTCAGGCGCTCGTGGCGCAGCCCCTTGCGGAGCAGGTCGACGATGCGCAACAGATCGAGCGGGCGGGCCCGGCCGAGATCGATCAGGTAGCTGCCGGTGAGGCGGCCGTAGTGCCAATCCACCTCGACGGAGGGCAACGTCACGCCACCGAGGGCCAAAACCGCGGTCAGGTCGTCCAGGACGCCGGCGGCCTGCCGGCGCTGCTCGGCGGTCGCGCGGGACAGGGGCGAAGGCACGCTCACTCCCCCGGCCGCTTGTGGACCTCGAAGACCCGCCAGGCGCTGTAGGCGTCGGAGAAGAAGGTGAACTCCTTCAACTCGCCGGTGGGCTGACGCAGCCACACGCCGTCGATCTCGTTGCGGACCAGGTAGCGGCGGGCCGCGCGGTCGAACCGGACGCCGTAGCCGTCGAAGCGGGGGGATTCGTCGTGGGGCATGGGAAGGGGAACCCTCTGCGATCGGAGTTTCACGTTCTGTGCATATGGTGGCCCCGCGTCACCTACGCTAGGAAGCGGCCTGCGACTTGCCCAAGGGCTTGTTGGAAGTTGAGGACTGCCATGAACAAGAAGAACGTCGACCCGGAGTCGAGCCCCTGGGCGCCCTTCGGAATCCAGCTCCGCAAGTCACGCGAGGCCAAGGGCCTGCGACAGGAGGAGCTGGCCCCGCTCCTGGAGTGCTCCCCCTCGCACCTCTCGTACATCGAACTTGCGCACCGGCCCCCGAGTCGCAGGCTCGCCGAACTGGCGGACGAAGCACTCGACACCGGCGGCACCCTGCTGCTGATGTGGTACCAGCTGAAGAACGCGGCGATCCTGGAGGGGTTCCCGGAGTACGCGCGCTACGAGTCCCTCGCGGAGCAGATCAAGATCTTCGAGATCGACATCGTCACCGGGCTTCTACAGACACGGGCCTACGCGACCGCGATCGAGATGGGTTACGCCAGGCAGGGCAACGGGACCGAGAAACTGGCGGACGAGCGAATCGAGTTCAGGCTCAACCGCCAGAAGATCCTTGAACGGACTTCTCCTCCACTCGTCCACGTGGTGTTGGACGAAAGCTGCCTCAGGCGGATCGTCGGTGGGCGCGACATCATGATCGAACAGCTGCTCCACCTTGAGCAGTTGACCACTCGCTGCAACGTCGTCGTCCAGGTCGCGCCATACTCCTTGGGCGAGAACCGGCCGTTCACACACATGGCGCATCTCCTTACCATGCCGAACCGCAAAGTTCTCGCTTACGGCGAGATCGAGCAGCGCGGTTACATCGATCGCGATACCAAGTCGGTCGCGGTCCTGGCCAAGAGTTACGATCGACTTGCGGTCGAGGCCCTTGGCCAGGCCGAATCGCGAACCTTCATCCGTGCGGTAAGAAGGGACTTGGAGTGGATGTCGACCTGACGGGCGCTTCCTGGCGGAAGAGTTCATACAGCGGCGGTGGCGGTGCCGCATGCATCGAGGTCGCCGACGGCTTCGCCGGCGTCATGCCCGTGCGCGACTCCAAGGACCCCTCCGGCCCCGCACTCGTCTTCTCCTCCCCCGCCTGGCAGTCCTTCGTCACCGCCGTCCGCAACGGGGAGTTCGACGCCCGCTGAGCAGGTCCACGGGCCGATATCCCCTTGCCCGTCGGTGACGGCGGCGGATGCAATGTCCGCCATGACGACGACGCCACCACCGCCCCCCGCTCCCGAGCAGGCCGACGGGTCCTCCATCCGGATCGGTGCCCTCGCTCCGCTGTCCCGGCCCGGCTGGGTCACGGCCGGCTGGCACCTGCACGCCGGGGTGGAGTTGGCCGTCCGTGAGGTCAACGCCGCCGGTGGGATCGGCGGGCGGCCGCTCGAACTCCTCGTCCGGGACACGGCGGCCGATCCGCAGGGGGCCGTGTCCGAGGTGGACGAGTTGGCCGCCCTGGGCGTGGCCGCTGTGGTCGGGGAGTACCACAGTGTCGTCGCCCAGGCCGTCGCCGCCCGGGCCCACTCCCTCGGGCTGCCGTTCCTCTGCTCCTCGGCGGTGCTCGACGCGCTCACCGAGCAGCCGACGCCGTGGGTCGCGCGGATCTGCCCGGCGCAGTCGCACGGTTGGCGGGTCTACGCGGATTTCCTCCTCGGCGCGGGCCACCGCCGTGTCGCCGTCGCCGTCCAGCCGAACGTCTACTGGACGTCCGGCATCCGCATCCTGCGCGAGCACCTGGCCGCGCGCGGCGCCACCGTCGTCGAGCTCGACGTGAACGCGCTCTCCCCCGCCGCCCTGGCGGACGAACTCGCCGGGGACGGCGCGACGGCGCTGCTCCTCCTGGTCGGTGCTGCGGACCCGGCGGCGGCGGTCGTCGAGGCCGTCCGCCACCACCCGCGCCTGGGCGGGGTCCTGGTCGGCGCCCCGGCGGGTCAGCCGGAGTTCGCCGAGTGGGCGGAGCCGCTGGGCGCGGGCGGCTCGGGCGTCCCGTTCCTGCGTTACCTGCCCGAGCGCCTCGGCCCGCTGGGGGCCCGGGTCGAGGCCACCCTGCGCGGGCAGTTGGGTACCGAGCCGTCCTTCGTCGCGTTCGAGGGCTACGACGCCGTCACCGTCCTCGCCGAGGTGCTGCGCACCGCCGGCCCGGACCGGGCCCGGATCGCCGGGGCGTGGCCGCGCGTCACCGTCGAGGGCACCCGCGGGCCGATCCGGTTCTCCCGGCCGCCGGGCGGCCGTGTCTGGCAGTGGGCGTGGCCGCCGGTGCAGGTCGTCGACCGGGACCCGGCGGCGCCGGAGCGCCTCCGGGTCCTGCACACCGGCTGAACGGGCGCGGAGGCTCGGGACGTCGGCCCCGCCGACGTCCCGCTCCTTCTGACGCATGATCACCCCGTCGGTTCGCGCTCCCTCGCGCTACTGTAAGCACCGGGCGCGAACCGGTTCCGGCAGGCCTCAGTAGTAGCCCTTGGTGCCGTCGAGGAGTTCGCGGACGACGTCCGCATGGCCCGCGTGGCGGCCGGTCTCCTCGACCAGGTGGATGAGCATCCAGCGCAGGTTGGCGCCGCCGCTGCGGAAGCCGGTGTGGCGGCCGGTGTCGTCCAGGGAGGCGGCCGCGACGATCTCGTTGCTACGGGCGCACTGGGCCTCGTACTCGGCGAGGAGTTCGGCGAGGGGGCGGCCGCCGGTGTGCCAGTCGGCGTCCTCGCTCGACTCGTCGAAGGACGGGTTCTGTGTCTCGTCGCCGTCGAGGAACAGCACTTCCAGCCAAAGGTGTTCGGTCCAGCGCATGTGGGAGACGAGCCCGGCCATGGTCATCGCCGGTGAGGTGGGGATGACCGAGCGGTGCGCGTCCTCGTCGCTCAGCCCCTCGCACTTCCAGCGAAGGATCTTCCGCTGCAGGTCCAACCAGCCGATGAGTGCGGTGCGTTCGTCCGCCTGGAACGGGGGACGGTGGAGTTCCGATGCCATGGCGGCGCACGATACCGGGGCGGCCGGGATGGGGCACCCGGTTTTACGTCCGGGCAGGGGCACGGTTTCGGGAACGGCACCCCGGTCGAGCGCGAGGAGCAGGCGGCTCGATCCAGGGAGGGAGCCACCCGAGAGCTTGGCGTGCTCGGACTACTTCGCCCGGCGTCCCGTGGCCGACGCGGTGCCGATCAGGCACTCGACGTCGGTCGGGAAGCCGACGAGGGCGTAGGCGGTCAGGCGCAGGTGACCCTCAAGGCAGACCAGGTCGTCCCGCCTCTCGCCGACGAGGACGAGGACGAGGACGAGCGGAGGAACCCGCTCGCCTCCGATGAACGCGCGGGCCGAGTCGATGAACGGTTCGTTGGGCACGTCGAACGCCCGTAGCCCTGCCCTTGTTCTTGCTCTTTCCATAGGGTGGCGGACCTGCCTGAAGTTCGAGACCATCCGGTCATGCTGGATGGCACGGCAGGACAGGACCTTCCGGTCGGCTTCGGGTTCCGGCCGTATCGCGGCGACGAAGACCACGGCGCCATGGCCGCGGTGCGGCTGGGGTGTGCCGAACGGGACCGGGTCGATGCCCATTCGGTTGTGGAAGGGCTCCCGACAGCGGCCGAGATCGCCGAAGCCTCCGCCAAGGTGGAGGAGCCGTCCGAGAACCAGATCCTGGTGGTGTGCGACGGGAGCGTCGTCGGCTACTCGACGATCCGGTGGTGGCACGAGCGGGACGGTACGTGGCTGTACCTGCACAGCGGCTACCTCTTGCCCGAGCATCGCGGCCGGGGCATCGGCTCAGCCATGCTGAGCTGGGCCGAAGAGCGGATCCGCCGGCTCGTCGATCAGCACGGAACGGCGCGGACGGCAGTGATCGGCGCGAACGCCACGGCCTCCGAGCAGGACGCCACGGCACTTCTGCGCGCAGCCGGCTACCGACGTGTCTTCAGCCTGGTCGAACTGGAGCTGGGCGATCTGCGGCACCTGCCCGAGCCGGGCAGCGCACTGCCGGCCGGGATACGGACCGGGCCGATCGGGACGAGCCACTACCGTGCAGCCTGGAGGACGGTCGTCGATTCGTACGCGGACACCGGCTTCACGCAGAGATGGCCTTTCCAGGACTTCGTCGACACCGCCGACCCGGCGTGCTGGAGGGCTGCCTGGAACGGGCAGGACATGGTCGGCGTCGCCCTCTGCTCCATCCGCCGCCACGACCGCACCGTGGGCGAGGTGGAGGAGCTGAGTGTCCGGACGGACCGGCGACGCCTCGGTATCGGCCGGGCCCTGCTGCTGGACGGGTTGCGGAGCCTTCGCGCGCAGGGCGCAACGACCGCCCGGCTGTTCACGGGCACGGCGAATCCGCACCGGTCCTACGACCTTTACGAGAGTGTGGGGTTCCGGCGGCAGAACGAGTACGTCCGTTACCGCAAGCCACTTGCCTGATCACCGGTCGTCGGGCTGTCCGGTCAGTCCGTCCGGTTCGGTCCACCCGTGGACGGGCCGCAGGCCGGCTGCGGCAAGGTGGCCCATGGTTGCCGTTCTGCCGTTCTGCCGTTCTGTGGTCAGGCTTCGGCGCGCAGCCGGGTCCGGGTGCGCATCAGGATCCGGCCGAGCATGTTCCTGCCGGTGCCGGTGCTGCCGCGCCCCCAGTAGTGGTCGGTGGTGGTGTCCTCGACGATCTCCTGGTCGGCGGTGGACAGCAGGACGGCGCGGATGTCCTCGTGCGTGCGGAACTTGGCCTCCACCGCGCGGCGCATCACGTCGTCCTTGACGCGCTCCCAGTCCCGCCGCAGCGGCTTGGACCGGTCGCGGCCGAGTTCGGCGGCGCGCAGCGGTGTGCGGGCGCGGCGGATCAGGTCGGCGTGGCGGGTGCCGGTGAACTTCTGGGCCTGGAAGTAGTGTTCGGAGGTCGGCCACAGGTGGCCGTCGAGTTCCAGGGTGTGCGGGGAGAAGTTGGAGAAGCAGCCGTACGGGACGTCGTCGGCGCCGTAGAAGTAAATCGTCATCCGGGTGTCGCACGCAGTCGGGGCCGTCGGCGGGGTCGTGGGCGGGTCAGTCGGCGCTGGGCAGGGCGGGGGTGCCCCGGCGGATCCAGCGGCCGGCCGGGCGGCGTGGCGGGCGCACGACGACGCGGCCGAAGCTCTTGTGGCCGGCCAGTTCGACGCGCAGCGTGGTCGGGGTGCCGGCGTCCTGGGTCTGGCGGTTCCTGACGTTGGCGAACTCCAGTGCCAGGGCGTCGACGTCGACCGTGATGCCCGGCCCGGTGATCAGCGTCAGGGTCTTGCCGCGCATGTCGAGGTCGATCCGCAGGGTGTCCTGGGTGATGACCGCCTCGGTGAAGTCGAGCGTCACGTCGCACCACTCCACGGAGAGTTCGATGCGGCGCGGCACGACCCAGCGTCCCGTCCGTTTGACGGTGGCCCACTTCTGGTCGATCCGCAGGAGGTCCTTGACGTCCGTCACGGCGCCGCCGGACTGCGACACGGGCGGCAGGTCGACGGTGAGGTCGGCGAGTTCGTCGACGGTGCGCGCGGACAGGGCGGCTTCGAGGCGCTCGTCGAGTTCGTCGGCGGTCAGGCGGCCGTCGCCCGCCGCGATCCGCAGCAGTTCGGCCACCCGGTCCCGGTCCGCGTGGGAGGCCCGCATCGCGGGCTGCGCACTGCGGCCGGTGTGGTTCCCGGTGGGTGGTGTCTCTGCCGGCATTGCGTCCTGTCCTGGGTTCGGCTTCTTGCTTCTCTTCTCGTTGTTCGCGCGGTGGGGGTCCAGCGGCGCGGACGGGACCCCACGCTATAGCGCGGCATGCGTTCCCGCCAGCGCCGATCCGGGCGGCCGGGTCCGGCCCGGCGGTGCGGGGCGGGCGGGGCGTTCCGGCGGGGTGACGGGGGCTCACCGTCCGGTCACGGCGGGGCGGTGGTCTTGTCCGTGGCGCCGGGCCGGGGGGTGCCGTCGACGGCGACGCAGATGCCGAAGACGCGGTCGTGGCCGGTCCAGCCGTTGACGCGGCCCCGGTTGTTGCTGATCTGCACGCGTCGGCGGGCCGGGTCGACGGCCGACACCAGGTGCAGGTAGACGGTTCCGGCGACGCGGGCGAGGACGATGTCGCCCGGTTCGAGCCGGGCGGGGTCGACGGGGGCGACGCGCACCGGCTGGCGGCTGCGGATCAACGGGACCATCGAGGAACCGCTCGGCCGGAACTCGACGGTGGCCCCGCCGGCGACCCTGGCCGCCACCGCATCCAATGCACCCATCGGGCGATCGTGGCAGACCGGGGCGGGGTCGCCCCACCGGTTTTCCGCCCGCCGCGGTCACCGGCGGGGCGGCCCCTGCCCGGTCGGCCCGGGCCGCACCGCACCGCCCCCGGCGGCCGCGCCGCGGGGTGACGGGGGCTCAGCCGAACCAGCGGGCGAGGGCGGTGTCGAGCGGGGTGCCGTCGGTGTCGGTCCAGGCGAGGTAGCCGTCGGGGCGGACCAGGAGGGCCGTGGCGCCGTCGAGGTCCTCGTCGGTCGTGGCGACGACGTGGTCGACGCGGTCGGAGCGGTCGCCGACCGGGCGGGTCCGGCCGTCGAGGGAGAGCAGCAGGCCGCGGCCGGAGTGCATCAGGCTGCTGGCCCGGGTGGGGCCGTCCTGGGTGGTCAGGTCGAGGTCGATCAGCCGGGGGCCGACGCCGGGGTAGTGGAGGTCGAGGCCGGACATCATGCCGGCGACGTACCGGTTGGTGTCGGGCAGGTGGAGCAGGTCGGTCACGAGTTCTCGGACCGTGCCGATCTCCTCGTCCCGGCCGGCGTTCATGATCACGGCCTGGGCCCGGGTGTGGCGCAGGACGCGGGCGGCGACGGGGTGCCGTTCGTGGTGGTAGCTGTCGAGCAGGTCGGCGGGTGCCCAGCCGTGGATGGTGCCGGCGAGCTTCCAGCCGAGGTTGACGGCGTCCTGGAGGCCGAGGTTGATGCCCTGTCCGCCGACGGGCATGTGGATGTGGGCGGCGTCGCCGGCGAAGAAGACGCGGCCTTCGCGGTAGCGCTCGATCTGGCGGGCGGCGTCGCCGAAGCGGGAGGCGGCGTGCAGTTCGCCCAGTTCGGTGTCGGGGCCGTAGGCGGCGTGCAGGGCTTCGCGGACCTCGTCGGGGTGGACGGGTGAGCGGTGGTCGGGGCCGTCACCGGAGAGCTTGCCGAACAGGAGCCGGTACCGGTCGGGGCCGACGGGGTGCAGGATCGTGTGGTAGCCGCCGGCCGAGCGGGTGTACCGGCTGAAGTGCCCGCGTCCGGTGGGGACGGTGTCGGAGCGGGAAGCGAGGGTGAGGTCGGCGGCGACGGAGGAGATCCGGCGTTCGCGGCCGGGGAAGGGGACGTCCAGGAGCCGGCGGACGGTGCTGTGTCCGCCGTCGCAGGCGACGAGGTAGCTGCCGCGGATCAGGCCGTCGCCGGGGGTGGCGTCGGGGCCGGCGTCGGTGTGCCAGTGGGCGGTGACGCCGTCCGGGTCCTGGTGGACGGCGGTGACCTCGTGGCCGCGCAGGACGGGGACGCCGCGCTCGGTGAGGAGGTGTTCGAGGTGGGCTTCCAGCCGGGTCTGCGGGACGGTGACCGGGCGGGGGTGGCGGGTGCGCCAGGGGCGGCAGTCCAGTTCGACGGGCAGGGTGGCGAAGTGGCCGGTGGCGGCGTCGGACGCCTCCGGGGTGAGCAGCGGTTCGAGGAGTCCGCGCAGGTCGAGCACTTCGGCGGTGCGGGGCTGGAGGGATCCGGCCCGGGACTGGGTGTCGGGGGTGGAGCGCTTTTCGAGCACGACGGCCGGTATCCCGGCCAGCGTCAGCTCGTACGCCAGCATCAGCCCGGTCGGGCCCGCTCCCACGACGATGACCTCGGTACGCACGACGACCTCCAAAAAGAAGAACCAAGTGCAAATCTGCACTCAGTCTACCACGAGGTAGACTGAGTGCATGAATCAGCCGATGGGCCTGCGGGAACGCAAGAAGGAACGCACCCGGGAGACGATCGCCGACACCGCGATCCGCCTCTTCCTCGACAAGGGCTTCGACCAGGTCTCGATCACCGAGATCGCGGAGGCCGCCGAGGTCTCCCGGCGCACCCTCTTCGCCTACTTCCCCACCAAGGAGGACCTCGTACTGCACCGCTTCGCCGACCACGAGAACGAGGCCGCCCGGACCGTCCGCGCCCGCCCCGCCGGACAACCCCCACTGGAGGCGCTGCGGGCCGCCCTGCTCGACGCCCTGGCACACCGCGACCCCAACACCGGCCTGTGCGACGACCCCGGGGTCATGGCCTTCCTGCGCCTGATCGCCGACACCGAGAGCCTGGCCGCGCGGCTGATCCGGTACACGACGCGCGGCAGCGACGCCCTGGAGGAGGCCCTGCGGGAAGCCGACGTCGAACCGCTCACCGCGCGCCTGACGGCCGTCCAGGTGATCGCGGTGCAGCGGGAACTGGCGGTCATGAACCAGGAACGCCTGGCGGCCGGCACCTCCGCCGACGAGCACTACCCGGAGGCCGTCCGCGCGACCGAACGGGCCTTCGACCTGCTGCGCGACGGGCTCGGGCAGCACGGCCAGGGGCCGTCCTTGGCATGAGCGCGGTGAACCTTCGCGCCGAAAGGGCCCGTTGAGGGGGGGGGGGGGGGGGCGGGGGGCGCCCCCCCCCCCCCCACCCCCCGGGGGCCCCCCGCCGGCCCCCCCCCCCCCCCCCCGCGCGCACACCGGGGGCGATCGCG
>NZ_JBHWBZ010000099.1:0-10954 GCF_042735475.1 Kitasatospora sp. NPDC059577 | reverse complement strand
CTCGCCGCGCGCGCGCGTGTGGGTGCGTGCGGGTGTGGGTGGCCGCCGACCTGGGCGTCCTGCGTGGGGTGGGGGGCGTCGCGGGCGGCGCCGACCCCCCCCCCCCGCTTCACAAGCCCTGGAGGACCCGTGCCCGCTACCCCCCGCTCCGTCCGGACGACCGGCCTGCTGCTGACCGCCGGCCTGATCTCCGCCGTCGGCCTCGCCGCGGCCGCCACCGCCACCGCCGCCCCGGCGACCGGCGCGTCGAACGCGGCGAAGCCGGTGGCCGCCCGGGCGACGCCCACCTCCAAGCCCACGCTCGCGCCGGACTTCACCCTCTGCTCCGGCGGCACCTACGGGTCCTACGCGGTGTTCGAGAAGCGCGGCAACCTGTCGACCACGGTCGTGCCGCCCGGCCAGTGCATCCACCTCGACCTGACCGGCCAGAGCAACGAGAAGGTCACCCTGTTCGGGCTCCGCCCCAACGGCCAGTCGTTCAAGATCGCCACCGACACCTTCGACGACGCCGCCGGCGAGCGCGTCCGCACCCTCGGCACCCCGGACCACGACGACTGGACCACCTTCTAGTCGCCGCCCGTCCGCCCCGGGAACCAGAGGTCCGTACCCGAAAGTCATGTCCGTCGTGAACTCCGACACCACCCAGCACCAGCCCCCCGCCCCGCCGGCACCCCCGCAGCCCGCTCGGCCCGACCGCAGGAGACTGCTGCTGAGCGCCGCCGGAGGCCTCGGCGCGCTCGCCGTCGCCGGCGGAGTCGGCTGGTGGGCACGCCGGGGCGACGTGCGCGGCCCGCGGCTGTGGAGCTCGCCCGACCTCGGCGGCCGGGTCGTCCTGGCCGCCGGGCCCGGCGATCCCGCCGAACAGCCCGCCGGACAGCCCGCCGGACCGCAGCAGGCGCTGTTCACCTCGGGATACGACGGCAGCGTGCGCTCCCTCGACCCGCGCACCGGCGCGGTGCGCTGGAGCCGGGCGGTCGGGGCGGCACCGCCCGTGGACGCCCTGGACGGCTGGCAGCTGGCCAACTCGGGCGGCTGGCCGCTGGCTTCGGGAGACGGCGTGGTGTGCGTGGTCTCCACCAGCGGTGTGCACGTCCTCGACGCGGCGACGGGCGAGCCCCGGTGGGAGGCGCCGCTGCCGGACTGGGACGAGTCCGCGTGGCAGCAGCAGCCCGTCGTCGGCGGCGGCAGCGTGTTCACCGCCCACGGCACCTCGCTGCACTGCCACGACGCGGCCTCCGGCGCGCTGCGCTGGAGCAGCGACCCCGGCGCCTCGGGCATCCTGGCACTGGCCGGGGACACCGTGTACACCGCGGGCCGCTACGGCGGGATCCTCGCGTACGACGCGCACGGCGGCGAACGGCGCTGGGCCCAGGACGCCGTCGCCGCCGTCGGTGACGCTCCCGTCGTCCACCAGGGCGTCGTGCACGTGCGACAGACCGACCCGGGGGCGGCCTCCTCGACGGTCTTCGCACTGGACGCGGCCACCGGGCGGGTGCTGTGGCAGCGCGGACGGCTGCCCGTGGCGGGCCCGCTGTCGGTCGCCGACCGATCGGTGTGCCTGCTCAGCGGGGACCGGCTGACGACCCTGGACACGCGGACCGGCGACACGATGTGGACGGCGAACGTTCCCATGGGCCTGGGGCGCGGGATGAGTTCGATGACCGCCGCGGACGGCAGCGTCTACGTGGGGACGAACGACGACCGGCTGTTCGCGTTCGACCTCGCGACCGGCCGGCCGCGCTGGCGGGACGAACCGGAACGGCTCACGGGGGGCACCGAGTACACCAAGGTGTTCCTGGCCGCCACCGGGTCGGCGGTCTTCCGCGGCAGCCGCACCGGCCTGCACGCCCTGGGAGCACTGCCCTCGGCCTGACGGCCAGGCCGGCCGGGTCGGCCGGGTCGGCCGGGTCGGCCGGGTCGGCCACGGCAACGTGGGGGGCTCGGGGTGGGGGGCGGGAGCGGGGGGGCCGCGCGGGGGGGGGGGGGGGGGGCGGGCCCCGGGCCCCCCCCCCCCCCCCCCCCCCCCCGTTTGCCCGAACGGAAGACCCGTCCACCCACATCCCGACAGATCGTCAAAACTCCTTCCTCACCAGCACCTTCCAGCAAGGCCGTCGAAATGCGCGGCACGGGCGGCACAGGGCGGCCGGCCGCGGCACGTGTGACGGACCGGTGAACCAACGTGCCAGGCGCGGAAGAGCCGCCACGGACGACAGCACGCAAACCCGACCGACAACGACCGGCCCCCGCCGACGCCACACCCGGCAGGATGGGCCCGTGCCGAAGAACCCACCGGAATCGATGCAGCACCACCTGCGCCGGCGCCTGAACCGCCACGCCCGCGAACCCCGGCCGCACGTGAACGCCATCACGGTCCGCCTCCGATCCGGATTCGGCTACGTAGCAGCCGAATTGACCGCCCAGGAACCTCAGCTCCTGTGCCGCCTGACCTCCGGCGGCTTGACTCTCTGCTCGAACAACTCGGCGGCCTGCATCCGCACCGACTCCCAGCGCACCCGTCCCACGGCGGTCAACCCGCCCCCATCCGCATATCTCACCCACCACCGGATACAGCCACCGCACCGCACCGATCAGGGACTTCGAGAAGGTTCACCCTGACGAGCCGAGGTCAGTAACGAATGGCTGCGAGACACCGTTCGTTGCGACCATGCGGCAGTGAACGCACTTCTTCCCGACGGATGGACGATCGAGCAGGTCCGCTCCGCATCGGATGACGCCAAAGCGGATCTGCTCTCGCTTGACCGACTCGTCGTCGTCGAACAGCACGGCTTCGCCGACTATGACGTCCTCCAGCCCGACGTCATCATTGCCTTCCATAGCTATGACATGTGCCTTGCAAGAGTTGGTGAAGGCTGGTTCATGGGGCAGCTCGACCCCGACGGCTCAGTCATTTGCTGGGCTTCCTACGGCCCTGACCTGGCCGAAGCCATTCGCGGGTTGTGAGCTGCCAGGCGGCGAGCTCGATCATTTTCACAACACGCCCTGGACGGGGGACTCGCCGCGACGGTAACGCGGGCCGAGGAACGGCGGGCGGGCCGCTGGCCTGCTTCGGCGGCACCGGTGCGGTCGCGGCGCCGCTGCGCCAGGGGCCGGCCGAGGAACTGCGGCTGCCAGTCGACCCCGGGGTCGCCCGGGAGGGCAGCAGGGTGTCCGGACCGTGACCGGCGGAGCACGGGTAGCGGGTGGGCCCGGTGGCGGCATGCGGGCGCAGGAAAGTGAAAAGCTGCTGGTCACGGGGGTGACCGCCCGGTTCCGCCGGGCCGGCCCCTTGCTAGGATCCGCCGCCCCGGACAGTGGATCAGCCGGACAGCGGATCGAGGAGAACAAGCGGTGGAGCAGGAGCGGGTGGAACTGACGTACGCGCCGACGGCCGAGGACTTCCGGGAGGCGTTCGCCGCCCAGGCCCGGCACACCACCGCGGGTCGGCTGGTGCGGGTGCTGGTGTGGGTGCCCGCCGTCATCGCCGCGCTCGGCGGCGTGCTGAAGGCGGCCGAAGGCGAGGCCGGCGTCCCGGACGCGCTGACGGCCGCCGCGCTCGTGGCACTGGCCCTGCTCGCGCCGCGCTACCAGGTCTTCTCGGCGCAGCGGCGGGCCGCCCGGCGCGGCGGCGAGTACCGCGCGGTGGTGGACGCCACCGGGGTGAGCGTCACCGACGCGCGCGGCACCCGCGTCCTGCCCTGGACGCGGGTCCCGCGCTCCCTGGAGACCGAGCGCCTGTTCGTGGTGCTGAACAGCAGCGGCAACTGCCTCCTCACCCTGCCCAAGCGCGGCACCTCCTCCCCCGACGCGCTGCGCGCCCTGATCGCCCGGCACACCACACCCGTCGTCCGGGCAACCGGCGGCACAGCCGACGACGCGGCGGCCCGGGCGGCCCACTCGAAGTAGCGCGCCTCCACGGAAGTGGCACGCAGCCTCCGAGGTCAGAAGTAGTCGGGCCCCGACCACTCGTAGCCCAAGCGCGGCACCTCCTCCCCCGACGCACTGCGCGCCCTGATCGCCCGGCACACCACACCCGTCGTCCGGGCAACCGGCGACGCGGCCGACGACGCGGCGGCCCGGGCGGCCCACTCCGGGTAGCGCGCCTCCACGGAATGGCACGCAGCCTCCGAGGTCAGAAGTGGTCGGGCCCCGACCACTCGTACCAGTGGCCGCCGACCGGGGTGTACCCGAGGGGGACGGAGACACCCGAGGGGAAGTAGGCGTAGCCGTGCGCGGCGAACACGCCCGTCCCGGAGACGGTGAACTTGACGCCGCCGCCGACGAGTTCGGCGCTGCTGATGGGCAGGCCGCCGATCCAGCCGGAGGCGTAGCGGGCCGTGCCGCCGTCGAGGGCCTGCTCGGCGGCGGCGGTCAGGGCGGGCCTGGCCAGCGCGAGCCGGGCCTCGCGGGGCACCTCGGAGCCGGCCAGCGTCACCGCGGCGACGGCCGCCAGTGGCACGAGCGCCCAGCGCCACGGGCCGCGCGGCCGTGGGGCGTTCCCGGCGCGGGCCGTCGGGCCGTTCGCCGTCGGGCCGTTCGTCAGGCCGTTCGCCGGGCCGAACACCGTCGGGCCGTTCGGCGCCGCAGCGTTCGGCGCCGCAGCGTTCGCCGTCCGCCCGTTCGCCGTGAGCACCAGCTGCCGGGCGGTCCAGGCGAGCGGCAGCACGACCAGTGCCGCCAGGCCCGCCCCGCCCAGGCCGTAGTCCAGGCCCGGCACGCTGGAGCCCGCGACGACCGCGGCCGAGGCGAGGAGGCCGCCCAGCAGTGCGCTGTTGCCGGGCCGGTGGAAGCGCCGCACCCGGCGGCGCACGGCGGGCGAGGCGGCCGGAACCGCCACGGCCAGGGCGAGCAGCAGCACCCCCACCGGCACCGGGAACACCCGGACCACGGCGAGCGGGATCATCGCGAACATCCCGGTGATCGCCGTCAGGAACGTCGCGGCCGAGTGCGGGAATCCGCCCGGCGCCGCCGCCACGACGGCCAGCACCGCCCCCAGCAGGAGCGGCGCCCGGTACCCGGGCCCGGTGAGGCGGCGGATCGCGGCGGCCCCGGCGGCCGCCGGCGGGGAGAAGAGGTTCGTGTTCACGGCGCCCATCCCTACCAGACGGCGGATTCCCGCCGTGCGGGAGGTCCCTGACGCACCGGCGGCTCACCTGCGGGTTCGCCCCGGATCCGGCGGCGGCCGGGCGCAGGCCCTCCACCTGCCGCTGCGCTACACCGTGGAGGACATCGAGCTGCCCGGCGGGACCACCACCGCCCGGGGCGAGGCGGTCCTCGCCTCCTACGCCGCCGGACGCCGCCCCGCCCGCTACGGCGACAGCGGCGCGGACTTCGACGTCACCCGCCCCACCAAGGACCGTCTCGTCTTCGGCCACGGCCCGCACTTCTGCCTCGGCGCCCCGCCGGACCGCGTGGAGGGGCAGACCGCGCTGCGCATGCTCTTCGACCGCTTCCCCGGCCTCGCCCCCGCCCCGCGCACCGAGCCGCGGCCCGTCGACTCGCTGGTCTCCGACGGGCACCGCACCCTGCCGGTGCTCCTCGGCGAGCCGGCCCCGCAGGGCTGAGGGCCGGCGCCGGGCTCCTCGCCCGCGCGGCGCAGCGGGCGGGCCGGGGGCAGGCGGGCGTGCTAGCAATGGCCACAGGGGCGGGGCCGTCCGTACGAAGCACGCACGCACGCGAGCACCCGGAACGCTCGGAGCACTCGGAACGCTCGGAGCACCCGGAGCACCCGGCACGCTCGCTGCGCTCGGAGCATGTCGAAGCACGCACGCACTCGAAGCCGGAGACCGTCTTGTCCCATCACCTCAGCGGACCGAACCTGCGCTCGCCCGACGGCGACGCGCGCCTGGACCTGACCGACCTGTTCGCCTTCGCCTCGCCGGAGCCGGGCCGGACCGTGCTGGTCATGAACGTGAACCCGATCGCGCCGACCGGCGGGCAGGCCTTCCACCCGGAGGCGGTGTACCGGATCAACGTCGACACCGACGGTGACAACCGGGCCGACCTCGCCTTCAGCTTCACCTTCTCCGACCCGGCCGACGGGCCGCAGACCATGACGGTGCGGCGCGCCACCGGCGAGGGGGCGCGCGGGCACGAGGCGACGGGCGCGCCGCTGGTGTCGGGGGCGCCGGTGAGCTTCACGGGCACCCCGGCGGTGGTCGAGGCGGGCCCGTACCGGGTGAGCGCGGGGCTGCGCAGCGACCCGTTCTTCGCCGACCTGGACGGCATCGTCGCCAAGTTCCGGTGGACGGGTGTCGACTGGGGCGCGGACAAGAACGTGTTCGGCATCGTGCTGGAGGCGCCGGAGGCGGAGTTCGGCGAGGCGCCGCAGATCGGGGTGTGGGCGCGGGTGAGCGTGCGCAAGGACGGCGGGCTGGTGTCGGTGGACCGCGGCGCGCACCCGTCGCTGACGGCGTACTTCAACGAGGAGGACGTCAAGGACGCGTACAACGCCGGGGAGCCGGCCGAGGACTGGCAGACCTACCGCGAGCCGTGGACGGCCGTTCTCCAGCACTTCGGCGAGTACACGACGGACGCGGCCGAGGCGCAGCTGCGCGTGGTCCTGCCGGACGTCCTGCGCTACGACCGCACCCGCCCGGCCGGCTATCCGAACGGGCGCACGCTGAGCGACGACGTCACCTCCGCCCGGCTGTCGATGCTGACCGACGGCAAGGTGCCCACCGACCACATCGGCCCGCACACCGACCTGCTGCCCGCCTTCCCGTACCTGGGTCACCCGCACTGAGCCGCAGGCCGGGCCGACTTCCTCGGGCCGAGTGCCCCGGGCCGACTGCCCGTCACCCCCCGCCGCCGCCCCGTGCGCGGCGGCCCGTAGGGTGGCGGGCATGTCCCTTCCCGTCGAACTGGTGATCTTCGACTGCGACGGCGTGCTGCTCGACAGCGAACGCCTGGCGGTCCGGGTGGACGAGCAGGTGCTGAAAGCGGTGGGGTGGCCGCTGACGCAGGAGGAGATCGTCGAACGTTTCCTCGGCCGCTCGCACGCCTTCATGTCCGCCGAGGTCGAGGCGCACGCGAGCGTGCCGCTGGAGCCCGGCTGGGACAAGCGCTTCCAGCACCTCTACGACGAGGCGTTCGCCGCCGAACTGGCCCCGGTGGAGGGGGTGGTGGCGGCCCTGGCGGAGCTGGAGCGGGCCGGTGCGGCGGACTGCGTGGCCTCCTCCAGCAGCCACGCGCGGCTGCGCGCCACCCTCGGGCGGACCGGCCTGCTGCCGCGCTTCGCCGGACGGATCTTCAGCTCCGAGGACGTGGAGAACGGCAAGCCCGCCCCCGACCTGTTCCTGCACGCCGCCGCGGCGATGGGCGTGGAGCCGGCCGCCTGCCTGGTGGTTGAGGACAGCAAGTACGGGGTGGCGGCCGCCCGCGCGGCCGGCATGCGGTCGTTGGGCTTCCACGGCGGGCTGACCCCCGCGCACTGGCTGGCCGGGCCGGGGACCCGCACCTTCGCCGACATGCGCGAGCTGCCCGCCCTGGTCGCCGCGGCGGTCGACCAGCCGCTGCCCTGACGGCGCCGCCCGGTTCCCCTTCCTGCCCCGACCTGCCTGCCCCTTCCTCCTCCGGCCTGCCCGGGGTCGCGGGTTCCGGAGTTGAACGGGTTCGCCGCCCCGGGCCGTTGAGGAGGTTGGCGGGGGGTCGGGCACATGTGGTGACAGGAGGCGATGGCGTGGCGGGCGACCACATGGTCATCGAGCGGGTACGGCGACTGGAGCAGGACGCGGACTGGGACCTCGCCCCCGGGTACGGGCCCGTGTCTCCCCGGCCGGAGGCCGCACCCCTGCCGGAGGCCGCACCGCTGCCGGAGCCCGCGCTCCTGCCGGAGGCCGCACCGCTGTCGGGGGCTGCGCTCCTGCCGGAGGCCGCACCGCTGCCGGAGCCCGCGCTCCTGCCGGGGACCGAGACCCGGGGGCACCGGCCCCTGGACGCCATGGGCACGGTGCTGGTGCCTCCGGAGGCCCGGCCGCTGCCCGCCGCACTCCCCTTGCAGGCGCCGCCCCCGCCCCTGCCGCCGCAGCACCTGCCGCCACCGTCGCCGCACCTGCCGCCGCCGGCCGTGCTCCTCGCCGTGCCGCCCGCGCCGCCCGTCCACCTGGCTCCGCCGGCTCCGCCCGTCCAGACGGCTCCCCCCGCGCCGCCCGTCCACCTGGCTCCGCCGGCTCCGCCCGTCCAGGCGGCTCCCCCCGCGCTGCCCGTCCACCCGGCTCCGCCCGTCCAGGCGGCTCCCCCCGCGCTGCCCGCGCAGGCGGTCAACGCGCCCGCCATACACGCCGCGCCCGCCGCGCGGCGGGGCCTGCGCGGGATCGGCCGGGGCACCACGCTCGGCCGGGGCGAGCGGGAGCGGCTGGAGGCCGTCATCCGCACGCCGTTGCAGCGCTCCTACCGGATCGCGGTCGTCGGCCTCAAGGGCGGGGTGGGCAAGACCTCCGCGACGCTGGCGCTCGGCTCCGTCCTCGCCGAGACCCGGTCCGACAAGGTGATCGCCGTCGACGCCAACCCGGACACCGGCACCCTGAGCCAGCGGGTCCACCGGGAGACCGCGGCCACCGTCCAGGACCTGCTGGCCGTCGCGCCCTCGATCACCGGCTACATGGACATCCGCCGCTTCACCTCGCTGACCTCCAGCGGGCTGGAGGTCCTGGCCAACGACCCGGACCCGGCGGTCGCCACCGGCTTCGGCGGCGAGGACTACCGGCAGTTGGTCGACCTGCTCGCCCGCCAGTACCCGATCGTCCTCAGCGACTGCGGCACCAGCCTGCTGCACGGGTCCATGAGCGCCGTGCTCGACCTCGCCGACCAGCTGGTCATCGCCGCCACCACCAGCGTCGACGGCGCGAGCGGCGCCGGCGCCACCCTGGAGTGGCTGCACGCGAACGGGTACGGCGCGCTGGCGTGGCGCAGCGTGACCCTGATCTCCGGCGTCCGCGGCACGGGCCGGATGGTGAAGGCGGAGAACCTGGTGGCGCACTTCGAGCGGCTGTGCCGGGCCGCGGTCGTCCTGCCCTTCGACGAGCACCTGGCCCTCGGCGGGACGTTCGACCCCGCGAAGCTCCGCCACCGCACCCGCCGTGCCCACCTCGAACTCGCCGCCGCGGTCGCCGAGGGGATGAGCCTCGACGCCGCGCAGCCCGCGAGCCTCGCGCACCCCGCGCACCCCGCAGGCTTCGCGCAGCCCGTGGGCTTCGGGGGCGGGCCCGTTCCCACCTGGTAGGGACCGCCTTCGGGGCCGGTCACGTGACGGGAGGTCGTACCGGTCGTGGTGCGCCGTCATGAGCCTTCGGACGCCGGGCGGGCCGTGCTGCCGCGTTTCCTGCCCGGTTCGGGGGTCGTGGGCCGGGCGGCGCTCGGCCGGCCGGCCGGTGCTGAACGGGATCACGTGGAAACGGCGGACCGGCTCGGCCCGGCGGGCCCTGTCGGAGCGCGCGAGGCCTTCCGCCGGGGCGCGGCGCCGCGCCGGCGGGGGTTCGTCGACGGGCTCTCGGGCCCGTCCTCAAGCCCCCGCCGGGGCGGGCGGGTCGAACCTGCCGGCGGCCGGAAGCGGGCGGGTCAGGCCTGCCAGCGGCCGGGGCGCCAGGCGCGGCGGCGGCCGGCCGTGCAGACCAGGGCGGTGCCGGTGATCAGGGCCACGGCGGTGAGGACGGCGCCCGCCGTGACGATCGCCTCGCGGCCGGCCGGGTCCGGGGGCGGCGGCTGGAGTGCGGCCGCGGTCGGGGCCGGGCGGGTGGTCGGCGCGGCGGCGGGCGCCGGGGCGCCGACGGCGGCGGCCGGGTCGACCGTGCCGTAGCCGAGGCGGGGGTCCGGCAGGGCGGTGCCCGGGTGGTAGGCGGTGGCGGTCAGGCGGTCCTTCAGCTGGGCCGGGCCGAGGTCGGGCCGGTAGCCGAGGACCAGGGCGGCGGTGCCGGCCACCACGGCGGCGGCGAAGCTGGGCCCCGAGCCGGTGAAGTAGCCCTTGCCGCCGGGCCCGACGCTCATCATGGCGTCCCCCGGGGCGACCAGGTCGATCCGCCCGGCCCCGCCGGAGGCACCACCGGAGCCACCCGAACCGCCCGGGCCACCGAGCCCGCCCGAACCGCCCGGGCCACCGAGCCCGCCCGAACCGCCGGAGCCGCCCGAACCACCGGAGCCGCCCGAACCACCGAACCCGCCGGATCCGCCCGAGCCGCCGGAGTCCGAACCACCGCTGGGCGGGGCGCCGTTCGGGGCCAGGTCGGACACCGTGAGCACCTCCGCGGGGGCCTGGGCGGCGGCCGCGGAGCCGCCGCCCTGGTCGGGCGCGGCCGGGGCGACCACCAGGGCGCCCTTGCCGTCGGCGTAGCGGACCGCGCCGGCCAGGTCCTCGTTGCCCGCCGTGACGGGCAGGGCGACCGCGATCACCCGGGCGCCGCCGTCGGCCGCGTCGCGGATGCCCCTGGCCAGCAGGGCGGCGGTGGTGTTCCCGGCGTCGTCGGTCACGGCGACGGCGAGGATCCGCGCCTCGGGGGCGATGCCGGTGAAGCCGACGCCGTCGCGGTGGCGGGCGGCGATCAGCCCGGCCAGGAACGTGCCGTGGCCGACGCAGTCGCGGGTGGAGCCGCCGTCGCCGTACTCGCGCGGCCCCGGCACCAGGCGTTCGCCCAGGACGCCGGAGGCCGGGTCGACCCCGGAGCCGACGACGGCGACGGTCACCCCGGCGCCGCGGCCGAGCTGCCAGGCGGCCTCGGGGCGCAGGAAGGCCTGCGCCCAGGGCATCCGGTCGGTGTCCTTGTCGGAGGGCTTCACGCAGCCGTCCGTGCGGCCGGTGCCCCGGTTCTGCCCGATCACGGGCAGCGCCGCGTCTCCGCCGGAGGGGGCGGGACCCGGGCGGGCGGTGGCCCGGCGCGCGGGGGGGGCGGGGGCGGGGGCGCCCCCCCCCGGGGCGCCCGGCCCCGGGGCGGCGGGGGCCGGGGGGCCGGGTGCGGCGGCCGGC
>NZ_JBHWBZ010000098.1:7439-20322 GCF_042735475.1 Kitasatospora sp. NPDC059577 | reverse complement strand
GTTCACCTACCGACGCGGGGTGGAGCAGCTCGGTAGCTCGCTGGGCTCATAACCCAGAGGTCGCAGGTTCAAATCCTGTCCCCGCTACAAAGGCCGGAGGCCCGGAGGATTCTTCCTCCGGGCCTTCGGTGTTTCCCGGAGTTCTCCGGTGCTGCCCGTGCCCGCCGGTATCCCGCCGCTCCGGTGGGCGGGCGTTCCCGTTCGGACGTGTGCGGGGCCCCGGATGATCACCCGGACGGACCCCTGTCGTTTCCGTGCTATGGTTCACCTACCGACGCGGGGTGGAGCAGCTCGGTAGCTCGCTGGGCTCATAACCCAGAGGTCGCAGGTTCAAATCCTGTCCCCGCTACAAAGGCCAGAGGCCCGGAGGATCCTTCCTCCGGGCCTCTGGTGTTTCCCGGAGCGCTCTCGTCCGTAAGCGGTGGGAACCGCTCCGGTACTATCGACCGTCGCCAAGGAGGACGGCAGCGGGGTTTGTGGGGTGGAAGTGTCGGGAAATCGACAAAGCGCCGAAGCAATTTCGTCGGCTTCGGGTCGGCCCCGCTCGAATTCGGCCGGGGCAGGTGTACGCGGGTAGCAGGTGATGCGACGATGGGACACACGGGGGACGGTGCACGGCTGCTGATCAGCCGTCGGGTCCGGCGCCTCTCCTGGGAGTCCCCCCGGCCGCAGGCCGGGGAACGATGCCGCGACACTCTGGGGGAGCGGGAGTCGGCATGAGGCTTATCGGCAAGTCAGGCGCCAAGTCCGCGGCGGCGCCCGAGGCGGACACCGACGCCTGGGCGGAAAGCCCCGAAAGCCCCGAGAACCGCCCCGGGGCCCTGCCGGCCCAGCGCACCAGCGGCCTGTCCGAACGCCCCACCCCGGGCTACGGCCCCGACAGCCTGGTCCACGTGTCCACCCGTCAGTTCGCCGCCGCCGTCGGCGCGTACGGGGAGCAGCCCGGGGAGGAGCCGCCCTCCGGCGCCGCGCTCGACCCGGCGGGCCTGGACCCGACCAGCTTCGAGACCGCGCTCGCCGCCCGCGAGTCCGCCGCCCTGGAGGCCCGGCACCGGCAGGCCGCCGACGGCGGGGACCCGGACGCCGCGACCCGGCTCGGCACCCTGCTGCTGCGCCGCGGCGACCTGGAGGACGCCGAACCGTACCTGCGCGCCGCCGCCGCGGCCGGGGTGCGCTCCGCCGCCAACAACCTCGGCGTGCTGCTGCACCAGCAGGGCCACCGGGCGGAGGCCGGCCAGTGGTGGCGCCAGGCCGCCGTCGCGGGCAGCGCCCCGGCCGCGCACGCGCTCGGGCTGCAGCTGCGCGACCAGGGCGAGGAGGAGGCCGCCGAGTACTGGCTGCACTTCGCCGCCGACCACGGGCACCCGCTCGGCGCCTACGCGCTGGGCGACCTGATGGAGCACCGGCGGGACGTCCGGGCCGAGCGCTGGTTCAAGGTCTCCGCCGACGCCGGGCACCGGGAGGCCGCCTACCGGCTGGCCCGGATGCGCGAGGCCGCCGGGGACAAGGACACCGCCGAGGCCTGGTACCGCACCGCGGCCGCCCGCAGCCACGCCCGCGCCGCGCTGCGCCTGGGCGTGCTGCTGGAGGAGCGCGCCCGCACCGAGCAGTCGCTGCTGGACGAGGCGGCCCGCTGGTACCGGCAGGCCGCGCAGAACGGGGAGCCGCGCGCGGCCTGCGCGCTCGGCTTCCTGCTGCGCGACGCCGGGGACGTCGCGGCCGCCGCCGAGTGGTGGCAGGAGGCGGCCGAGGCCGGGGACGGCAACGCCGCCAACGCGCTGGGCGCGGTGCACGCGAGCCGCGGCGAGGCCAAGGAGGCCGAGCGCTGGTACCGCGCCGCGCTGGACGCGGGCGACCAGAACGGCGCCTTCAACCTCGGCCTGCTCTGCGCCGGCACCGGCCGCGAGCAGCAGGCCGAGCAGTGGTACCGCCGGGCCGCGTACGCCGGGCACCGGGAGGCCTGCAACGCGCTGGCCGTGGTGCTGCTGCAACGCGGCGACGAGTCCGGCGCCGAGCCGTGGTTCTCCAAGGCGGCCGAGGCCGGCAGTGTGGACGGCGCCTTCAACCTGGGCGTGCTGCACGCCGGGCGCGGCGAGCAGCGGCAGGCCCAGGAGTGGTACGCGCGGGCCGCCGCCGAGGGGCACGGGGAGGCGGCGCTGCAGCTCGCCGTCGTCCAGGAGCAGCGCGGCAACCTGTCCGGGGCGCTGGAGCGCTACCGGCAGGCCGCGGCGGGCGGCTCGGCGGAGGGCGCGTTCCGGCTGGCCTCGCTGCTGGACCGGCGCGGGGACGCGGACGCCGAGGCCGAGCACTGGTACGCGCTGGCCGCCGACGCCGGGCACCGGCGGGCGCAGGTGCGGATGGGCGTGCGGGCAGCCGAGCGCGGGGCGCTGGAGATCGCCGAGAGCTGGTACCGGCGGGCCGCCGAGGCCGGCAGCCGCAGCGCCGCGTTCAACCTGGGGCTGCTGCTGGCCCGGCAGGACAGGGAGGCCGAGGCGATGCTCTGGTACACCCGGGCCGCGGACGCCGGGCACGGGCGGGCGGCGCTGCGGCTCGCGCTGCTGGCGCTGCGCCGGGGCGAGCCGGTGCAGGCGGAGAACTGGTGCCGGCGGGCGATCGACTACGGGCCGGCCGAGGTGGCGGAGCGGGCCGGGCGCCTGCTGGGCGCGCTGCACGCCGAGCTGAGCGCGTAGCGGGCGTCCGGCGGCAGGTCAGGGCCGGGGCCCGGGCCGGTACGGGGGCGCCGTCGGTGCGAGCGCGCCGGCGGCTCAACCGCCGTGCTGCGGAAGGCAGTCGGGGCACAGGCCGCGATAGGTGACCTCGGCGGCGGTGACCGCGAACCCGAAGCGCTCGGCGGCGGGCAGCGCGGCGAGCGGGTCGCCGTGCGGGTGGACGTCGCGGATCGCGCCACAGCCGGAGCAGACCAGGTGCTGGTGGGCGCGGTGCGCGTTGGGGTCGTAGCGCCGGGCGCGGCCGTCGGTGGCGAGCTCCAGGACCTCGCCGAGGGCGACCAGTTCGCCGAGCGTGTTGTAGACGGTGGCGCGGCTGATCTCGGGCAGCCGGGCCGCGGCGCGGGCGTGCACCTCGTCGGCGGTGAGGTGGACGTGTTCGCCGCCGAGGACCTCGGCCACGACCCGCCGCTGCGAGGTCAGCCGCCAGCCGCGTTCGCGCAGTCTCTCCAGCAGGTCGTCCATGTCCACCAGATTAAGTCACCGTCCGGGATTGATTCCAGTGTTGACTTGGACAAAGTCCAAGTTAGGATCGTGTCATCACGACCGGACCCCGTGGAGGCACCCGTTATGACCACGCAGGACGAGCTGCGCCCGACCCTCACCACGGAGGCGGGTGCCCCCGTCGCCGACAACCAGAACACCGAGACCGCGGGCACCGGCGGCCCGGCACTGATCCAGGACCAGCTGCTGTTCGAGAAGCTCGCGCACTTCAACCGCGAGCGGATCCCGGAGCGCGTGGTGCACGCCCGCGGCGCCGGTGCGTACGGCACCTTCACGGTCACCGCCGACGTCACGCCCTGGACCAGGGCGGCGTTCCTGTCCGAGGTCGGCAAGCAGACCGAGGTCTTCCTGCGCTTCTCCACCGTGGCGGGCAACCTCGGCGCGGCCGACGCGGTGCGCGACCCGCGCGGCTTCGCGCTGAAGTTCTACACCGAGGAGGGCAACTACGACCTCGTCGGCAACAACACCCCGGTGTTCTTCATCAAGGACGCCATCAAGTTCCCCGACTTCATCCACACCCAGAAGCGAGACCCGTACACCGGCTCGCAGGAGGCCGACAACGTCTGGGACTTCTGGGGCCTGTCGCCCGAGGCGACCCACCAGGTCACCTGGCTCTTCGGCGACCGCGGCATACCGGCCTCCTACCGCCACATGAACGGCTACGGCTCGCACACCTACCAGTGGCAGAACGAGGCCGGCGAGCACTTCTGGGTCAAGTACCACTTCAAGACCGACCAGGGCATCCGCAACCTCACCCAGGCCGAGGCCAACACCCTCGCCGGCGAGGACCCGGACAGCCACCAGCGTGACCTCCGCCGGTCGATCGAGAGCGGCGAGTACCCCAGCTGGACGGTGCAGGTCCAGATCATGCCCGCGGCCGACGCCGCGGCCTACCGCTTCAACCCCTTCGACCTGACCAAGGTCTGGCCGCACGCCGACTACCCGCCGGTCGAGATCGGCCGGCTGGAGCTCAACCGCAACCCCGACAACGTCTTCGCCGAGGTCGAGCAGTCGGTCTTCTCCCCGGCGCACTTCGTGCCCGGCATCGGCCCGTCCCCGGACAAGATGCTCCAGGGCCGCCTGTTCGCGTACGCCGACGCCCACCGCTACCGGGTCGGCATCAACGCCGACCACCTGCCGGTGAACCGCCCGCACGCCACCGAGGCCCGCACCAACGGCCGCGACGGCCACCTGTACGACGGGCGCCACGGACGGCAGAAGAACTACGAGCCGAACAGCTTCGGCGGCCCGGTGCAGACCGGCCGTCCGCTGTGGGCCGCCACCGCCGTCGACGGCACCACCGGCACCCACGCGACGCCCGCACACGCCGAGGACGACGACTTCGTGCAGGCCGGCACCCTGTACCGGCTGTTCTCGGAGGACGAGAAGCAGCGGCTGATCGCCAACCTGGCCGGCTTCATCGCCAAGGTCTCCGCCGACCGCGAGGACATCGTGGAGCGGGCGGTCGACAACTTCCGCAAGGCCGACGCCGACTACGGGCAGCGGCTGGACGCGGCGGTCCGGGAGCTGCGCAAGCAGTAGCACCCGGCCCGGATGAACGGCGGCCCCCTCGACCGGCTCCCACCGGCCGAGGGGGCCGCACCACGTCGGCGCGGCGTCGGACGCCCGGCCGGCGCTGCGTCAGACGCTCAGTCGGCGCAGCGTCTCCTCGTGCAGCAGGCCGTTGGACGCGACGGCGTCGGCGCCGCCCGGACCCGGGACGCCGTCCAGGCCGGTGAAGCGGCCGCCGGCCTCCTCGACGATCACGCAGTTGGCCGCCATGTCCCACAGCGACAGCTCGGGCTCGGCGGCGATGTCGACGGCGCCCTCGGCGACCATCATGTAGGACCAGAAGTCGCCGTACGCGCGGGTGCGCCAGCAGGCGCGGGTGAGGTCCAGGAACGGGTCGAGGCGGCCGCGCTCCTCCCAGCCGGTGAGCGAGGAGTAGGAGAAGGACGCGTCCTCCATCCGGGAGACGCCGGACACGTGGATCCGGGAGGCCTTCGTCAGGCTGCGGCCCGCGAAGGCCCCGAGGCCCTTGGCCGCCCACCAGCGGCGCTGCAGCGCCGGGGCGGAGACGATGCCGACCACCGGGCGCTCGACGCCGTCCGGGCCGTCCTCCAGCAGGGCGATCAGGGTCGCCCAGACCGGGACCCCGCGGATGTAGTTCTTGGTGCCGTCGATCGGGTCGATCACCCAGCGGCGCGGGCCGGAGCCCTGCAGGCCGAACTCCTCGCCCAGGACGGCGTCGCGCGGGCGGGCGCGCTGGAGCACGCTGCGCACGAGCTCCTCGGCAGCCTTGTCGGCGTCGCTCACCGGGGTGAGGTCGGGCTTGGTCTCGATCTTCAGGTCGAGGGCGCGGAAGCGCTCCAGGGTGACCGAGTCGGCCGAGTCGGCGAGGACGTGGGCGAGTCGGAGATCGTCGTGGTAATCGGCCATGCCCGAAACCCTAGCGAGCCAGCCCCGATCGACACAGCCGGGCTCGCGGAGCGGGACGGAGCGGTGTCGGGCCCGCCCGCACCGCGCAGGCGGCTCCCCGGGCGGGAGCCGGCGCCGTGCGCGCCGGGACGCTAGTGCGCCGTGCCGCTGAGCTGGAGGCCGATGACCCCGGTGATCACCAGGGAGATCGAGACCAGCTTGAGCACCGAGGTGGTCTCGTCCAGGAAGACCATGCCGTAGACGGCGGTGCCGGCCGCGCCGATGCCCGTCCACACCGCGTAGGCGGGGCCGACCGGCAGGCTCTTCAGGGACAGGGTGAGCAGGCCGAAGCTGCCGAGGGCGAACGCGCAGAAGCTGATGGTGGGCCAGAGCTTGGTGAAGCCCTCGCTGAGCTTGAGGTTGATCGCGAAGCCGGTCTCCAGCAGGCCTGCCAGGACCACCAGGGCCCATGCCATCGCGTGCCCTCCCAGTGGATCGACGGTCGGACCGTGCCCGGCCCGACCTTCCTATGATCACCAGGCGGGCGCCGTCCGACACCTCGAACGGGCCGCGAACCCCGCCGCACAGCGGCGGGGCGCGCCGGACTCAGTCGAGCTCGCCCTCCTTGCTGGCCAGCAGACGGCGCAGCGAGTAGAGCCGGGCGGCCTCGGCGTGGCCGTCGGCGACCCAGGCGTCCAACGCGCAGTCCGGCTCGTCGTGACTGCACGCGCGCGGGCAGTCGACCGTACCCGGCTCCAGGTCCGGGAAGGCGAGGATGACCCGCGACGGGTCGATGTGCGAGAGGCCGAAGGAACGGAAGCCCGGGGTGTCGATCACCCAGCCCGGGTCCAGCGCCTTCCGGGAGCCCGGCTTGACGCCCGGCGGCGGGGGCAGCCGCAGCGCGAGCGCCGACACGGTGGTGTGCCGGCCGCGGCCGGTGACCGCGTTGACGCGGCCGGTCTGCCGCTGACGGTCCGGGACCAGCGCGTTGACCAGGGTGGTCTTGCCGACACCGGAGTGGCCGATGAACACCGTGGACCGCCCGCGCAGGTACTCCCGGACGGCCTCGGCGCCGGTCGTCTCCAGCTCGTCGCGGCGGGTGACCACGTACTGGATGCCGAGCGTGGCGTAGGAGTCCAGCAGCGTCGAGGCCGGGGCGAGGTCCGCCTTGGTGAGCACCAGCAGCGGCTCCATGCCCGCGTCGTAGGCGGCCACCAGGCAGCGGTCGATCAGCCGCGGGCGCGGCTCCGGGTCCGCCAGGGCGGTGACGATGGCCAACTGCTCGGCATTGGCGACCACGATCCGCTCGTACGGGTCGTCGTCGTCCGCGGTGCGCCGCAGCACCGAGCTGCGCTCCTCGACCCGGACGATCCGGGCGAGGGTGTCGGCGTCCCCGGAGAGGTCACCGACCAGATTGACCACGTCACCGACGACGACGCCCTTGCGGCCCAGCTCGCGGGCCTTCATGGCGATGATCTCGCGCTCCTGCTTGGTGCCCGGGTCGACCAGGCAGGTCACCCTGCCCCGGTCGACGGTCAGCACCATCGCCTCGGCGGCGTCCTCGTGCTTGGGCCGGATCCTGGTCCGCGGCCGGGAACCCCGGCGGGCCGGGCGGTTGCGGATGTCGTCCTCGTCGGCGTCCTTGCCGTAGCGGCGCATGTGCTCAGTCCCCGCTCAGACGTCCGCCGTCGTTCCGTCCGCGCCGCCCGCCCCGCCGAGCAGCTCCGCCCACATCCCCGGGAAGTCGGGGAGGGTCTTGGCGGTCGTGGCGACGTTCTCCACCCCGACACCGGGCACGGCGAGGCCGAGCACCGCGCCGGCCGTGGCCAGCCGGTGGTCCTCGTAGGTGTGGAAGACCCCGCCGCGCAGCGGGCGCGGACGGATCCGCAGACCGTCCTCGGTCTCCGTGACGTCGCCGCCGAGATCGTTGATCTCCTTGGCGAGCGCCGCGAGCCGGTCGGTCTCGTGCAGACGCAGGTGGGCGATGCCGTACAGGTGGGACTCGGAGTCGGCGAGCGCGGCGACCGCGGCGATCACCGGGGTCAGCTCGCCCACGTCGTGCAGGTCCGCCTCGATGCCGTGGATCCGGCCGGTGCCGGTGAACTGCAGGCCCTCGTCGGTGAACTCGCAGGCGCCACCCATCCGGGTGTAGATCTCGCGCAGCTGGTCGCCGGGCTGGGTGGTGTGCTTGGGCCAGTCCCGCACGGTGACGCGGCCGCCGGTGACCAGGGCGGCGGCGAAGAACGGCGCGGCGTTGGACAGGTCCGGCTCGACCACCAGGTCGCGGCCGATCAGGGCACCCGGGGTGACCCGCCAGACGTCCTTCTCGCCGCCGTCCTCAGGGGCGTCGACCTGGGCCCCGGCCAGACGCAGCATCTCGACGGTCATCCGGATGTGCGGCAGCGACGGCACCGGGCCGCCCACGTGCCGGACCTCGATGCCCTGGTTGTAGCGGGCACCGGACAGCAGCAGGGCCGAGACGAACTGCGACGACGACGAGGCGTCCAGCTCGACCGGGCCGCCGTCGAGGGAACCGGTGCCGTGGACGGTGAGCGGGAACGCGCCGCGGCCGCCGTCGTCGATCCGGGCACCGAGCGCGCGCAGGGCGTTGATCACGCCGTGCTGGGGGCGCTCGTAGCAGCGCGGATCGCCGTCGAAGTGCACCGGGCCGTCGGCCAGGACGGCGAGCGGGGGCAGGAAACGCATGACCGTGCCGGCGTTGCCGACGTCGACGGAGGCCGGACCGCGCAGCGCGGGCGCGGGGAAGACCCGCCAGGCCTCGCCGCCGCCGGTGCCGCCCGCGTCGTTGTTGACCGTCTCCTCGATCGTGACCCCGAGGGCACGCAGGCCGTCGGCCATCAGCTGGGAGTCGCGGCTGCGCAGCGGGCGGCGCACCCAGCCGGGCTTCTCGGCGAGAGCCGCCAGCACCAGGGCCCGGTTGGTGACCGACTTGGAGCCGGGGATGGTGACGGTGGCGTCGACGGGGCTGGTGGCGACGGGGGCGGGCCACGGGGTCTCGGTCATGTGGCAAGTCTAGGGGCCGTACCGGAACGGGCTGCTAATCGCCCGCTCGCCTCCGGGGCGCTCGGACCCGGTGCCGACGGTCGGTGCTCCCTCGCTCGTGCCTCGCTCCCTCGCGGTCTCCCTTTCGGTACCGGCGCGCCCCTTCGGCTCGGGGCGGGGTTCGCCCGCTCGCCTCCGGGAGGCTGCTCGGGGCGGGGTTCGCCCGCTCGCCTCCGGGAGGCTGCTCGGGGCGGGTCAGTGCAGGGGCTGGAGCAGCCAGCTCGCGCCGAGGGCGAGGCAGGCGAGGGCGACGAGCAGGAAGACGGTGACCCAGGCGAGGGCGGGGACGTGGGTGAGCCGGGCGAGCTGGTCGGCGTCGGAGTCGCGGGCCCAGCCGATGCGGCGCTGGTGCTGCAGCTCCAGGACCGGGCGGACGGCGCCGAAGAGCAGGAACCAGCAGCCGAGGTAGGCGAAGCCGGCCTGGACCTCGGCGCTGCCGAACCAGGAGACCAGGAAGAAGGCGCCGCCGGCCACGAGGACGGTGAACAGGCCGAAGGCGTTGCGGATGCGCAGGAGCAGGGCGAGCAGCAGGAGGATCACCAGCCAGAGCAGCAGGGTGATCCGGTCGGCGGCGAGCAGGGCCGCGCAGCCGAGGCCGAGCAGCGCGGGGGCGGTGTAGCCGGCGGCGGCGGTGAGGACCATGCCGGGGCCGGTGGGGCGGCCGTAGGAGAGGGTCAGGCCCGAGGTGTCGGAGTGCAGCCGGATGCCGGCGAGCTTGCGGCCGGTGACGAGCGCGACCAGGCCGTGGCCCCCCTCGTGGGCGATGGTGACGGCGTTGCGGGCGACGTGCCACAGCGGGCGGGCGAGGACGGCGAGCAGGGCGGCGCCGCCGGTGGCCAGGACCAGCCAGCCGGGCGGGGCGGACTGGGTGCCGGTGACCTGGTCCCACAGGGCGCTCAGGGTCTGGTCGTCGGTGCTCATCGGGTCTTCCCGCCTCCTCCGCTGCGTTGGGCCGTTCGGGGCAGCCTCCCATGCGGGGACGGGCGGGCGGGAGCGGGCGGTTCTGGCCGGGGCATGAGGATGCGGTGAGGAAGTGGCGGGGACGGGCGGCATGGCAAGCTGGCCCGCATGTGCGGTCGGTTCGCAGCCAGCAGCAAGCCCGAGGACATCGTCGAGCTGTTCGACGTCGAGCAGTGGGACCCGGAGGAGACTCTGGAGCCGAACTGGAACGTCGCGCCGACCGACAGCGCCTTCGTGGTGCTGGAGCGGATGGGCCGGGAGCAGTCGCGGGCCGTGCGGCAGTTGCGGGTGCTGCGCTGGGGGCTGGTGCCGCAGTGGTCGAACACCGCGGAGACGGCGGTGAAGATGATCAACGCCCGGTCGGACACCGTGCACGAGAAGCCCTCGTACCGGCAGGCCTTCGCCGCGCGCCGGTGCGTCCTGCCGGTGGACGGCTACTACGAGTGGCAGACGGTGCCGGGCGAGCGGGGCAAGGCGCGGAAGAAGCCGTACTTCGTCTCGCGGGCGGACGGCACCCCGCTGGCACTGGCCGGGCTGTACGAGTTCTGGCGCAACCGGGCCGTGCCGCCCGGGCACCCCGAGGCCTGGCTGGTGACGTTCACGGTCGTCACCACGGACGCCGAGGAGTCGCTGGCGCCGATCCACGAGCGGATGCCGCTGTTCCTCGACCCGCCGGACTGGGACGCGTGGCTGGACCCGAGGCTGACCGACCCGGACGCGCTGCGCCGGCTGCTGATACCCCCGCCGCCCGGCGCCCTGCTGGCCACCCCGGTGTCGCCGGCGGTCGGCAGTATCCGCAACAACGGCCCGGAGCTCAAGGATCCGTGGACCGAGGTCGAGTACGAGACCACCCTGTTCTGAAGCACTTGGGAGCCAAGCGGAGATGACCACCGAACTCGTCACCACCGAGGCCGGCGAGGCCCGGATCACCCACCACCGGGCCGCCGAGCCGAAGGCCGTCCTGGCGCTCGGGCACGGCGCGGGCGGCGGGATCGAGGCCCGCGACCTGGTGGCGCTGGCCGGGAGGCTGCCGGCCCGCGGGATCACGGTGGCGCTGGTCGAGCAGCCCTGGCGGGTGGCGGGTAGGAAGCTGGGCCCGGCGCCGAGGACGCTGGACCTCGGCTGGCGGCCGGTGGCCGAGCACCTGGCCGGGTCGGGACTGCCGCTGGTGGTGGGCGGGCGCAGCGCGGGGGCGCGGGTGGCCTGCCGGACGGGGGCGACCACCGGGGCGGTGGGGGTGGTGGCGCTGGCGTTCCCGCTGCACCCTCCGGGCAGGCCGGAGAAGAGCCGGGCGGAGGAGCTGCTGGGGTCGGGACTGCCGACGCTAGTGGTGCAGGGCGGGCAGGACCCGTTCGGCGGGCCGGAGGAGTTCCCGCCGCTGCCGGCGGGGCACGAGCTGGTGGCGGTGCCGTACGGCGGCCACGGCTTCGCGGTGCCCAAGCGGGCGCCGGTGGGGGAGGACGAGACGCTGGACCTGATCTGCGCGGCGGTGGGGGACTGGGTGCTGCGGCTGCTGTGAGGCCGTGGCCGAGGCTGCGCCGCCGTTGCCGTTGTCGTTGTCGTTTCCGTGAGCAGGGAGTTTCCGATCGCTCACCCGTTCGGGTGGATGGCGGGCGCGGGCGGGAATGCGGGCGGGGCCGGTGTGGTTGACATGCTCGTCAGCACGAACCACCGGTGAGAGGCAGGGCAGATGGGTTCGATCGCGTGCCCCGAACGGCCAGAGGAGCGCGAGGCCGCCACGGCGTTCGCCCCCTCCTGGCCGGAGTGGATAGACGCGGGCGAGAAGCCCGTCAGCCCGATATCCTCCATTTCTGGGCGGCCCGCTGTGGGCCGTGGCCGTCATGCCGAGGAGGTGGGTCCGGTCGTCGGGACCGAGCACGAGGCCGAGCCGGGCCGTGGCCCGGACGAGGTCCGGCCTGCGGGCGAGGCGCTCACCGGTGAGGAGCTGGCCGAGGCGATCGGTGAGGACACCTACCGGGTGTCGGCGCAGGAGAGCGAGGAGGCCCGGCGGGAGCGCTTCGAGCGCGACGCCCTGGGCTACCTGGATCCGATGTACTCGGCGGCGCTGCGCATGACGCGCAACCCGGCCGACGCGGAGGACCTGCTCCAGGAGGCGTTCGCCAAGGCGTACGCGTCGTTCCACCAGTTCCGCGAGGGCACGAACCTCAAGGCCTGGCTGTACCGCATCCTCACCAACACGTTCATCAACTCGTACCGCAAGAAGCAGCGGGAGCCCCAGCGCACCGCGGCGGAGGAGATCGAGGACTGGCAGCTGGCCAGGGCCGAGTCGCACATGTCGACCGGTCTGCGCTCGGCCGAGACCCAGGCGCTCGACCACCTCCCCGACAGCGACGTGAAGGACGCGCTCCAGGCCATCCCGGAGGAATTCCGGATCGCCGTCTATCTCGCGGACGTAGAAGGCTTTGCGTACAAGGAGATCGCGGACATCATGGGTACTCCCATCGGTACGGTGATGTCCCGGCTGCACCGCGGCCGCCGTCAGCTGCGCGGCATGCTGGAGGATTACGCCCGTGAGCGCGGGCTCGTCCCGGCCGGCAGCGGGGCAGGGCAGGAAGCGAAGGGCTCGGGCTCATGAGCTGCGGCGATCCGCACGACACCGAGTGTGGCGAGGTCCTCGACCACCTCTACGAATTCCTCGACAACGAGATGGCCGAGGGCGACTGCGCCAAGCTGCGTGTGCACTTCGAGGAGTGCTCGCCCTGCCTGAAGCAGTACGGGCTGGAGCAGGCGATCAAGGCGCTGATCAAGCGCTCCTGCGGGTGCGACGACACCCCGGCCGACCTGCGGAGCAAGGTGCTGGCCAGGATCGACTCGATCCGGGCCGGGCAGCGCTCGGGCGAGCAGGTGGTGGTCTCGGTGGAGGCCTCCGTCGAGGTGCACGCCGAGAACGCCCGGCCGGCGCCGAGGCCGGCGAAGGGCGTGGCGGGCGGGGAGCCGGCCGAGCGCCCCGGCGCGACGGTCGAGGCGGGCGCCCCGGCGGAGTGACCGGCCGGGCCCGGCCGGGTCCGTCAGCCGTCCGGCCGTCAGCCAGTGGTCGGTCTGTCAGCCGTCCGTCAGCCAGCCGCCGTCCGTCGGCGAAGGCGGTCCGGGCAAGGAAGTTCAGCGGCCCCCCGCGCCCCCGGGCCCCGCGCCCGGGGGTCGCGCAACGCGCAGGCGGCCGCCGTCGCCTCGACCACCTCGGCCCTCCGGTC
>NZ_JBHWBZ010000098.1:0-7429 GCF_042735475.1 Kitasatospora sp. NPDC059577 | reverse complement strand
AGCCCGCCCGCCCCCCCCCCGCGCGCCGCGGGCGGGGCGGCCGAGCGGCCCCCCCCCGCGCGCGCGCCGCGCCCCCCCCCCCCCCCCCCCCCGCTCCCGTTCTGCTCGCGTGCGCCGTCACTCGTTCGAGTGAGTTGGCGGTGCGCCAACTGCACCATTGCGGGATCATGCGTCCCCACGCCCGGACGGCGGCCTATCCTCCTGACGGACGCTCACCGCCGGTTCGCCCGGCGTGCTGAGGCAACACCGGGCCCGGACGGCGGGGAGGTCGAGATCGCTACCGACAGCGAAGGCGCGGCCCTGCCGCCGGGGGCGGTGCGCTACCTGGTGGCCGTCCCGGTGGCGGCGCTGTGCTGCCTGGTGCCGCTGCTGCCCGCCGCGGTCACCCCGGGGGTGCCGCGTTGGCTCGGTGGGGCGACGGACTGGCCCAAGCTCGGGCTGCTGGCCTTCCTGCACGGCTGCTGGGAGTCCCTGGCCCAGGGGCTGCCGACGCCCTGCCTGGTGCTGGTGCGCCGGATGCTGCGCCGCCCGGCACTGCCCGCGCGGGTGCCCGCCCGGCCGGGGGTGAACGCCTTCTTCCCGGTGCTGTTCGCCGGGGTCCTGATGCTCCCTCCGTCCGCTGCGGCCCTGGTCGCCGCCCCGGCCGCGGTGCTCGGCGGTCCGAGCGGGCCCGGCTGCCGGCGCCGCCAGCTGTTCAACGGCTCCCAGCTCGCGCTCTGCGCCTTCGCCTCCTCGGTGGTCTTCCACCTGCTGTGCGGCCCGCAGCTGCTGCTGGGCTCCCGCTTCCCGGCCGCGCTGCTGCCCGGGTTCGCCTCCGTCGCCGCGTTCTGCCTGGTCAACGGGGTGGTGGTGGGGGTGATGGTGATGCTCAGCGAGGGCCGCGGGGCCGGGGTGCTGCTGCGCGGGGCCTGCTCGGTGTGCGGACTGCCGGTACTGGTGCACGCGGCCGGCGGCCTGATGGTCGCGGTGCTCTGGCAGGGGCCGTACGGCGCGTTCGCGGCGCTGCTGGCGCTGCTGCCGCTGTCCATCTCCGCCTGGGTGTTCGCGCAGGGGCAGCGGGAACAGGACGCCCACCAGGCCACCGTGCAGTCGCTGGTGCAGGCCGTGGAGATCAAGGACGCGTACACCCGCGGCCACAGCGAACGGGTCGGCCGCGCCTCGGTGCTGATCGCCGATCAGCTGGGCATGGAGGCCGAGCGGCTGCGCACCCTGCGCTTCGCCGGGGTCCTGCACGACGTCGGCAAGCTCGGGGTGGCGACCGAGCTGCTGCGCAGAAACGGTCCCCTCAGCGAAGAGGAGCGGCGGGCCGTGGAGGTCCACCCGGTGTACGGGTACGAGCTGGTGCGCGGGATCGACTTCCTCGGCGAGGCGCACGCCGGGATCCTGCACCACCACGAGCGGATGGACGGCCGTGGCTACCCGAGCGGGCTGGCCGGACCGCAGATCCCCGAGTTCGCCCGGATCATCTCGGTCGCCGACGCCTTCGACTCGATGACCTCCACCCGCTCCTACCGGCGCGGACGCCCGGTCACCGAGGCGGTGGCCGAGCTGGAGCGCTGTACCGGCAGCCAGTTCGACCCGGTGATGGTGCGGGCGCTGATCGACGCGCTGGCCGTGCACGACTGGCAGCCGGTGGTGCACTCCGAGGACTGCGTGCGGGCCGTCCCGGACATCCCGCTCGGGGTGCCCGAACCGGTCCGGACGGCCCCCGGCCGGGTGCCCTCCCCGGGCGGCGTCCCCGCGGCCGGGCAGCCGTGACGGCGCCCGGGCGCGCGGCCCTCGGCCGGACGGCCCGAGGCCGGGCGTTCCCCGGCCGTACCGTGTGCGGGCCCACCGCCCGCGCGGTGCACGCGGCGGCCGCCGCGCTGCTGGCGCTCGCGCTGGGCGCGGTCGCGGTGCGCGGGGTCGCGGAGCCCCGGGTCGCGCTGGCGTTCACCGCGCTGATCGCGCTCGGCGAGTGCGTCCGGATCACCCTTCCGGGCGATCGCGAACAGGCGCCCATCGGCGCGGCCGGCGCGCTGGCGTACGCCCTGCTCGGACCGTTGCGCGGAGTGCCGACCGCGCACGGCACGCTCCAGGTGGTCGCGGTGACCGGGGCCGGCCTGCTGCTGGCGTGGCTGCCCGGGCTGGCCCTGCCGCACCGCCCGGACCGCCCGCACCGCCGCCCGCCCTGGGCCGACCCGGCCCGCCGGGACAGCGCCGCCCGCCGGCTGCTCGCGGTCGGTTTCGCCGCGGCCGTCTTCCAGCCGCTGTACAACGGCGCCCTGGTCGACCGCTTCTCGCCGCAGGGCCCGGCGTACGGGGCGTTCCTGACCGCCGTCGCCGCGCTGGCCGCGCTGTGCGACGCGACCCTGGCGGCACTGCTGCGCCGCTCCGAGGGCGGGTTGCGGTTCCCCGCGGCGCTGGAGGACGAACTGCGCTCGCTGTTCGGCATCGGCTCGGCGATCGTCGCCACCGGCATGCTGGTCAGCCTCGCGGCCGGTGAGGTCGGGCTCTGGGCGCTGCCACTGTTCTGCACCCCGCTGCTGCTCGCCCAGGTGTCCTTCCGGCGCGCCGCGGCGGTCCGGGCCACCACCGGGCAGACCATCGCCAGCCTCGCCCGCGCCACCGAGGTGGCCGGTTACACCCCGCACGGGCACGCGCGCCGGGTCGCGGACACGGCGTGCGCCCTCGGGCGCGAGCTGGGCCTGGGCACCCGTGAGCTCGCCCTGCTGGAGTACGCCGCGCTGATGCACGACGTCGGCCAGCTGTCCCTGGTCGAACCGGTGCCGGACGGAGCCACGGCGGTGCTGCCCTGCGCCGAACAGCAGCGGATCGCCCGGCTGGGCAGCGAGGTGATCAGCCGCACCGGGGTGCCCCGGCAGGTCGCCGAGCAGGTCGCCCGGCTGGCCGACCCGTACGCCGGCCAGGCCGGCGGCGAGGGACCGGTGCCGCTCGCCGCCCGCATCATCCGGGTCGCCAACGCCCACGACGACCTGCTCACGGCCGCCCGCGGCCGGGGCGTCGGCGAGGCGGTGGGGCGGCTGGAGGCGCTGGAGGTGATCCGGCTGGGCCGCGGCCGGGTCTACGACGCCCGGGTGGTGGACGCCCTGGCCCGGGTCGGCGGCCAGGCCCGCGACTGAGACCCGGTCGGAGCGGCGGGGAGCGGTCGGCGGCCGGGTTCGCGGCCCGTCGGCCGGTCCCGGACCCGCCAGGGGTTGAGAGGGCGCGGTCGGGCGGGCAGGCTGGGGAGGGGCGGGCCCAACCTCGACGGTGGGGAGCGCGGGCGGGGGCGGGCGTGGTTGGATGCGGTCGTAGCGTGGAACACCGACCCGGGACAGCGGGCCCCGAGCACCGTCCGGGACGGCAAGGGCGCGGTGGCACGGGACTTGAGCGGACGACGACGGCAGGGACGAACGTGAGGATCTTCCACCGGGCACGGCACCGGCCGTCCGCCACCTGGCGGCAGACGACCGACCGGGCCTTCACGCTGATCGGCGACGGCCGCTACGAGGACGCCGGCGCGCTGCTGGTGATGGCCGCCGACCTGGAGCCGTGGCTGTCCGACTCCTGGTTCAACCTCGCCCTCCTGCACAAGTTCCGCCGCGACTGGGAGCAGGCCCGCTCGGCCGGTCTGCGCGCCGTCGCCCTGCTGGACCGTGAACACGGCGCCCCCGACTGGTGGAACCTCGGCATCACCGCCACCGCCCTGCAGGACTGGCCGCTGGCCCGCCGCGCCTGGCAGGCGTACGGCCTCAAGCTGCCCGGCGGCCCCGGCGGGCAGCCCGACGGCCCGGTCAGCCTCGACCTCGGCACCACCCCGGTGCGGCTCTCCCCGGACGGCGAGTCCGAGGTGGTCTGGGGCCGCCGCCTGGACCCGGCCCGGATCGAGGTCCTCTCCATCCCGCTGCCCTCCTCCGGCCGCCGTTGGGGCGAGGTGGTGCTGCACGACGGCGCCCCGCACGGCGAGCGGGTCACCGACGGCGTGGCCTACCCCGTCTTCGACGAGATCGAGCTGTGGGCGCCCTCCCCGGTGCCGACCTACGTGGTGCTGCTGCAGGCCGCCACCGCCGGGGACCGGGACGCGCTGGAACGGCTGGTCGCCGACGCCGGTTACGCGGCCGAGGACTGGACCTCCTCGGTGCGGCTGCTCTGCCGCGCCTGCTCGGAGAGCCGGATGGCCTCCGACGACGGCATCGCCGCCCACCACGACCCGCACGACGACGGGGACGCCGCCCACCCCGGCCACCTCAGCCACCTCAGCCAGGGCGGCGCGGCCGGGATGTCCTGGCTGGTCGAGCGGGAGTGCGGGATCGCCGCCCCCGCCCACCTGGTGCGCACCCTGCTGGACCGCTGGGTCACGGCCTCCCCGGGAACCCGGGCTTACCGGGATCTCGAAGAAGTCTGCTGAGTACCCTGGTGAGGTACGCGTAGGACCTATGGAAGCGGAAGACATGGCGGAGCAGGCCGAGCAGCACGAGCACGAGCACGACGTGGAGGGGGCGGCGCCCGAGGCTCCCGTGAAGGTGATCGGTGAGGAGCCCGACCTCGGCAAGGGCACCGCCCGCCCGATCACCGTCGTCGGCAACCCCGTCCTGCACCGCGAGGTCAAGGACGTCACCGCCTTCGACGGCGAGCTCTCCGCGCTGATCGACGACATGTTCCAGTCCATGTACGCCGCCGAGGGCGTCGGCCTCGCCGCCAACCAGATCGGCGTGGACCTCAAGGTCTTCGTCTACGACTGCCCGGACGACGAGGGCGTGCGCCACATCGGCCACGTGATCAACCCGAAGCTGGAGGACTACCCGGCCGACCGCCGCCGGGTGCTCGACGACGGCAACGAGGGCTGCCTGTCCGTCCCGACCGCGTACGCCGAGCTGCCGCGCCCGGACTACGCCGCGGTGACCGGCGTCGACAAGGACGGCAAGCCGATCCGCGTCGAGGGCACCGGCTTCTTCGCCCGCTGCCTGCTGCACGAGACCGACCACCTGTACGGGACCCTCTACATCGACAAGCTGTCCAAGCGTGACCGCAAGGACGCGCTCAAGCAGATGGCCGAGGGCACGCCGAAGTACGCGACCGTGCCGAACGCGTGACGGTACGGCGGTAGTCGCCGGAGGCCGGTGCGGACCCTGGTCCGCACCGGCCTCCGGCGTTTCCGGGCCGGCGGTGTCACGTTCGCGCGCCGTGTCCGGTCCGACCGTCGGCTACGGGAGGAAGAGCCACTCCGGTCCGTAGGTGAACCGGGGCGTGGCGGGCAGCTTGATGGCGTACAACTGCCGTGCGAAGTCGCCCAGATCGCTCATGTGCCCGATCGCGTCGGAGAGCGAGCCCGCGTTGCCACGCCAGGCCGCTTCGAGGGAGCGCAGCATGTCGCTGTAGGCGGTGTTGAAGTCGCGCAGCACGGCCGCGGTGGTCCGGTCGGGCTCGTTGCCGGGGGAGTTGATCCAGCCGCCGGCCGGGACACGGGGGACCGGTGAGGCGTCCGGCAGCGGGAGGTCGGGGCCGGCGAACTCGTACGTCCCGGTCTGCTCGTCGAAGACGAGCTTCCTGCCGACGGCGATCTCCTTGAAGGCGTAGTAGTGGGCGAGTTCGCCGGGGGCCCCGGGGAAGGGGTTGTCCGGGGAGGCGTCGGTGCCCTCGCCCTGGGTCCGGATGACGTCGAGCGCCTTCAGCACGTCGTCGATGGTGTTCATCGCGACGATGTCGTTGCCGGCGCCGTGGCCGATCGCCCCCAGCGGGAAGGTCACCTGGTTCCGCCCGGTCAGCAGGTGCGCGAACTTCGGGAAGACGTTGGCGATGCGCTGGTAGAAGGCGCCGATGGTGTTGCCGTCGGCGGCGAAGGCGAGCGGGTTCTCCGGCTTCTCGATGTCGGAGAACAGGCCGGCCGACTCCCGGGACAGCCCGCTGAGGTAGACCTCCAACCCCGGGTTGACCCCGCCGGGCAGCTCGCCGGGGTACTTGGGCACGGTGGCCGGATCGGTGAGGACGACCGTGCCGCCGATGCTGGTGAGCATGTTGCAGACCAGGCCGAAGTGCGACATCTCGTCGAAGACGATCTCGCGGATGGTGTGGCGGACCGGCTTGCTGTTGTCGGGGTCGGTGATCGACCAGAGGGCGGTGGCGTAGGGCGGGATGGTGGAGAGCTCAAGCATGATCGCCCGCTGCAGCGCGTCCTTGAGCTCCTGCTCCGTCCAGTCCTCCTCGGCCATGCTCATGAGCTGGACGATCGCGTCGCTCTCGTAGTCCAGGATTCCGCTCGTCACGGTGGGCCCCTTTCGTTCGGCGTGCTCGTTCGGCCGTGCGCCGGACGGTAACCGGGGCGCGGTCGTCCGTCGGCGCGGAATGTCGGTGTGGCCTCGGAGTTCATCCGGACGGGCGGGGCGGGGGCGCTGCCGGAGGAGGTGTGGCCGGCCGCCGCCCCGGGCGGTCCGGACGGTGTCGTGGTGCCCGGGTACGGTACCGGGGTGCCCAGGACATTCGATCTTCCCACCGAGTTGGCCTCCTCACTCGTCGGCCCGGCCGCCGCCTGGCGGTTCGTCGAACGGTTCGCCACGCATCTCGGAGCACCGGTCGAGGCGACGGACGGTTGCACGGAGGAGGAGCTCGCCGCCGCCGAGCAGCGCCTCGGCCTGCGGCTGCCCGGCGCGCTGAGGGAGGCGTACGGGAGGTTCGGGCGGCGGTTCGATCTGTTCGGGGGCCAGGAGCAGTGGATCCCGCTGGAGGACGTGGAGGTGGAGGACGGGGTCCTCGTCTTCCTGGCCGAGAGGTACTGGTACTGGGCGGTCGGGATCCCGGTCGCCCAGGCCGTCGTCGACGACCCGCCTCTGGTGACGGACGCGACCCCGGGCGACCCGGTGGCAGCCGTCTGGCAGCCGATGGCCGACCGCTTCTCCGCCGCCTTCGTGGAGTCGGTGCTGAACGGGAACCTCCTCTGCGACGACATGGGCGGGATGCGTCGGGAGATGATGCCCGGCGACCTCGAACGCGTGGAGCGGGAACTCACCCCGATGCCGCCCTTCGAGGACGGGCCGGAGGAGGACGGCTGCCGGTGGTACGCGGGGCCGGACGTGCTCGTCTGTGTCGACCGGACGGACCCCGACGTCCAGCTGGGCTGGATCTGCGTCCGGGCCTTCAACCGGCAGGCCCTCGACGGGATGTGCGGGGCCCTGCGGGGTGACTGGACCCACACCATGAACTACTGAGCGGGCTGCCCGGTCGGGCAGGGCAGGCGCGGCCGGGTCTTGTCGGGGCACACGATCACGTAGTGGCCCGCCCACCGGCTGTCGGACACCCGGCGGGACCGGGCCACGTCGGAGGCCCGGGCCGGCCGGTCGAGGACCGACTGAATCAACAGTGGTGCGCGCGGCGCGCCCAGGGGGGGGGGGGGGGGCTCGGTGTAGGGTCTTGGTGTATTGTGGGACTAGTCTATAGAGAGCGAGGAGCCGCG
>NZ_JBHWBZ010000097.1:0-20496 GCF_042735475.1 Kitasatospora sp. NPDC059577 | reverse complement strand
CCGATTTCGCCCGCATTCGCGGGGGGCGGTCCGGTGGCAGGCCCGCTTGTATACCCCGCCCGCCCCCCCCCCCGCCGGGGCCCCCCCCCCGGGGGCCCCGGCGGGCCCGGTGCCGGTGATCTTCGTCCTGGCCGCGTCGGCGACCGGCTGGGTGGTGCCGTCCGACCGGCCGGTCCTGAGCGTGATCGCCACCCTCGCCACCCTGCTGTTCGTGCCGGTGCCGCTCGTCTCCGGTGCGCATCGGATCCTCCCGGCGACCACCACGCGGGTCCGCCCGGTCGTCCACCGGCCGGACCACCCGCACGGCCACCGGGCCCCGGCGCCGGTGCCGGTCCGCGCCCCCGGACCGCCCGTCCCGCGCCTCCTCCTACGGCGGCGCCGGCCGGGTCGGTGCCCACCGGACGCGGACCACGGGCCGGACGGGCACCACGGGCCGTCCGCGGGCGGCCGACCGGGCGCGGACCGCCCACCGGACGCAGGGCCGGCGGACCGTCGGCACGGACCCGAGGGGCGCCCGGCGTAGTCACCCGCCCGCCGACGGGACCGTCCGCAGCCGACCCAGGGAGCCACCGCATGACCGACGAACTCGACGGCCTGATAGCCGGGTTGATGCCCCGCGCGCGGGCCGACCTGGCCGAGCTGGTGGCCATCCCGTCCGTCGCCGACCCCCGGCAGTACCCGCCCGAGCACTGCCTGCGCGCCGCCTCGTGGGTCGCCGCCGCCTTCGCCGAGACCGGCCTGCGCGACGTCCACCTGGAGGAGACCCCGGACGGCAGCCACGCCGTGATCGGTCACCGTCCGCCGCCGCCCGGCGCCCCGACCGTGCTGCTCTACGCCCACTACGACGTCCAGCCCCCGCTGGACGAAGCCGCCTGGCACTCCCCGCCGTTCGAACTCACCGAACGCAACGGCCGCTGGTACGGCCGCGGCGCCGCCGACTGCAAGGGCAACATCGTCATGCACCTCACCGCGCTGCGCGCGCTCGGCGAGGACGTGCCGGTCGGCCTCAAGCTGCTCGTCGAGGGCTCCGAGGAACAGGGCACCGGCGGCCTGGAACGCTACCTGCCGCCGCACGCCGGGGAGTTGCACGCGGACGCCCTGCTGATCTGCGACACCGGCAACGCCGCCGTCGGCGTCCCGACCGCCACCACCTCGCTGCGCGGCCTCGCCGACGTCGTGGTCACCGTCTCCACCCTGGCCGGCGACCTGCACTCCGGCATGTTCGGCGGCCCCGCCCCGGACGCCCTGGCCGCGCTGATCCGGATCCTGGACTCGTTGCGCGACGCGGACGGCGGCACCCGGATCGACGGCCTGGACGCCGACGGCGGCTGGAGCGGCGCCGGCTACGACGAGGACTCCTTCCGCGCCGACGCCGGCGTCCTGGACGGAGTCCGGCTGACCGGCTCCGGCACGGTGGCGGACCGGCTGTGGGCCCGCCCCGCCGTCACCGTGCTCGGCATCGACTGCCCGCCCGTGGTCGGCTCGGCCGCTGCCGTCCCGGCCGCCGCCCGGGCCCGGGTCAGCCTGCGGGTGCCGCCCGGCACCGACGCCCGTACCGCCCAGGACGCGCTGGTCGCGCACCTGCTGGCCGCCGCCCCCTGGGGCGTACGGGTGGACGTCGAACGGGAGGGCACCGGTGCGGCCTTCCGGGCCGACACCGGCGGGCCCGCGTACGCCGCGCTCGACCGGGCGATGCGGGAGGTCTACGGCACGCCGATGACCTTCCTCGGCCAGGGCGGCTCGATCCCGCTCTGCCCCGTCCTGGCCGCCGCCTACCCCGACGCGGAGATCGTCCTGATGGGCGTCGAGGAGCCGCGCTGCCTGATCCACGCACCGAACGAGAGCGTCGACCCGGACGAGATCGCCCGCATGGCGCGGGTCGAGGCATCGTTCCTGCGGCACTTCGCGAACGCGGGGAGGCGCTGAGGGAATCCGAGGAGTATGAGTCCCAGCAGAGCCCGTCCGCCCCAGAGGAGGAAGCGCCGTGCCACGACCGTTCACCGTCGAGGACTACACCGCCCGGATGGCCCGGGCCGCCGCCGAGGCGACCGCCGCCGGGCTGGCCGGCCTGGTCATCGCCCCCGGCCCCGACCTGGCCTACCTGTGCGGCTACACGCCCACCGCGATCACCGAACGGCTGACCGCCCTCGTCCTCACCTCCGGGCGCGAACCCGCCCTGGTGGTGCCCAGGTTGGAGCGCCCGGACGCCGCGAAGGCGGTCGGCGCCGGAGCCGTCCGGATGCTCGACTGGTCCGACGGCGAGGACCCGTTCGCCACCGCCGGCCCGCTGCTCGACCCGGCCGGACGCTACGGCGTCTCCGACAACGCCTGGGCGATGCACCTGCTCGGCTTCCAGGCCGCGCTGCCCGGCGCCTCGTTCACCTCGCTCACCGAGACCCTGCCGATGCTGCGCGCGGTCAAGGACACCGAGGAACTGGACCGCCTGGCGGCGGCCGGCGGAGCCGCGGACGCCGCCTACCGCAGGATCCTGGACGTCGTTTTCGCCGGCCGCCGGGAGACCGACGTGGCCGCCGACCTGGGCGCGCTGCTCATCCAGTACGGACACAGCCAGGTCGACTTCACCGTGGTCGGCTCCGGCCCCAACGGCGCCGACCCGCACCACGAGGCCGGTGACCGGGTCATCCGACCGGGTGACACCGTGGTGCTGGACTTCGGCGGCCTCAAGGACGGCTACGGCTCCGACACCACCCGGACGGTGCACGTCGGCCCGGACGTCCCCGCCGAGGTGCGAACGGTGCACGACCTGGTCCGGCTCGCCCAGCAGACCGCCTTCGAGGCGGTCCGCCCCGGGGTGAGCTGCCAGGAGATCGACCGGATCGCCCGCCGGGTGATCACCGAGGGCGGCTACGGCGAGTACTTCATCCACCGCACCGGCCACGGCATCGGCACCACCACGCACGAACCGCCGTACCTGGTGGAGGGCGAGGAGCGGCCGCTGGTGCCCGGGATGTGCTTCTCGATCGAGCCCGGGATCTACCTGCCCGGCCGGTTCGGGGTGCGGATCGAGGACATCGTCACCGTCACCCCGACCGGCGGCCGCCGTTTCAACAACACCCCGCACGAACTGGGCATCGTCGCGTGAGCTCGACGCCCGGAACGACGCCGACCGGATCCCGCGTTCTTACGGTCCGGTCATACTCCACCCAGAGTCCTCCAAGTTTGGGTTGCTAGTTTCAGTGCGCATGACCAAGACCCTCCGCCCGGCCCCGCCCCCCGTGCGGGCCGAACAGCCGCGCCCGGTGCCTCCACCCCGCCCCCGCGTGACGGGCTGGTCGAGACTCCGCTTCCTGGCGTGGCCGCTCTACCTGACCGGCCTCGTCCGGTTCCTGAGCGTCGAGGGCATCCCGGCCGCCAACGACGTGCTGTTCCTCTGGCTGATCGGTGCCCTGCTCACCGCCGCCGCCCACAGCGGGCACGGCCGCCGCGGCTTCCTCCTGGTGCTGCGCGACTGGGTGCCGGTGATGGCCGTGGTGTGGGCGTACTCGCTGCTGCGCGGCTACGGCGCGCACACCCCGTGGGCCCCGCACTGGCTGCCACAGCTGCGCTTCGACGAGGTGCTCGGCTTCGGCGAGACCTGGACCGTCCGGCTCCAGCACGCCCTCTACACCCCGGGCTCGCCGCACTGGTACGACTACGCGGCGGTGGGCGTCTACCTCTCGCACTTCTTCGTGGTCTTCCTCCTGCTCGCCGTGCTCTGGCGACGCGCCCACCACCGGTTCCGACAGCTGCTCGCCTGCTACCTGACGCTCACCTTCGCGGGCTTCGCCACCTACCTGCTCTACCCGGCCGACCCGCCGTGGCTGGTCGCCCAGGAGGGCAACCTGCCGCACCTGTCCCGGGTGGTCTGGGAGGTCATCTCGGCCAGCGGGCTGCCGCAGGCCGACTCGCTGCTGGAGAACGGCAGCCAGTTCGCCAACGACGTCGCCGCGATGCCCTCGCTGCACTCCGCCTACCCGGCGATGCTGCTGTTCTTCTTCTGGCCGACCGCCCGGCCCTGGCTGCGGGCGGTCCTGATCGCCTATCCGCTCGCGATGACGTTCACCCTGGTCTACGGCGCGGAGCACTTCATCATCGACGTCTTCGTCGGCTGGGCGTACGCGGCCGTGGTGGTCTTCGGCCTGCGGTGGCTGCGCGACCGGCGCACGGCGGCGGCACGGGGCACGGCAGACTTGGCCGGGTGAAGCCTCACCCGCCGACGAAGCCGCCCGCACCCACGCAGCCGCACGTACCGGTGAAACCGGCCGTACCGGTGAAGCCGCACGCACCGGTGAAACCGGCCGCATCGGTGAAGCCGACCGCCGAACAGTTGCTGGCCGCCAAGGACACCACCATCCCGGACGTCGCCGGGCCCGGACTGCGGGTGCTGTTCTGCGGCATCAACCCGGGCCTGTGGTCCGGTGCCACCGGTCACCACTTCGCCCGGCCCGGCAACCGCTTCTGGCCCGCCCTGCATCGCTCCGGCTTCACCGGGCACCAGTACCGCCCGGACGAGCAGGAGCAACTGCTCGCGCTCGGCCTGGGCATCACCAACGTCGCCCCGCGCACCACCGCCAAAGCGGACGAACTGACCGCCGAGGAACTGCGCGAGGGCGGCGCCGCGCTCCGCGCCCGGGTGCTGCGGCTCCGCCCCCGGGTCCTGGCGGTGCTCGGCATCGGCGCCTACCGGACGGCCTTCGGGCAGCGGCGGGCCGCGATCGGGCGCCAGCCGGAACGCATCGGCGACACCGAGGTGTGGGTGCTGCCCAACCCCAGCGGCCTCAACGCGCACTACACGCTGGACGCGCTGGCCGGGGAGTTCCGCACGCTGCGGGAAGCCGTCGGGAACGGGCCCGCCGCCGCTGACGGGCCCGTCGACGGTGGCGGTGGCAGTGGCGGTGACGGTGGCGGTGACGGTGGCGGTGGCGGGCCCGTCGACGGCTGAGCCGTCGTGGCCGGCTCGGGCGCGGTGACGTACCCGACGGAACGGCCGGGCGGGCACGCCCCGGGGTCACCCCGGCAGCACGGCCAGGTCGAGGGCGGCGAGCCGGGCCGGGTCGGCGACCACCTCGTAGCCGCTCACCCGGCCGTCCGCGACCGCCACCCGCAGCGCCAGCCACAACCGTCCGCCCGGGGCGATCAGGATGCCGGGCACCCCGTCCACCAGGGCCACCGCGCCGTGGCGGGCCCGGCGGCCGAGGACCGTGGTCTCCCGGGCGACCGTCGCCGCGCCGCGGGCCACCGGGGACCGGCCGGGCGGCAGCGCGGCCGGGTCGGCCCGGCGCACCACGTCCGGGGCCAGGACGGCCAGCAGCCCGGCCAGGTCCCCGTCCCGGGCGGCGGCCAGGAAGGCCTCCACCACCCGCCGGTGCCCGGCCAGCGGCTCCGGTGGCAGCGCGGCCGTGCCCCGCACCCGCTGCCGGGCCCGGCTGGCCAGCTTCTTGGCGGCCACCGGGGTCCGCCCGACGATCGGCGCGATCTGCTCGAAGGGCACCGCGAAGCCGTCGTGCAGCACGAAGGCGACCCGCTCGGCCGGGCCCAGCCGGTCCAGCACCACGAGCAGCGCCCGGCCCACCGACTCGACCAGCAGCGCCTCCCGCTCCGGGTCGGCGCCGGCGCCCGCCGCGTCCGGCAGTGCGTCGCCGGTCGCCTCCTCTCGGCGCGCGGCGCGGGTCCGCAGCAGGTCCAGGCAGATCCGGGAGACCACGGTGGTCAGCCAGCCGGGCAGGTTGTCGATCTCGGCCGGGTCGGTCCGGACCAGCCGCAGCCAGGCCTCCTGCACGGCGTCCTCGGCCTCGCCGGTCGACCCGAGCATCCGCTGGGCGACCGCCCGCAGCCGGCCGCGCTCGGCCTCGAAGCGCACCGCCGTCCGCTCGGCCGTCGCCTCCCCTCCGGCCGGCACGCCGTCGGCTGTCATCCCGTCGGCCGTCGTCCCGTCGTGCGTCGCCCTGCCGGCCGACGCCCCCGCAATCCCGTCCCGGTCCATCGGTCACCTTTCCTCGGCCCGGCTCGTCACCGCTATGACGATCCGTCCTCCTCCGAGGTGACCGGGAGACCGCCATGACCTCCGCCACGCTGCTCCACCTGGACTCCAGCATCAGCCCGGCCGGCTCCGTCAGCCGCGCCCTGACCGACCGCTTCGCCACCGCCTGGCGCGCCCGGCACGGCCGCACCGCCCGGTACCGGTACCGCGACCTCGCCGCCGATCCGGTCCCCGCGGTGCGCGCCGCCTACGACGCCCTCGGCCGTCGGGCCGAGCACAAGGGCCCGCTCCCGCTGCAGGACGTCGCGACGCTCGCCGACGGCCCGGACGAGACCCGCGAGTGGGCGCTGAGCCGTCCGCTGATCGACGAACTGCGGACCGCCGACACCCTGCTGCTCGGCAGCCCGATGTACAACTTCACCGTCTCCACCGGTCTCAAGGCCTGGATCGACCGGGTCTCGTTCCCCGGCGCCTACCTCGACCCGGACACCGGCGAGCGGCTGCTGCGCGACACCCGCGTGGTGGTCGTCGCCGTCCGCGGCGGCGGCTACGGGCCGGGCACCCCGCGCGAGCACTTCGACTTCCAGCTCCCTTACCTGCGGGCGTACTTCGGCAACCTCGGGATCGCGGCGGAGCACCTGCACGTCGTCACCGCCGAACTCACCCGGGCCGCGGACGTCCCCGCGCTGAACGGGCTGGAGCCGCTCGCCGCCGAGTCGCTGGCGGCGGCCGGCACCGCCGTCGACGAACTGGCCGCCCTGCTCTGAGCCGCGCCCGGTGCGCCGAGCCGCACCCGCCGTCCGGCGCTGGGTCCTGTCCGGCAGGATCGGCCGGACAGGGCCTACAGCGGGGTGACGGCCTTCAGCACCACCAGCAGGGCCACGGCCGCGTTGAGCGCGCACAGCGCCGACGCCGCCGTACCGACCGCGGCGACCATCGCCGCCAGGCCCGCCGGGGTCTTGGCCGGCGGCCAGTTGCGGGAGGTCGGCACCGGGCCGAGCAGCGCGGCGACCCGGCGCGGCACCGGGCCGGCCGCCGCGGTCGGCGCGGCGAAGGCCGCGAAGCCGGGCGCCGGGGCGGCGTGCGAGACCAGGGCCGCCCGGGCCACCGCCCGCGCGGTGATCCGGCGGTCCCCCACGGCCTGCGCCGAGTCCTCGTCCGCCCAACGTTCCGCGCTGTACGCCACCGCGTACTGCAGCGGCCTCAGGAAGGGGTTGACGCAGGCGGCGAGCTGGGTGGTCAGCAGGTACCGGTGGTGACGGTGGCGCAGGTGCGCCCGCTCGTGCGCGAGCAGCGCCTCCCGCTCGTCCGCCGCCAGGCCGTCGAGCATCCCGGTGGAGACCACCACCCGGCCGGGCGAGCCCGGCAGCGCGTAGGCGTACGGGCTGCGGTCCGGCAGCACCGCGAGGTCACCGGACGACCCGGTGCCGGACGGCAGCCCGGTGAGCGCCCGGCGGGCCCGGGCGCGCACCCGCAGGTGTCGCACGACCGTGCGCGCGCACGCGAAGCCCACCAGTGCCAGCAGCCACATCGCAGCCGTCCCGACCGTCTCGTGGTACGGCAGCGCGGCCCGCACCTCCGGGTCGGACCAGCTGTCCGGCAGCGGGTTGCCGGGGATCTGCGCGGTGCCCACCACGCCGATCAGCCCGAGGCAGAGCACGCTGCAGACCGCCATCACCGCGCTGATCGCGGTCATCAGCCGGGCCGCACCGCGCGGGTGCAGGTGCTGCTCGGTCAGGCGTGCGATCGGAACCGCGGTGAGCGGGAGGACGAGCGGGAGGAAGACGAAGAAGCCCACGGGTCAGCTCTTGTGGTCGGTCGCTGCCGGATCGGCGGACGCGGCGTCGAGCAGGGCCCGCAGCAGCTCCTCGTCGTGCGGCAGCAGCGCGGTGACGAAGCTGGCCAGGACCGCGTCCCGGTCCGCCTCCCCGTCGAGCATCCGCCGCATCCGCAGCGCCGCCAGCCCGGCGGCGTCGGAGGAGGCCTGCCACAGGTAGGAGCGGCCGGAGCGGGAGCGGGAGACGGCGTTCTTGGCGTGCAGCCGGGACAGGATGGTCATCACGGTGGTGTAGGCCAGGTCGCCCTCCAGGCGTTCCTGGACCCATCCTGCGGTGGCGGGGCCGGGCGCCTGCTGGAGCACCGCCAGCACCTGCGCCTCCAGTTCACCCTGGCCGCGTCGCCGGGCCGGCGCGTCCCCGGCCGCCGGGGCGTGCCTCTCGTCTGCCATGACGGCCCACTCCCTCCGGATGCCGCGCCCGGACCGACGGGCACGGCATCATCCTAACGAGCGGGGGCCGGGACCGGACCGGTCAGCGCAGGGCTTCCGGAACGCACGGCCGGCGGCTCCCGGCGGCTCCCGGCCGGTCCCGACGGGTCCCGCGCCCGTTCCCGGTCGGGCCGTCGCCAGGGCCCGGGTGCAGGTCCCCGGTCAGGTCCGGGCCCGCTGGGTCACCGCGATGCAGACCAGCACGACCACCGCCGTGACCGGCGCGGCGGCCGGCAGTTCCTCGCCGAGCAGCAGCACCGACCAGACCAGCGTCAGCAGCGGCTGCCCCAGCTGCAGCTGGCTGGCCCTCGGCACGCCGATCGCGGCCATCCCCCGGTACCAGAGCACGAACCCGCCGAACTGCGACACCGCCGCGACGTACGCCAGTCCGACCAGCGCCTTCGGCCCGACCCGCAGCGGCTCGGTGGCGAGCCCGAACGCCGAGGTCAGCAGCATCACGGGCAGCGCGACCAGCACCGCCCAGGCGATCACCTGCGCGCCCGGGAGGTCCCGCGAGAGCCGCCCGCCCTCCGCGTACCCGGCCGCGCAGACCAGCAGCCCGACGAACAGGTAGAGGTCGGCGACGCTCGGCCGGCCGTGGCTCTGCAGCAGGGTGAAGGCCAGGACGGCCGCCGCCCCCGCCAGTGCCGCCGTCCAGAACGCCCGGGACGGCCGGCGGCCGGTGCGCAGCGCCGCGGCCACCGCGGTGGCCAGTGGCAGGACGCCGATCACCACCGCCGAGTGGGCGGTCGAGGAGGTCCGCAGGGCGAGCGTGGTCAGCAGCGGGAAGCCGAGGACGCAGCCGCCCGAGACCACGAGCAGGGCGGGCCGGTGCTGCCGTTGCGGCAACCGGGCGCCGACGGCCAGCAGGTAGAGCGCGGCCAGGGCCCCGGCCAGGACGCCGCGCAGCCCGGTGGTGGTCCACGGGCCGAAGCCGGTCAGGGACCACGCGGTGGCCGGGAAGCTCAACGAGAAAGAGGCCACCCCGAGGGCGGCGAGGGTGGTGCCGGAGGCCGCGCCGCGCTTCGGCGCTATCGCCAGGAGGGGGGTAGCGCTATCTTGTGTCGTCATGAACGAGCGTAGCAGTGTCACCGAACTGGCCGACATCCTTCGGCTGGAAGTGGAGCGCTACCCGGAGGGACGGAAGCTGCCTGCCAGCCGGACCCTGACGGAACGCCACCAGGTCAGCCCGGTGACGGTCTCCCGGGCCATCGCGGTGCTCGTCGCCGAGGGACTGGTGGTCTCCCGGCCCGGCGCCGGGGTCTTCCGGGCCGCGGCCTTCGCCGCCGCCCCGACCGCCCCCGCCGCACCGCCCGGCCGCACCGGCGACCTCTCCTGGCAGGAGGTCGCGCTCAGCGCCGAATCCGGCCCGCGCGACCTGGTCGCCGCCCCGGTGTTCGCCACCCTCCGGGTGCCGCCGCCCGACGTCGTCGACCTCAACAGCGGCTACCCGCACGCCACCCTGCTGCCCGAACGCCTGCTCGCCGCCGCCCTCGCCCGGGCCGGCCGGCGCCCCGGCGCCTGGGACCGCCCGCCCGTCGACGGCCTCACCGAACTGCGCGGCTGGTTCGCCCGCGCCATCGGCGGCCACGGCGGGCCGATCGGCGCCGGGGACGTGCTGATCACCTCCGGCGGGCAGGGCGGGCTCACCGTCGCCATGCGCTCGCTGGCCGCGCCCGGCTCGCCGGTCCTGGTGGAGTCGCCGACGTACCCGGGCACCCTGGCGGTCGTCCGGGCCGCCGGGCTGCGGCCCGTCCCCGTCCCGATCGACGCGGACGGCGTCCGCACCGACCTGCTCGCGGACGCCTTCGCGGCCACCCGCGCCCGGGTCTTCGTCTGCCAGCCGCTGTTCCAGAACCCCACCGGCGCGGTGCTCTCACCCCGGCGGCGGACGGAGGTCCTGCGGATCGCCCGCGCGGCCGGGGCGTTCGTGATCGAGGACGACTTCGCCAGGCTGCTGGTCCACACCGACGCGCCCGCGCTGCCGCGCCCGCTCGCCGCCGACGACCCGGACGGGGTCGTGGTGCACCTGCGCTCGCTCACCAAGGCCGCCTCCCCCAATCTGCGCGTCGGCGCCCTCACCGCCCGCGGCCCGGCCCTGGCCCGACTGCGGGCCACCCAGGTGGTCGACAGCTTCTTCGTGCCCCGGCCGCTCCAGGAGGCGACGCTGGAACTGGTCGCCGACCCCGCCTGGGCCCGCCACCTGCGCACCCTCGCCGCCGAACTGCGCGACCGCCGCACCGCCGCCGTCGCCGCCCTGCACCGCGAGCTGCCCGGACTCCTCACCATCCACCGCCCCGGCGGCTACCACCTGTGGCTGCGCCTCCCGAACGGCACCGACGACGGCGCGCTCGCCGCCGCCGCCCTGCGCAACGGCGTCCAGATCACCCCCGGGCGCCCCTACCACCCCGCCGAACCCCCGGCCCCGCACGTGCGCCTCAGCTACGCCGCCGCCGAGAGCCCGGCCCAGGTCGCCGAGGGCATCCACCGCCTCCGCCTGGCGTACGAGGAGACGACGGGCTGAGCGGGCGACCGTGGGCGGCCCCGGACGGCCCCGGACGGACGCGGGCGGCCCCGGACGGACGTCGAGGTCAGCCTGCGACCCGCGGCCCGCGGCTCGGCGGAACCGCTACCGCCGGTACCCCGCCATCCGCTCCAGGCGGGCGATGCGCTCGGCCATCGGGGGATGGGTGGAGAACAGCCTGGCGCCGGCCTCGCCCGGGCGGAAGGGGCTGGCGATCATCATGTGGCTCGCCGTCTGGAGCTGCGGCTCCGGCGGGAGGGGGAGCCGGCGGGTGCCGGCGTCGAGCTTGCGGAGGGCGCCGGCGAGGGCGAGCGGGTCGCCGGTGATCCGGGCGCCGTCGGCGTCGGCCTGGTACTCGCGGGAGCGGCTGACCGCCAGCTGGATCAGTCCGGCCGCGAGCGGTCCGAGGATCATGATGGCGAGCATCCCGAACAGCCCCGGTCCGTCGTCGTCCTCGTCGCGGCCGAACGGGATCAGCCAGGCGAAGTTCACCAGGAACATCACGACCGAGGCGAGCGCCCCGGCGACCGAGGAGATCAGGATGTCCCGGTTGTAGACGTGGCTCAGCTCGTGCCCGAGCACGCCCCGCAGCTCGCGTTCGTCCAGGATCCGCAGGATGCCCTCGGTGCAGCAGACCGCCGCGTTGCGCGGGTTGCGGCCGGTGGCGAAGGCGTTGGGCGCGGGGGTCGGGGAGATGTACAGGCGCGGCATCGGCTGGCGGGCGGCGGTGGAGAGTTCGCGCACGATCCGGTACAGCTGGGGCGCCTCGAACTCGCTGACCGGGCGGGCCCGCATGGCCCGCAGCGCGAGCCTGTCGCTGTTCCAGTACGCGTAGGCGTTGGTCCCGAGGGCGATCAGCAGGGCGATCACGAAGCCGGTGCGACCGAAGAAGCTTCCGATCACCAGGATCAGCGCCGAGAGGCCGCCGAGCAGGACGGCGGTCCTCAGTCCGTTGTGCCGGCGGTGCACCTCAGGCCCTCCAGTGATGCGGTGGGGAAGCCCTTTCTGCCTCGTCCCTCTTGCCCGGTCAACGGGTGGGGCCAGGGACCTTGTTCCCTTGTGACCGACGCGACACCGCGGCGCCGGCCCACCGTGCCCACCCGCCGTGCCCGCCCGCCGCTCCGGGCCATCGAACCGGGCCACCGCGGAGGCGCGCCGCGCCTGCCCGCCTGCCCGCCTGCCCGCCTGCCCGCCTGCCGCCGCTCGGGCCCTCCGGCCCTCCGGCCCTGCGGCCGGAAGGCGCGGCTCAGAACAGCGAACCGCCCACGACCTGGAGCACCAGCTGCGGTGCGACGGAGAGGACCACCGCCACCGAGGCGGTGAGCCCGAGCGTCGCGGTCAGGCTCACCGGCAGCCTGCCCTCGGCCCCGGCCGCGCGCTCCGCCGCCCGGTCCGCGGCCGGGTCGAACAGCAGTGCCGTCCAGCGCAGGTAGTAGTACAGGGCGACGACCACGTTGGCGGCCATCACCACGGCCAGCCAGCCCAGCCCGGCGTCGACGGCCGCGCGGAACACCACGACCTTGCCGAACAGGCCGATGACGCCCGGCGGCAGCCCGGCCAGGCAGAGCAGGAAGAAGGCGAGTGCCAGCGCGGTCCAGCGGCGGCGGGTGAAGAGGCCCCGGAAGTCGTCCACGCTGGTCCCGGCCCGGCGGCCGACGGCCGCGACCACCCCGAAGGCGCCGAGGTTCACCACGCCGTAGATCAGCGCGTACGCGGCGGTGGCGCCCAGCTGGTCGGCCCCGGTGGACGCGTACCCGGCGGCGGCGAGCGGCACCAGCAGGTACCCGGCCTGGCCGACCGAGGACCAGGCGAGCAGCCGCACCGCGCTGTAGCGGGTGTCGAAGCGCTGCCGCAGGGCGCCGACGTTGCCGGCGGTCATGGTGACGGCGGCCAGGACCGCGAGCACCAGGCCCCAGGTGTGGGCGTACGGCCGGAAGGCGATGGTGGTGGCGAGCGCGAGCCCGGAGAGGCCGGCCGCCTTGCCGACGACCGAGAGGTAGCCGGCCACCGGCAGCGGCGCGCCGGTGTAGGTGTCGGGCACCCAGAAGTGGAAGGGGACGGCGGCGACCTTGAACGCGAAGCCGACCAGGGTCAGCACCGCGCCCGCCTCGGCCAGCGGCTTGAGCTGCCCGGGGGCGTGCTCCAGGCCCTGGGCGACGGCGCCGAGGTGCAGGCTGCCGCTCGCCGCGTAGACGAAGCCGATGCCGAGCAGCATCACGGCGGTCGCGGTGACCGAGGAGACGAAGAACTTGAGCGCGGCTTCCGCGCCCCGGCCGTCCCGGCGCAGCGCGACCAGGGCGAAGGCGGGAAGCGAGGCGACCTCCAGGGCGATCACCAGGGTGGCGAGGTCGCGGGAGGCGGGCAGCAGGGCGGCGCCGGTGGCGCTGGAGAGCAGCAGGAACCAGTACTCGCCGCGGGGGAGCCTGTCCTGGTCGACGGTGTGGACCGACAGCAGTGCCGCGATCAGCGCGCCGCCGAGGGCGAGCAGCTGGAACACCAGGGCGAAGTGGTCGGCCACGTAGGAGCAGCCGCCCGCGGCGTTGCCGCCGAGGGCCGGGGCGTCAGTGCCCGCTGCTACGTTCTGCACACAGAAGGTCGCCCGGGGTGACCCACCGGTGAGGGGGAGGAGCGCGATGAGGGCGAGGGCGAGTCCGGCCGCGGTCAGGCGGCCGAGCCACTTCTTGTGCCGCTCGGGCAGGAACAGGTCCGTGACCAGCACGGCGAGGGCGGCGACGGCGGCGATCAGCGGGGGCGCGATCGCCACCCAGTCCACGGACTGGATCAGGCTGCCCGGGTTGGCTACGGCGAGGGAGGTCACAGTGTGCTGCCCCGTGGAGTGAGGTCCGAGTGCGGCGGTCTGGGCTGCGAGCACGGTCAGCCACCCCCGAGGAGGTGCTTGACGGCGGGGTTCGAGAGGCCGAGCAGCAGCGCGGGCCAGAGGCCGGCCAGCAGGGTGAGCGCGGCCAGCGGCATCCAGCTGACGGCTTCGTACGGGCGCACGTCGGCGACCTCGGCCACCGGCGCGGGCTGCTCGGGGTCGCCCATGCAGACGCGCTTGACCACGATCAGCAGGTACGCGGCGGTGAGGAGGGTGCCGAGGCCGGCCAGCACCATGTAGGTGACGAAGGCGGGGCGCGACAGGCCTGCGGCCGGGTCGAACGCGCCGAACATGGCGAGCACCTCGCCCCAGAAGCCGGCCAGCCCGGGGAGGCCGAGGCTGGCGACGGCGGCGAAGGCGAGCAGCGCGCCGAGTCGCGGCGCCCGGCCGTACAGGGCGGCGCCGGTGGTGCCGGAGAGGGTGTCGAGGTCGGCCGTGCCGTAGCGGTCCTTGAGCGCGCCGACGACGAAGAACAGCAGGCCGGTGACCAGGCCGTGGGCGATGTTGGCGAACAGCGCGCCGTTGACGCCCACCGGGGTGAGGGAGGCGATGCCGAGCAGCACGAAGCCCATGTGGCCGACGGACGAGTAGGCGATCAGGCGCTTCAGGTCGCCCTTGGCGCCCGGGCGGGCCAGCGCCAGGCAGGCCAGCGATCCGTAGACGATGCCGACGGCGGCGAAGGCGCCCAGGTAGGGGGCGAGCGTGGCGGTGCCGTCCGGCACGACCGGGAGGAGGACGCGGACCAGACCGTACGTCCCCATCTTCAGCAGCACGCCGGCAAGCAGCACCGAGCCCACGGTCGGGGCCGCGGTGTGCGCGTCGGGGAGCCAGCTGTGCAGCGGCCAGGCGGGGGCCTTGACCGCGAGCCCGACCAGGATCGCCAGCGCGGCGACCACCTGGGTGGTGTGGCTCATTCCGCTGCCGTGCGCGGCTGCCAGGGCCTGCATGTCGAAGGTGCCGGTCTTGCTGCCGATCAGCAGGAAGCCGAGCAGCATCACGGCCGAGCCGAGCAGGGTGTAGAGGATGAAGCGGTTGGCGGCCGGGACCTTCGCGCCGCTCCCCCACCGGGCGATCAGGAAGTACATCGGGATCAGGACGATCTCGAAGGCCAGGAAGAAGAGCAGGAGGTCCAGGACGGCGAAGGTGGCGAGCATGCCGACTTCGAGGAGGAGGAACAGCCCGACGAAGGCCTGCGCGGACGGGCGGGGCCCGTCGGGGGCTGCGCCCCGGGCCCCGCCGTGCGGCAGCCGCTTCTCCGAGTACACCGCGCAGAGGAACGTGAGCAGCGCGGTCAGCACGATCAGCGGCAGCGAGACGCCGTCCACGCCGAGGTGGAGGCGCACGTGCAGGGCCGGGATCCAGGCCACGTCGGTGGTGGCCTGCATCCGGGCGGGTTCGTCGTGGTCGAAGCCGGCCGCGAGGGCGACGGCGAGCAGGAGCACCGCGCCGGTGACGACGGTGTTCAGCCGCAGCGCCCGCCAGTCGGCGACGGCCCGGTCCGGCCCGAACACGGGGGCCAGGGTGAGCGCGGCGCCGAGCAGCGGCAGCACCAGGAGGGCGATGAGGACCGCGTTCATCGGGGGCTCCTACGTGCGGCGGTCGAGGGGGCGGGGGTGGAGGACAGCACCGGCTACACCGCCACCAGGACGGTCAGCAGGACGACGGCGGCCAGCAGGGCGCTGAGGTAGGTCTGCGCGTTGCCGGTCTGGGCGAGCCGGACGGCCCGGCCGAGCAGGTTGGCACCCACTCCGCTGCCGCGCACGTAGGTCTCGATGACCTCGCGGTCGAGGAAGCGGACCAGCCCGGCCGCGGCGACCACGGGCCGGACGAACACCGCCTGGTACAGCCGGTCGACGCCGAAGCCGTGCCGGGCCGGGCCGAACAGCGGGCCGAGCAGGGTGCGCCCGGGGTCGGCGACGATCACCTCGGCGGCCGGGACCCCGGCCTGCCCGGGCACCCGGCCGGCGGCGGCCGGGACCGGCCTGCCGGTGCCCAGCCGGGCGGTGGCCGAGCGCCAGGCGCCGTACGCCGCGAGCACGCCGACCACGGCGAGCCCGGTGCCGGTGACGGCGGTGACCCCGGAGGGCCGCAGCGAGCCGCCGTCCAGCAGCGCGGGCAGCCAGTCGGAGCGCAGGCCGGTGACGCCGAAGGCCATGGTCGGGACGGCCAGCACCCAGAGCGGCCAGCGCATCGCGGGCGGCTCGGCGGTGCCGGGGTCGGCCTCGTCCAGTTCGGGCGAGTAGGGCGCGTCCGCCTCGTGGTCGGCCACCACGGTGGCCGGGTCGGTGGCGGGCAGCACCTGCGGTGCGGCGGCGGCGGCGCCGGCCGGGCTGTGGAAGGCGACCAGGAACATCCGGGTCGCGTACGCGGCGGTGAGCAGCACGGTGAGGGCGGCGGAGATCAGCACGATCCAGCCGGCCGCCTCCGGGACCGCCGAGGACGGGCCGAGGCCGTTGGTGAGCGCGTCGCCGTTGGCGGCGTGCTCGGCGGCGGTCAGCACCGCCTCCTTGCTGAAGAAGCCGGAGAGCGGCGGCAGCCCGATCAGGGAGGCCAGGCCGATGCCCATCGTCCAGTAGGCGTCGGGGACGCGCTTGCGCAGCCCCGGGATCCGGGACATCGCGGAGATCGAGTTGGTGTGCGCGGCGTGGATCACCACACCGGCGGCGAGGAACAGCAGCGCCTTGAAGGCGCCGTGGCTGACCAGGTGGAAGACGGAGGCCTCGCGGTCGCCGCTGGCCAGCGCGCCGGCCATGTAGCCGAGCTGGCCGACGGTGGAGTAGGCGAGCACCCGCTTGAGGTCGTCCTGGGCGAGCGCGCACAGCGCCGAGCCGATCATCGTCACGGCAGCCATCACCGCGAGCACGACCAGCGCCGCGCCGGACAGCAGGAACACCGGCAGCAGCCGGGCGACCAGGTAGATGCCGGCCGCGACCATGGTGGCGGCGTGGATCAGCGCGGAGACCGGCGTCGGGCCGGCCATCGCGTCCGGGAGCCAGGTGTGCAGCGGGAACTGCGCGCTCTTGCCGGCGACCCCGGCGAGCAGCAGCAGCGCGATCAGCGTCGGGTGGCCGAGCCGGCCCTCGGTGGCGGCGGCCAGGACATCGGGGATCCGGAAGCTGCCGGCGTCCGCGCCGAGCAGGAAGATCCCGAACAGGAACGGCACGTCGCCGAGCTTGGTGACCAGGAAGGCCTTGAGCGAGGCCGAGCGGGCGTCCGCGCTCTCCCAGTGGTGGCCGATCAGGAAGTACGAGCAGATGCCCATGACCTCCCAGCCGACCAGCAGCATGATCAGGTCGCCCGAGTAGACCACCAGGAACATCGCCGCGGTGAACAGCGAGACCAGCGCCGCGTACGAGGGGTAGCGCGGGTCCGACTTGAGGTAGGCGGTCGAGTAGACCTGGACGCACGTGGCGACCAGGCCGACCAGCACCGAGATCAGCGAGCTGAAGCCGTCCAGGTGGACGGCGAGCGCGATGTCGGGGCCGCCGGTCGGGGTGAGCCGGGTGGCCGCGTCGAGGGCCTGGCCGGTGCCGAGCTGGAGGGCGACCACCAGGGCGAGCACGGCCGAGACGGCGACCGGGACGATCGCCAGCGGCCGGGCCAGCCCGGGCGCCTTCTTCCCGACGGCCAGGGTCGCGGCCGCGCCGAGCGCGGGCAGCGCGGGGACGAGTACGGGCAGGGCGAGGTTCATGCGGCGGCCTGGCCCTTCAGCGCCTCGGCTCCGGCCGGCGTCTCGTCCGTGGCGAACGGCTCGGCCGGGTCGCCGAGCGCGGTGGCCCGGTCGATGTCGGCGGTGCCCCGGGCCCGGAACAGCAGCAGGACGATGGCCAGCCCCAGCCCGATCTCGGCGGCGGCGATGGTGATGGTGAACAGGGTGAGCGCCTGCCCGGCGTGCAGCGAGTCGCGCAGCCAGACGTCGAAGGCGACCAGGTCGAGGTTGACGGCGTTGAGCATCAGCTCGACCGACATCAGCACCAGGACGGCGTTGCGCCGGGCGAGCACGCCGTACACGCCGACGCTGAACAGCAGCGCGGCGAGGACGACGGGGTAGGCGAGGTGCATCAGCTCTCCTCCGACGCGGAGGGCGCGGGCGCGGCCGCGTCCGGAGTGGCGGCGCCCGGGGCGGTCGCCTGGGCGGCGGCCGGGTCGGGAGCGGTGCGGGGCGCGGTCGCGGCGACGGTCCCGTTGGAGCCGACCGGCCGGCCTGCGCGCAGCTTGGCCGCGCGGGGCACCGGCACCCGCCGCTGGTCGCCGCGCGACAGCACGATCGCGCCGACCAGCGCCGCCAGCAGCAGCACGGACAGCGCCTCGAAGGGCAGCACCCAGTGCCGGAACAGGCTCGCCCCGGTGACGGCGGCGGAGCCGCCGCCCGCGCCGAGGTCGATCCAGGAGGTCCGGAAGGCGTCGACGACCAGCGTGACGAGCGTTCCGGCCGAGGCCAGCGCCACGACCAGGGCCACCCAGCGGTTCTTGGAGTCGGCGTCCGGTGAGCGCCCGATCGGCGCCTTGGTGAGCATCAGCCCGAACAGCACCAGCACGACCACCGAGCCGAGGTAGATCAGCACCTGCACCCAGGCGATGAACTCGGCCGTCAGCAGCAGGAACTCCACCGCCAGCCCGCCGAGCGCGACCACCAGCCAGAGCGCGGCGTGCACCAGCTGCTTGGTGGTGACGGCGACCAGGGCCGAGCCGAACACGGCGATGCCGACCAGCAGGAAGACGATCTCCTGGCCGGTCGGGGACAGGAAGGAACGGGCGGCCGGCTCCAGCGAGCCGGTCGCCGCGAGAAGCGTGGCGGCGGTACTCATGCGTCGTCACCCTTCTCTTCCGGGGCCTGCGCGGCGGCCTCGGCGGCAGCAGCGGTGGCCTCGGCGGCGGCAGCGGCCGCCGCCAGCTTGTCCGCGGCCTTGCGCGCGGTGGCGATCTCCTTGGGGTCCTCGGCGGCCGGGTCCAGCGCCGGCGGCGCCGGGACGGTCCACATCCACTCGCGGAGCCGGTCCCGTTCGTGGGTCAGCTCGTGGATGTCGGTCTCGGCGTACTCGAACTCCGGCGACCAGAACAGCGCGTCGAAGGGGCACACCTCGATGCAGATCCCGCAGTACATGCAGAGCGAGAAGTCGATGGCGAACCGGTCCAGCACGTTGCGGGTGCGGGCCCGGGCGTTCGGCTCGGCGGCGGGCAGCGTCTCCTTGTGGGAGTCGATGTAGATGCACCAGTCCGGGCACTCGCGCGCGCAGAGCATGCACACCGTGCAGTTCTCCTCCAGCAGCGCGATGACGCCGCGCGAACGCGGCGGCAGCACCGGCTGCACGTCGGGGTACTGCGCGGTGACGGTCTTCCTCGTCATCGTCCGCAGCGTCACGGCCAGGCCCTTCGCCAGGCCGGCACCGAGAAAACTCATGAGATCGCCACCTTGATGATGCCGGTGAGGGCCAGCTGGACGAGGGCGAGCGGGATCAGCACCGCCCACGCGAAGCGCATCAGCTGGTCCTCGCGCAGGCGCGGGTAGGTGACCCGCAGCCAGATGACCACGAAGGCCAGCGCGAAGGTCTTGAGGATCATCCAGAGCCAGCCGAGCTGGTCCGCCATCGGTCCGTGCCAGCCGCCCAGGAAGAGCACCGCGGTCAGCGCGGACACCACGAGGATGCCCACGTACTCGGACAGCAGGAACAGCGCGAACCGCAGACCGGTGTACTCGGTGTACGCGCCGAAGATGATCTCCGAGTCGGCGATCGGCATGTCGAACGGCGGGCGCTGCAGCTCGGCCAGGCCGGCCGTGAAGAACACGAACGCGCCGATGACCTGCCAGGGCAGCCAGTACCACTGCCAGGAGTCCACGATCCCGGGCAGCGAGAGCGTGCCGGCGGCCATCGCCACCGACGCCGCCGCCAGCACCATCGGCAGCTCGTACGACATCAGCTGCGCGGCCGTGCGCAGACCGCCGAGCAGCGAGAACTTGTTCGCCGAGGCCCAGCCGGCCATCAGCTTGCCGATCACGCCGACGCCCAGCACGGCCAGCACGAAGAACAGCCCCGCGTCCACCGCCTGGCCGACGAAGCCGTTCGGGCCGACCGGGATCGCCAGCAGCACGAAGAGGTACGGCAGCAGCGAGACGGCGGGCGCCAGCTGGAAGATCCGGCGGTCCGCCCCGGCGGGGACGATGTCCTCCTTCTGCGCGAACTTCACGCCGTCCGCGACGAGCTGTGCCCAGCCGTGGAAGCCACCCGCGTACATCGGGCCGAGCCGGCCCTGCATGTGCGCCATGACCTTGTGCTCGGTCTGGCCGATGACCAGCGGGAACACCAGGAAGACGACGAGGGTGGCGACGCAGCGCAGCACCGTGTCGAGCAGGTTCACGCGCCGTCTCCGTCCCGGTCGGCCGGAGCGGCCGCCGTGTCGTCCTTCTGCTCCGGCCGGTCCGTCGGCTCGGCGGGCGCTTCGCCCGTCGGCTCCGCGGGACCGTCACCTGCCGGCTCAGCGGGCGCTTCGCCCGTCGGCTTCGCGTCGTGGGCCGGCACCGGGTTGTGCCAGGGCGCGTCGGAGGACGCGGGCCGGGCGGGGGCCGGACGCTCCGGCCCGGGCTCGTCGGCGGTCTGGCTGACCGATCCGGCGGAGACCGACCTGGTCCGTCGCGGCCGGTCCGTCCGCACCGCGGGCGTCGCCTCGGGGGCGGGTGCACCCTCGGCGGGCACCACCTCGGCGGGTTCGGCGCCCGGAGCCGGCTGGCTCGCCGAGCCCTCCGCCACCGAGCGGGTGCGCCGCGGCCGGTCGGCCCGCACGGGCGCGCCCTCGGCGGCGGCACCTGCGGCACCACCGGCGGCGGCGGCCGCGGCCGCCCTGGGCGTGCG
>NZ_JBHWBZ010000096.1:0-20497 GCF_042735475.1 Kitasatospora sp. NPDC059577 | reverse complement strand
GCCCGGGCCTCCGCCGCCGCCCCCGCCGCCGCCGGGCGGTCCGCTGGCACCGCCCGCGCCGGGCGGTCCGCTGGCACCCGCCGGACAGGGCGGACCTCCGCCGCCCCCGCCGCCGCCGGGCGGCCCGTTGGCGCCCCCGCCGCCGGGTGGTCCGCCGCCCCCGCCGCCGCCGGGTGGTCCGTTGGCACCCCCGCCGCCGGGCGGTGCGGCACATCCCGTCGCCGTGCCGGTCGTGTCGGCGCCCTCCCACGGGCCGGTCCAGGAGATCCGGGAGCAGCACCGCGCCGAGGACGAACAGCACCTCGCCGCACTGCCGCCGCACACCGGCGAGGCGCCGACCGTGTCCCCGGCCGATGCTGCCCTCGGGCAGCAGCTGCGCCAGCGCTACCCGCGGATCAGCCTGGTCGACCCGGGTTCGCCCGGCAGCGGCCACCAGGTCGCCTTCCTGCGGGTGCTGGAGGGCCTGGCCGCGATGGGCTACCAGGGCGAGGTCCACCTGACCTTCGCGCGCGGCAAGGCGCCGTTCTACGCCGAACGGCTCGGCCGTTCCGCCGACGTCGGGCACCCCCGGCACTCCTACGACCTGTTCCACGGCCCGTGGACGGGCGTCCACCAGGGGATGCGGGTGACCGCGCACCCGGCGGGAGCACCGCTGGACGTCGCCTACAAGGCGCCCGAGCGGCGGATCGCCGCCGACCTGGAGACGTACTGGAAGTACTTCGCCTGGCACGGGGCGGACCCCGACGAGGCATGGCTGGTCAACACCGGGGCCAACGCGAACGTGCGCGGCCGCTACCGGGGCGACCAGCCGCAGATCCAGACCGACTTCCCGAACTCCGTCACGAAGGAGGACAACCGCGACCGGGTGATCAACCCCACCCAGCACCTGACCCCCGACGTCCTGACGGCCGGAGCCCAGTCCTCCGGGCAGGGCCGGACGCTGACCGTCTTCGCCGCCCTGGACGCCCCGCACGGCGAGGACACGGCCGCCTACTTCGAGGAGAACCTGGCGCCGTCCCTCCGGGAGATGACCGGGGAGCAGGATCCGGACGCCCTGATCCTGCAGCCCTTCCTCTGGGACAGCCACCCCCGGCAGATCCGCCGCGGGGACGAGGTCCTGGCGGAGCTGTGGCACGACCAGGGCGCCACCGTCACCTATCCCTTCCGTCCGCAGCCCGTCCCGGAGGACCTCGCGGGCCACGTCCGTGACCACTGGCCGGATGCCACCGGCCCCGACGACCCGGTTCCGGACCTGGTCGCCGACCTCCTGCGCCGCGCCCAGGCCGGCGAGATCCGGCTGGTCACCGCCTACTACGGACAGATCGGCGACGGCACGGTCCGCCACCGCGACATGGCCACCCGGATGGAAACCGCGCTGCGAGAGATCCCGGAGCCGCGCCGGCCGTCGGCCGTGGTCCTGCTCGGGGCCGAGCCGAACGACCGTCAGAGCCACGCCGACCTGCTGGACGGCCTCCGGGGCGTCGTCCAGGCCCCGGCCGGCGACGGGAGCGTCCACCGCCTGCGGCTGGGACGCGTCCAGCCGGCGGTGATGGAACTGTTCGAGCAGCGCTCGACCCTGGTCGTCACCGAGGGCGCCAACACGTGGCAGGAGATCCTCACCCTCGCCACCCCCGGCATCTCGGCCCGCCCGGGCGGCGAGACCCGCCCGTGGACGCTGGCACCGAACGGCACCCCGTCACAGGGCGGGCAGCGGATCGGCGAGGCCTCGGCCGCCCTGGGCACCGGGCACACGCCGACCCTCACCACGTTCCTGCACGGCCTGGACGACCGGACCGGCGAGGTGCGCCAGTACCTGGACATCTGGCGCGACTCCCTGAGCACCGGCGCCAACGACCAGTTCCGCAGCGCGGTCGAACAGCTCCTCGGCCAGCCCGAACCCCCGGCCGGGGAGAACACCGGCGCGGCGACGGCGGTGCACCAGCCCGCCCAGGCACCGGCACCGCCCGCCGCCGTGACCCCGCCCGCGCAGGTCCCGCCACCGGTCGAGCCGCCCGCCGCCCCGCACGCGGTGCTGCCCGCCTCCGCCTGGGCCGACATCCGCACCCTCGCGCCGCCCGCCCGGATGGAGACGGTGCGCTTCGACCCCCTCGTGCGCGGGCAGGCCGGCCCGGGCGACATCGCCGGCCCCGGCGTGCGCGACCAGTACGAGAACCGGCAGCCGAGCCTCGGCGGACTGCACGGCGCCGACACCACGATCAGCTACGACGCGCGGCGCTTCGAGGTCCGGCCCGGCCACTGGGTCACCGAGTTCACCCTGCGCCTGCACCTGCAGGGGCCGGACGGCCGCCCGCTGCCCGCACACGAGGCCGCCCGGACGCTCGACCGGGCCCGGGACGTGGTCGGCGACCGGTTCAACGAACGCTTCCACCTGCCCGGCGGGGACCAGGTGCACCTGCGGGTCGAGGGCGCGAAGACCGCGCCCGACGCCCACCGCACCGTCACCGTGGTGCCCGGCAACGACCGCAGCGACCAGTTCCACTGGTCCGACCAGAGCCCGCCCGGGGTGCTGCTGCACGAGGTGCTGCACTTCCTCGGCCTCCCCGACGAGTACGTCGAACCGGTGACCAGGCCGGGCGACGCCTTCGCGCTGCGCCGCCGCGACCTGTGGGCCGGCGAGAACGGGGTGATGGGCACCTCGGCCCACCGGGACGACTTCACGGTGCTGCCCCGCCACCTGCAGCGCATCGAGGAGGTCCTGCACTCGGGCCCGGTCCTGCGCGACCTGAGCTACGGGCAGCACCGCTCCGACCAGGAGACGGCGCACGCCCCGCTGACGCAGCAGCACGGGCAGACCGAGGACCCGGGCGCCCCGGCCCCGCTGAACGGTGCGGCCCACACGGACGTGACCCACACGGACGTGGCCCACACCGACGTGACTCACACCGACGTGACTCACACCGACGTGACCCCTGCCGTCGGGACCCCCGCCAGCAAGGCGCCGAACGCTCCGGCCCCGGTGCACGAGTCGCGCGTGAACGTGCTGGACGGCGGCCGGCTCTACCACGTCGTCAGCGTGCCGGGCGACGGCGACTGCCTGCTGCACGCCGTCCTCGCCGGAGCCCGCGGGCTGGACGGCTGGCAGCACGGCGAACTCACCGTCCACGGGCTGCGCGAGCTGGCGTCGCAGTGGTTCCGCAGCGACGCCGGCGCCGCGATGCGGCACAACGCCGACGCCACCGGCCAGCGGCCCGAGGACCGTCTGGAGCCGCACGAGCGCAACCAGACATGGCAGGTGCATCTCAACTCGGGGGACGAGCAGCCGTCGACGCTGTCCGGCAGCGACCTCGGGAACCTGCGCATGAGCGACCTGTACGACATGGGGCTGCGCAACCGGTCCCTGTGGAACACCTCGTTCTACGACCAGGCGCCGGCCATCGTCGCCCACGCCCTCGACCTCCACCTCGTGGTCCACGCGGGCAACGGCCGGACCGAGTTCAACCCCGGCGCGCACGGCGGCGAGGTGCACGTCTACCGCGACCCCGGCAGGGGACTGGCAGCGCACTACTCCGAACTGCGCCCCGACACGCGGGGGCCGGTGGCGGTGGAGACCGGCGCCACCGTCGACCCGAAGGTGGCGAAGGAACTGGCCGGGCGGGTCCAGCCGGACATGGTCGTCGTCGCCATGGAGCCCGGGCAGCCGGTCTTCCGGGTGACCGACGCGTGGACGCTGCGGGGGTACCTGCTCCAGGGCAAGATCGGCGCGGTCAAGAACAAGGAGGGCTGGTCCCAGCTGGGCCCGGGGCTCTACACGGGCCACGACTTCGACCACGCGGCCACCTACAGCGACTCCCTCTCCGGCCTGCCGGTGGTCATGGAGTTCCTCCTCTCCCGCAAGGCGACGGGTCTGAAGGTGAAGAACATCACCGAGGACTGGACGGCCAAGGAGGTCCCGGAGACGCTGAAGAAGTACGACTTCCTCACCGACGGGACGCAGTTCAAGTTCCACCCCGGCTTCTACGAGGGCCTCCTCCGGGAAGGAGCGCAGTCCGCGGACAAGTCCAGCGGTCTGCGGATCGCCGGCCTGAAGGTCAAGGAGGGCGCATCGGTCTGGAACCACTACCGGACCGAGGACTTCGTCCCGGAGTTCGAGGGCTACCTGATCAAGGCGCACCAGGACAAGGCCCGGCAACTCCCGCACGGCGACGACGCGTCAGGCCCGGCCCGCGAACCGGATCCGGTCCCGAGGAGCGAGGCCCTGGACTCCGCCCCGCCCGCCGAGCCCGGGGACCTCAGGCGCATCCGCTACCGCGAGCAGGCCGAGGCCTACGAGCGGCGGCTCGCCACCCACCTGCTCGAACGCGCCGACGTCCAGCGCGAGGTCAAGAAGGTCGTGGACCTGGCCTGGGCCATGACCACCAACGACAAGGACCGGACCCAGTTCGGCTCCAGGAGCACGGGCACGACCGGCATGGTCGGCACCGACCGGCACATGCTGCAGGAGGTCGTCGACCGCGGAAACCTCCGGGAACGCATGGCCCTGCTCTACAACGGCTACACCTCCAACCACTTCGCCAAGCTCGTACGGCAGCGGCAACTGCCGCGACCGGAACAGCTGAAGCAGGAACGGGCGGACCGCCACGACATCGGCGCGGAGGTCGTCAACCCGCTGACCGCGGAGATCAAGAAGGCCTACGGGGAACTGCTCAAGCCGCCCGCCGAGCGCGGGCACCAGGAGCCCTTCGCATCGTTCCGCACCGACGAGCGGTACGGACCCGTCATCGAGGGGATCCGGGACGCCTACACCGAGATCCGGGGCAGGCAGATCGCCGAGTGGGAACGCAAGCGGGTGGTCGAGGCCGCGCAGAAGGCCGCGGAGCGCCAGGCCAAGACCATCCTCGAAACCGACCGCAACCCCTTCGAGGTGAACCCGCCACTGGGCCGGGGCGAGTGGTACAGCGCCGTGGAGAAGGACGGCCGGCTCGGCTGGCAGCCGGGCGCCAAGTCCTTCCACTACAAGCTCGGTTCCGAGTTCCAGCAAGCCGCCCACGACAGCGGGGGGCTGGTCGTCAGCGGTACCTCCGGCACGGCCTTCGGCATGCTCCAGGCCGTCAAGGAACTCGTCAAGACGGACGCGGGGAAGACGAAGCTCGCCGAGCTGGGGGAGGGCCCGGTCGACTTCGAGCAGCTGAGGCTGGCCCTGCTCGGCTGGATGCTGGAGTCGGAGGACCACAGCTTCCACGAGATCATGACCGGCTCCCGCCTGTTCTCCGAGAGCCTCACCCCCGAGGAGCGCGCGAACCCGAACCTCACCGGGACGGACCTCACCTACAGCGACACCTACCACCGCTACCGCCTCCTCCCGCCGCTGACCGAGCAGGAGCTGCGCAGCGAGGTGGCGCCGGAGGGGCGCTTCCCGGACGAGCACCTGGTGGGCGACTGGTCCCTCCACGACCTGGCGCTCGACTCCCCGGCCGGCGGCGAGCAGCCCGCCCACGACGACCCGCCGGCCCAGGACGGCGACGGCCCCCGGCAGCCGGCCTCCGCACCGCCGGTCCCCGACCGCGGGCCGGGCCCCCGCACCCCCGTCCCGCGGCCGCAGTCCGACACGCCCCACGGCGACGAGATCACCCCGGCGCCGGAGCACGTCCCGAACATCCTCGACAGCGACAGCAACAGCAGTAGCGACAGCAGCAGCGACAGCGACTCCGACGGCTCCTGGTCGCAGCACCGACCGCAGCACGGGCAGGAGGGCGGCGAACCCTTCGAGCAGGCCCAGGGGTTCGAGCTGGACCACCAGAGCGTCGACGCGCTCCGGGCGCAGCACGTCGTGGTCGAGTACCAGGCCGGCTGGGCCGGACAGCCGTTCGTGCCGGGCCCGGCGCACCCCGAACTGGGGGCCGGCCCCTGGCACCCGGAGGAGGGAGCGCCCTGGGACGCCTCGGTCACCGGGTTCGACCGCGACCGGATCTTCGCCGATCACGACTCGCAACTGGCCGCCGAGGAGGCCGCCAACGCCTCCGCCTCCGACTCCGACTCCGATGCCGGGGGCGCCGCCCAGGTCACCCCGGTGCGCTGGCGTGCGGACTTCGGCCTGCTGTACCGGTGGGAGAACGGCGCCCGGGACCACCTGGAGGTGTTCGCGGAGGGGTTCGTGCCCCGGGGCGAGGACACCTACGTGCCACTGGAGACCTACCTCGTCGACAATCCGGCGTCGGTGTTCGTCAGCACCACCCGCTCGGCGATCCACCAGAGTCCCGGCTGGGGCACCGCCTACCGCTACCTGATCGACGCGCCCGGCGGGATCGACGTGCGCGCCACTCTTCCGCACCGCCAACTCGCGGACGTCGAACAGGAGGTGGCGTTCCCGGGCGGCATCCGGCCCGAGTTCGTCGTCGGCGTCGAGATCGTCCACGACACCGCGCTGCTGCACGACCCGCAGAACCCGGACGTCCACTGGTACGAGCACCCGGTGACCTTCGTCCCCAACCCCGGCTACCAGCCGGCCCACCGCTTCGCCCACGAGGGCCAGCACGACCACGACAGCGACGGCGGCGTCGGTGGCCTAGGCCTGGCCATGGCCGGCACCACCATCCACGACAACGACACCGGCAACCACCAGCCCTCCGCCGACGGCGACCTGGTGACCCACACGATCGTCGGGGAGAACGGCGCCAACGTCGGACGCTCCTTCCACACCACGGCGGACTTCGCACTGCGCGGCGAGACCCACCTGAACTTCCCCTCGGAGCGCACGACCGCCGAACACCAGGTCACCAACCCGGACTTCGCGCCGAAGCAGGCCGTCCGCCCGGACGGCGGCTTCGACTGGGAGGCCTACGGGCGGGGCGAGAACAAGCCCGGCGAACGCGACGGCGACGACGCCGACGTCCGGGTCCCGTGGGACCCGAAGTCCACACCGTACTTCGCGAACCTGCACGGCTCCCCGGAACAGCTGAAGGTCGCCGTCCAGACCCCCGAGGGCAAGGAAGGCCACCAGGCCGTCTCGTACGAGAAGTTCGGCGGTGTGCTGCGCCGCCGGCCGAGCCTGTCCGAACGACCGGAAGAGTCGCCGATCGTCCTGGAGTCCTGCGACGCCGGCCTGAACCGCGAGGGCCTGCAGCAGATCGCCGACGCCACCGGACGCACCGTCCACGCGACGACCGGCAAGACCTACGTCGCCAAGGAGAGCGACGGCAGCACCAGGCTCGTGCTGCTCCACGAACCCGGCCAGGCCCGCCCCGAGTTCGTCACCGTCCACCCCACCGGCAAGGACACCGCCGTCACGGGCAAGGACGTCCACCCCGCCGCCACCGACACCCCGGACCCGCACCCCGTCACGCACGAGGACGGCACCCACCTGCTCGACGCGGGCGACGACCGGATCCCCGGCGCCCCCATGCCGCTGGTCCGCAACCCGCGTGACGAGGCCCTCCCGCACGACCCGTCGGCGCCGACCGCCCGCCAGGACATGGTGCCCGGTGCCCGCGACCTGGAGATGGTCGAGCACCTGCGCCGCGACGCCGTCGTGCCCGGCGACCGCCCCCGGGAATGGGGCGCCCAGGACCACGCGCTGTACGACCACCTCACGGCCACCGACGCCCGCCGGCCCTTCGGCTTCTGGAAGAACCTGAACGAGGACCAGGCGGCCGCCCTCGTACTGGCCGAGCGCAAGGGCCTGGAGTTCGCCGCCCGCGAGCACGCCGTGCTCAAGGACCGGCTGCGCCAGGCCACTGGCAGCTGGTCCTGGGCGCAGAACTACCCCCGCGACAGCGAGCAGGCCCTCGACCAGCTGATCGCCACCGTCCAGGACCACATGCACACCGGCATGTTCGTCGCCACCAACTTCTTCCTCGACAAGCCCCTCAACGACAACCGCAGGACCACCCTGGGCACGTCCGGGGGCGCCCGCTCCTCCCGGCCCGAGCCGGAACCGACCCCCAAGACCGTCCTCGACCTGATGATCGAGGACCCCTCGCAGACCTTCAAGAACGTCTGGCAGACCCGCGCCTCCCAGGCGGCCGTGGACGACTCCCGCCGCGGCGGCGTGGAGGAGCACTTCGGCTATGCCGCCACGCTGCGCCGCGACCCGGCCACCAGGAACCACTTCCAGGACACCGGGACCGACAAGAGCGCGTTCCACCCGGACGAGAAGGAGGCCGCCCGGCTGCCGAAGTACGCGGCCCTGGTCTCCGAACTCCAGCCGCGCGGCGTCGCGGTGCGCTACGGCAGCGCGATCATGCGCTGGAAGGACGACGTCCGCGCCCGCGCCACCCACACCCCCAAGGACTCCTGGTCCGCGGGCGCGATGGGCGCCCGCTCGGTGACGCCCGACTCCCACCTGCTGCCGCTGCTCACCTACGGCACCGACTTCATGGTGCGGCGGGTGTTCGGTGAGGCCACCGGCTTCCAGCACGACGTCGAGTTCGGCCGCCGCCTGCTGCGCGAGGGCATGGAGACCGACGAGTACTTCGAGACGCAGATCCACGGCGACCTGCACTGGAAGGACCTGCACAGCGTCACCATCGTGCACCTGCCGGAAGGCCGGACGGCCGACCGGATGACCGGGCCGCTGCCCACGGCGGAGGCCGCCCGGCAGCTGCGCGACCGGCTCCTCGCCCACCGGCAGGACCGCGGCTACGACTTCACCGTCGACCTGCGCCTGCACGGGCAGCCGCCGGTGCTGGACCGCGTCGTCCCGCACCCCTCCGTCCCCGAGCCGCCCGCCCACGAGACGCCGGCCCACGAGACCGCCCCGACCATCCTCGACAGCGGCGACGAGATCACCCCTGTCGAGCACGACGCCACGCAGCACGGCGTCACCGAGCACGCCGCCGACGACACCCCGCCGCTGACCGGCGCGCGGATGGACGTGGCCGGCCACCCGCTCGACGTCCCGATGCGCCTGCCCGGCCCGGACGCCGAGGACCCGCTCCGGTCCGCGCAGTGGGGGCAGCTGGGCGAACTCCGCCGGCAGATCGCCGACCTGCCCGAGGGCAGCCCCGAACACCGGCAGCTGCAGCGGCAGATCGACCGGGCGCAGGAGAAGCTCCGCTCGGCCTTCACGACCTACCTCGACCACGAGGGGAGCGACCTCGCCGCCGCGTCCCAGGCACGCGAGCAGGAGATCGCACGGCTGCGGACGCAGCCGCCCCCGGCCCCGGGCACGTGGCAGGACACCCACCACCGCCGGCTCCTGGACACGCTGGAGCTGGAGGTCCGCGAACTCCAGGCCGAACTCGACCGCCACGCCCTGGACGCCCAGTCCAAGCAGCGGATGGTCCCCAGCGCACGGGACGTCGAACTGGTGGCGCACCTGCAGGACCCGCAGAAGCACCCGCTGGACCCGGACGTGCACCCGCAGCCGCTCCTGGACCGCCTCACCGGCGCCGGCGTCGACTGGAACACCCTGCACCCGGTCCAGGCAGCCGCCCTGGTCATGGTCGAACGCAAGGCGATGGACTTCGAGCAGCGCGACCGCGTCCTGCTCACGGAGAAGCTGACCACCGCCACCGGCGAGTGGGCATGGGTGGCCAAGTACCCCCGCGACACCCCCCAGGCGATCGACCGACTGATCACCGACGTCGAGAACCACATGCGCACCGGCATGTACATCGCCACCAACTTCCACTTCGACCAGCCGCTCAACGCCAACCGCCAGACCGCCTTCGGCAAGGCCGGCGGGATGTTCGGCACCTGGGGACCCAAGCCGAAGACCCTCCTCGACAAGCTGATGGCCGACAAACAGGGACTGTTCCGCAACGCCTGGGAGACCGGAGCCTCCCAGGCCGCCGTCGTCCCCTCGCGCCGCGGCGCCGTGGAGGAGCACTTCGGCTACGCGCCCGCCCTGCGCCGCAGCCACGACACCCGCGACCTCTTCCAGGACACCGGCAGCGAGGACAGCCGGTTCGCGCCCAAGAAGAACGACCGCGGCCTGCTGCCCAAGTACGGGGCACTGGTCTCCGACCTGCAGCCCTACGGCGTGGCACGCCGCTACGGCGCGTTCGCGCTGCACTGGTCCGACGACATCCGCGGCCGCGTCACCCACACCCCCAACGACTCCTGGACGGCACGGGAGAAGGGCGCCCTGTCGGTGACCTCCGACTCCCACGTGCTGCCGCTGCTCCTGTGGGGCGACCGGCACATGGTCGAACGGGTCTTCGGCGAGGCGACCGGCTTCCGGCACGACCCCGACTTCGGCGAGCGCATGCTCACCGAGGGCATGGACACCAACAGCTACTTCGAGACGCAGATCCACGGCCCGCTGTCCTGGGGCGACCTGCGGCACATCGTCATCAGCCACCAGGCCCCGGCCCCCGAGCAGCCGGCCGGCGCGCGGCCCCCCAGGCGCGACGACTCCCTGCCCACCCCGGAACGGGCCGAGAAGATCGCCGCCAAACTCCGCACGTTCGCCGGGAAGAACGGCCACACCTTCACGGTGGAGCTGCGTGTGGCCGGCACCATGCCGCCGCGCAACCACCCGCAGGACGTCCTGGCCCCCACCCCCGCCCCGCAGCCGCACACCGGCGTCGACGCCGGCGACGCCCCGGCCACCGGCGGCAACGATCGGCTCCGCAACGCGGTCGAACAGCCCCTCGACCGGCCCGAACCCCCGGCCGGGGGGAACACCGGGCCGGTGACGGCGGTGCGCCGGCCCGCCCAGGCGCCGCCCCCGCCGGCCCCCGAGCAGGCGCCGGTGCAGCCCGCCCCGCTGCCGCCCGGCGTCCTGCCCGCCGCCGCGAACCGGGACGTCCCCGACACCCGGCCGGGCCTGCGGATGGCCTCGGGCGCGTTCGTCGGGGACGAAGGACGGAACAACAACCGCCCGGCCGACGTGCTGGCGCTGACCCGTCGGCTGGAGGAACTCGGCGCCCTGGAACCGGACCTGGCCGGCCGGATCCGGCAGGACACGGAACCACTGCTGCGCCGCATCGAGGAGCGGGCCAGGAACCGCAACGCCCCTCCGCTCAGGCTGCCGGTGCCCCCGACGACCGTCGCCCCGCTCGTCCGGGTGGTGACCGAGCATCTCGGCTCGCCGCTGACGCCCGAGCACGCCGGCGTCCTCGGCCTGGCACTCACCGCCGGCGTCGGCCCCGGCGGCGCGAACCACCGGGCGGACGTGACCGCGGTGGGCCGCAGACTGCACGAACTGGAGCTGATCGACGAGACCGGCCGCACCGCCCTCGACCATCTCACCGACGGCGCTTCGCTGCCCCCGGCCTTCCTGGACGGCCTCCTGACGCTGCGCGCCGACCACCTGGCCGGCCGCTTCGACCTGCCCGTCGCCGAGGGCGGCCGACAGCTCGCGCACGCCATGCGCGACCTGTCCCACAACGGGGTCGTCCTGGAGTGGCGTGCCTCGGGCGACCTCGGCCTGGGGCGCACCGACTTCGCGACCTGGGCGATGGACGGCCCGGCGGAGCAGCCGCCGCCGTTCGCGAAGGACACCACGCTCAACTGCTGGGAGTCCGTCCTGCTCACCGCACACGCCGGGGGGCTGATCGGCTGGGACCGGATCCACGACCTGTACGCGGCCGATCTGACGGGCCCCAAGTGGACGGCCAACCTGGTCGCCGGCCTGCTCCCGCACACCAGGACCACCTACGACGCGAACGATCCGCACACGCCGCTTCCGCGTGCCGGCGACATCGTCGTCTTCAGCCGTGGCGAGCACGTCGCCGTCGCCACCGGCCGCACCGACGAGCACGGCGCACCGGTCCTGCTGAGCTTCGGCGTCAGCCCCAAGGACGACCCGGCCGAGGTCAACCGGGTGATCGAGATCAGCGCGCCGGACCTCTACGTCGGCCCCGCCGAGTTCGGGCCCGGCCCCTGGAGCGAGCGGCCGGCCCACGACGAGGCACCGCAGGAACCCGCGCACCCGGCGCCCGCGCACCCGGAGTCCGGGCTGACGCCGCTGCCCGACGCCGGGCACTTCGGGCCGGACGCCGAGCACACACCGCCCGCCGCCCCACCGGTCACCGACCGGCGCGGCGAGCTGCGCGCCTCACTGGTCCACCACGAAGCCTCGGGCGCCCACCGCCTCGACGACCCGGGCGTCGACGAGCAGGCCCGGCAGCGGATGGCCGGGACACTGGACCGCTTCCCCGCCGACGAACGCTTCCTCACCGTGGCGATGCACACCGGCACCGACGGCGTGCCGCGCTGGAAGGGCACCCGGGTCACCGAGGGCGAAGTCGCCGACCTGATCCTCTCCCTGCACGAACAGGGGTCCTGGGACGGACGCAAGCCCGTCCAGCTGGTGGCCTGTTCGTCGGCCCGCGGAGGCGAGCAGTCGTTCGCCGCGGGCGTGCTGCGGGAGCTGCGCCTGCGGCTGCCCGGCCTCGACCTGGAGATCTACGCCCCCAGCGGCCTGGCCTGGTTCGCGCCCCCGGTCTCGGGGCCGTTCCGCAGCGATCCGCAGGGCCCCGGAGCGCTGGTGGTCGGCCGGCAGGTCGCCTTCGACAGCTCCGGCCGTCCCGTCCTGGTGGAGGACGGCGGCTGGGTGAGCCTGACGGCCCCCCGGGACGCGTCCCCCGACGCCCCGCCCGTGGTGCGCGCCCTCGGCGCCCACCTGCCGGCGGACGGAACCCTCCCGCCGCGCTCGACGTCGGCACCCGAGGGCTACACCGTGATACCGGCCCAATCCAAGCCGCACGAAAGGGAGTTGGCGTCGAACGACGACGCGGTGGCGTTCGCCGGACGCCGACGCAAGGGCGGGATGGCGGACTCGGAATCGGACTCGGGTTCGGGCTCGGACCCGGGCGAGGGCCCGAGCTCGGGCAAGCGCATCCGGCCGAACGAGTCGTCCGACTCGGACGAGGAGATGGCGTCGGAGGACGACACCGACAGTGACGTCTCCTACACGTCGGAGGACTACCGCGACTTCCTGCAGACCGTGGACACCCGTTCCGACCGGCTCGCGGCATTGTGGGGTGAGGGGGAGAGGCGCCACGCCCCCGAGATCTACTTCACTCGGATCACCGCCGAACGGGACGTCCTGACGGCCATTCAGAACGTCGGCCCGCTCCACTCGGTGCGGGCGGCCGACGCGCTGCTGGGGCTGCTGAACCCGGCGACGGAGAGCCGGCGTGAGGATCTGACCCTGCGCCGGGACGACCTGGCCCGCCAGGCCGTCCCGCTGCCCTCCGCCGACCGGTTCCGGGCGCTCCACACCGAGGTGATGAGCCGCTACGACCCCGAGGGTGGCAACCTCGTCCACGACTGCGAACTCCGGGCCCACGCACTGTCCGAGCTCATCACCGCGGCGAACCCCGGGATCGGCCGCCGGCACCTCGCCAAGGTCTGGGCCCGTCCCGAGGCCGGGCACGAGCGCCTCCACCCGGACTACCAGTGGAACCACCACGTCGCGGTGCTGGTCGAGACCGCGGAGGGGAGCCGGGTGATCGATCCGCTGCTCTTCCCCGACCGCGCGGTCACCCTGGCGCAGTGGCACGACACGCTCTCCGTGCCCGGACAGGGGACACCCGTGGTGCACCGGGCGCCGTGGGAGTTCTTCGGCGCCCCGAACCGCGAGGGCCGGTCGGACGCCGAGTCCGCGGCCCTGATCGACGGGACGACCAGGGCGCAGATCGACGCGTGGAAGCGCGACGGTCTGACGCCGATGTCGCACACGCAGCTCTTCGGGGAGAGCGACCCCAAGAGCACCGGCCCCAAGACCACCGGCCCCAAGACCACCGACGTCAAGGGCACCGACACCAGGAGCACCGACACCCTCACGTCCGACCTGGTCGCCATGGAGCTGTCGGGCAAGCAGACGTCGGACGACGCGCAGGCCGAGGGGAAGCCGCAGGAGGCGACGGAAGGCAAGGGCAAGGAGAAGGTCGAGGAGCCGGACTCCCCGGAGGCGGCGAGGCGGATGGTGACCGATGCCCTCCTCGCAGCGCTGTTCAAGACCAGGAACGTGCAGAAGACCTACGCCGTCGTCGGCCTGGCGCTGAAGGGCGAGGAGAAGCAGGTCTGGCACACGCCCGAGTCCGTCGTCAACGGTTCGGACGACCCCGTCAACGACAGCCGGTCGTTCAAGGCCGTCACCCGATGGGCGGGGGACAACGGCCTGTGGACGCAGCTCAACGACGCCGAGGTGAAGGGGCTGGCGCAGGCCTTCCAGCAGATGGAGTCCTGGGGCTACGCGCCGGTTCCCCATCCCTCGGAGAGGCCGCCCGGCAAGCCGCCGGAGAAGGCGTCACTGCGGCCCGGCACCGCACTGCCGCCCCAGCCCGAGGGCGTGCTCACCGTGGTCTCCTCCCGCGGTACCTGCGACAGCTGCAAGTACGGCGTCAAGGACTTCCAGGAGGCGTTCCCCAAGATCAGCGCCTACGTGGCGTACGAGACGAGTGCCAACCATGACTCGACGGTGTCGAGCCAGAACCGGACGTTCAAGAAGAACGGGAAGGAAGTGGAGGGCACCATCGAATACGGCTGGCCGGACGCGGCCAGGCTCGACTCCACCGGCGGGCACGTGCCCAAGGGGAAGGACATCGCCTTCAAGTACTTCCCCTCGAAGGACGGCGAGTCCGCCTGGAACCAGCGCCTCGCGGACCGGGCGGCCGAGGAGGCCGCCGCGGCACAGCGGGCAGCCGAGGAAGCGGCCCGGGTGGCCGAGGCCGAGTCCGTGAACGTGATCAACCGCGCGGTCAGACCGAGGTCGGCGCAGCGGGTCATGGAGTTCGTCAAGGAGTACGAGGGAACGGAGAAGGACTTCGTCACGCAACTGAACAAGCACATGAAGAAGGGCATCCTGGCGTGGGGCCCCCTCACCCCCGAACTGCAGGCCGCCCTCCTGCTCTGGTTCAAGCAGAAGCCGCGGCCGGCCATCACGGGCTCCTGACGCGCTCCCCGTCCCGCCCGGTGAACGCCGGGCGGGACGGGCGCCGTTCACCGGGTGGAAGCGAGCAGGGAGCAGGACATGGAGCAGCAGCAGGGCCGCGCCGGCGCGGAGGAGTTCCGTCTGGCGGCGGTCTTCGACATGGTCGACCCGGTGACCGGGCCGGGGTTCTCGTGGGACCGCCCGGTGGTGGAGGACGCGACGGAACGGGCCGCGCTGGCCGCGTACCTGCGGGCCGGCACGGCGGTGCTGATGACACCGATGCTCATGGACGACGTCTTCGACACCTCCCGCCGGGGCGCCGTCCCGCTGAACTACCGCACCGACGGCGAGTGGATCTGGACCGACACCGTCACCTACTACCTGGAGGAGTACGACATCGCCCCCGAGCCCGGGCTGCTCGCGCACCTGCGCGAGCGGGGCGACGCCCGCCCCCGGCCGGACGCGGCGACCCTGGAACGGGCGGCCGACTTCGTCCTCCACCCGCCGCAGCCGGCCGAGCCGGCCTGGCGCCCGGACACCGGCTGAACCCGCCGGGCCGCGCCGTCCGTGGCTTAGGGGAGGGGCCGCTGCGCCGCGACCGGTGAGGTCGGTGCGGGCCGCCCCTGTCGGGTGTCGTCGTCGAGGGCCAGGAGGCCTGGGTGGGCAAGGTGCGCAGCGGACGGGAGAGTCAGCCGTCGGGTGGGGGTATCCAACTGCCCGCCGTGGCCTGGGCCGTGCCCGAGCCGGCCGAGGAGTCCGGGAAGCCGGGGCAGGGCGCGGCCCGCGCCGAGGAGCAGGCGCCCGCGGCGGTGGGCGCCGCCGGGCCGGTGCCCGCGATCGGGACCGCGGCCGCCCGGGCCGCGACGACGGGACGCGCCCGCGCCGGGGTGAGCGCCGCGCCCGCACCGGCGGGGGCGGCCGAGGAGGAGAGCGGCCAGCGCCGCCTCCCCAAGCCGATGGTGGCCGCCGCGGTGATCGCCGGCCTGGTGCTGGTCGGTGTGCCGCTGGGGGTCTCCGGGTTCGGCGGGAACGGCCCCGGCACGCCGGGCGCCGACGGCCCGCCGCCCGGCGGGTACTCCCAGCCGGACGGCGGCGACGGCTACGTGCCGGGTGCCGACACGCCCGGCAACCCGCCCGGTGACCAGCCCCTGCAGCCGGGCCAGGCCGGCCAGCCGGCCGGCGGACCGGCGCCCGGGGAGGGCATCGTGCCCGTCGCCGCCGGGGCCGCCGCTGCCGGCCTGCCCTTCGCCGCCCAGGCCCCCGACCCGGGCCAGGGCGCACCGCCGGCCGGCCGGCCCGCCACCGGCGGCGCCCCGGCCCAGGCGGGCGCGCCCGCACCCGCCCAGGGCACCGGGCAGAACACCGGGCAGGGCACCGGGCAGGGCACCGGCCAGGGAGCCGGCGCACCGAAGACCCAGCCCCAGCAGCCGCCCGGCGCCCAGCAGCCCCCGCCCGCCCAGCAACCCGCCCCGCCCCCGGCCAAGACCACCCAGCCGGCCCCGCCCCCGCCCCCGCCGCCCACCTACAACGCCGTCGCGGGCCCCGGCTGCGGCGGCTCCACCTCCATGCAGCTCAACGGCTGGTACGACAAGGGCCAGGAGGGCTGGCGGAAGAACTCCGGCGGCTACACCGGCGACGGCTGCGGCGGCGGCTTCACCTCCGTCCCGATGTCCGGCGACGCGAACGACGACAAGAGCAACACGGTGGTGTGGACCTTCAACACCGGCTCGCTCACCACCGGCACCTGCAACCTGTCGGTCTACGTGCCCAACGGCGACCTCAAGGCGGTCGGCGGCGCCCCGACCTACTACACCGTGCAGAACCGGACCTTCCAGGTGAACCAGGTCGCCAGCAGGGGCCAGTGGGTCCCCGCGGGCACCTTCCCGCTCAGCGGCGGCAAGATCGCCGTGGTGCTGCACAGCCGCGGCGAGGACTGGAAGGGCGGGACCGTGACCTACGCCCACCACGCCGCCTCCGCCGTCAAGGCCAACTGCACCGGCTGACCCGGCCCACCCCCGCCCCGCCCCGGCACCCCGTACCGCAGCACCACCGGCACCACAGCACCACCGGCACCACAGCCCCACGAACGACGGAGGAGAACGCCCCATGACCCGCCACGTGCTGACGGTCTGTGCGGAGCCGAGCGACGGCGGCTACCGCACGATCGGCGCCGCCCTGGAGGCGGCCCGCAGCGGAGCGGTCATCAGCGTCCGCCCCGGCCGCTACGAGGAGAACCTGGTGATCACCAAGATGGTCACCATCACCGCCGAGGAGGCCCGCGGCAGCGTCCGCGTCTCCCCGCGCCGCGGCGCCGTCGTCCAGGTCGTCGCCGAGGCCGTCCAGCTCACCGGCCTGGTCCTCCAGGGCCAGGACGAGGAACTGCCCACCGTCGACGTCCCCCGCGGCCAGGCCGCCCTCCAGGACTGCGAAGTCGCCGGCAACTCCTGGACCGCCGTCCTCACCCGCCAACAGGGCTCCCTCGCCATGCGCGGCTGCCGCGTCGTCAACCCCGCCGGCGCCGGCATCGTCGAGACCTCCACCGGCACCAGCGTCATCGAGGACTGCGTCATCGAACACCTCGGCAGCTCCGCCGTCGTCATCGGCGAACGCGCCAACCCCGTCGTCCGCGGCTGCGTCATGCGCGACGCCCGCGGCAACGGCGTCTGCGCCAACGGCGAAGGCCGCGGCTCCATCGAGGACTGCGAGATCTCCGCCACCGACAAACCCGGCATCGCCCTGGAGGAGAACAGCACCACCCGCGTGCTGCGCACCACCGTCCGCGACGCCTCCATCGGCGTCTACGTCTCCTCCGCCGCCCAGGTCGTCCTGGAGGACTGCACCGTCAGCGCCACCCGCGGCCACGGCCTGGTCCTGGCCGGCGGCACCGACCCGCTGGTACGCCGCTGCCGCACCGTGCGCACCCGCGGCCACGGCATCCACGTCACCGGCCGCTCCCGGGGCCGCTTCGAGGAATGCGAGGTGTCCGCCGCCGAGACCACCGGCATCCTCGTCGACGAATCCTCCAGCCCCGCCCTGACCCGCACCGCCGTCGCCGACAGCGCCGGCGCGGGCGTGGAACTCACCGGCGAGAGCGCCGCCGAGTTCGACCGCCTGGAGGTGCGCGGCGCCGCCGGACCGGGCGTCAGCGTCCGCGACGGCGCCAACCCGCTGCTGCGCCGCCTGGACGTCGCCGAGGTGCGCGGCCACGGCGTCGAGGTCCTGCGGGAAGGACGCGGACGGCTGGAATCCTGCGTGCTGTCCGCCACCGGACAGGCCGCGCTGCGCGTCGCCGACGGCGGCAACACCCAGGTCGGCGGCACCACCCTGCGCGGCGGCGCCCCCGCCGCCGGCCCCGGCAAGGCCGCCGCGGTCACCGGCGTCGAGGTCGGCCCCGGCGGCGTCGCCTCGCTGCGCGACTGCGACATCGCCGAATGGACCGGCGAGGGCGTCCTGGTCGAGGACGGCGGCGAACTCACCATGGCCCGCGGCCGGGTGCACGGCAACCGCCGCCACGGCGTCCTGCTGGGCCCGGGCAGCCGGGCCGCCCTGACCGGCTGCGAACTCACCGACAACGCCGGCGACGGCCTGCGCGTGGACTCCGAGGAACCCGTGCGGATCACCGGCTGCACCGTCGCCGGCAACCGCGGCTCGGGGCTGCGCCAGACCAAGGCCGGCGGCCGGCTGGCCGTGCAGGACCTCACCAGCCGGGACAACGGCCGCGCCGACAGCCACGGCACCGCCGGCGCCGGCGCCGAGGACGGCCCCGCCGCGGTCCGCCCGGCCGGCGCCCCCGGCGACCCCGGCCACGGCGCCGCCGACCACGACGGCGCCACCGACCCGTCGCCGGACCCGGCCGCCGCCCCGCCGCCGCCCGAGCCGGAAGGACCGCAGGCGGCCCTGCAGGCCCTGGTCGGCCTGGAGGGCGTCAAGGACCAGGTCGCCACCCTGGTCAACCTCAACAAGCTGGCCCGGCGCCGCGAACAGGCCGGCATGCCCGCCCTGCCGATGGGCCGCCACCTGATCTTCGCCGGGCCCCCCGGCACCGGCAAGACCACCGTCGCCCGCCTCTACGGCGCCATCCTCGCCGAGCTCGGCGTGCTGCGCGAGGGCCACCTCGTCGAGGTCGCCCGCGCCGACCTGGTCGCCTCGATCGTCGGCGGCACCGCGATCAAGACCACCGAGGTCTTCCAGTCCGCGCTCGGCGGCGTCCTGTTCGTCGACGAGGCGTACGCGCTGTCCGCCGGCTCCGGCGGCACCGGGCCGGACTTCGGCCGCGAGGCCATCGACACCCTGGTCAAGCTGATGGAGGACCACCGCGACGACGTGGTGGTGATCGTCGCCGGGTACTCGGACGAGATGCGCGAGTTCCTCGCCTCCAACCCCGGCCTGGCCTCCCGCTTCAGCCGCACCGTCGAGTTCCGCAACTACGCGCCCGAGGAACTCGTCACCATCGTCGAACGGGCCGCCGCCGCCCACGGCTACGAACTCGACCCCGCCGCCGTCGACGCGCTCGGGACGCACTTCACCCGCATGCCCAAGGGCGCCGACTTCGGCAACGGCCGCGCCGCCCGCAAGGTCTTCGAGGAGATGGTCGACCGGCAGGCCTCCCGGCTCGCCGGACTCGCCGAAGTCACCGACGCCGACCTGCCGCTGCTGCTGCCCGAGGACCTCGGCGCCGAGGCCGCCGCCGCGGCCCGCGCCGACGCCGGCACGGCGGGCGACGGCGGCGGGAGCACCGCACTGCTGGAACAGCTGCGCTCGATGGTCGGCCTCACCGCCGCCAAGGAACAGGTCGAGAACCTGGTCAACCTGATCACCCAGGTGCGCCGCCGGGAGGAGGCCGGACTGCCCACCGCGACGATCAGCCACCACCTGGTCTTCGCCGGGCCCCCCGGCACCGGCAAGACCACCGTCGCCCGGCTCTACGGCGAACTCCTCGCCGAACTCGGCGTGCTGCCCGGCGGCCGGCTCGTCGAGACCGCCCGCGCGGACCTGGTCGGCCGCTACATCGGGCACACCGCCCAGCTCACCCGCGACGCCTTCGAACGCGCCCGCGGCGGCGTGCTGTTCATCGACGAGGCCTACACCCTCACCCCGCGCGGCGGCGGCTCCGGCGGCGACTTCGGCCAGGAGGCCGTCGACACCCTGATGAAGCTCATGGAGGACCACCGCGACGAGGTCGTGGTGATCGTCGCCGGCTACCAGGAGGAGATGCAGGGCTTCCTCGCCTCCAACCCCGGCCTGGCCTCCCGCTTCTCCCAGCAGATCGCCTTCGACCACTACAGCGCCGACGAACTCGTCACCATCGTGCGGCTGCAGGCCGAACAGGCCGGCTACGTCTGCGCCCCCGAGACCCTCGCCGCCCTGACGCAGCTGTGCGAAGCCGTCCCGCGCGACCGCACCTTCGGCAACGGCCGCTTCGCCCGCCAGACGCTGGAAGCGATGATCACCCGGCAGGCCGGCCGCCTCGCCCGCCTCGACATCGGCGACGTGTCGGAGCTGAGCCTGCTGCTCCCGCAGGACATCCCCGCACTGCTCCAGCGGAGCGGCGCGTGACGGGCGCTCACGCCCGCCCGCGCCGCGTCGGGCCCGCCTCGACGGCGGCCGCCGCCGTGCTGTGCTGCGGTGTCCTGCTGGTGCCGGCCACCCCGGCCGGCGCCGCACCCGGCGCCCCGGTCCCGCGGTCGCGCCGGGGCGCGGGCCCGCGCGCGG
>NZ_JBHWBZ010000095.1:20689-21025 GCF_042735475.1 Kitasatospora sp. NPDC059577 | reverse complement strand
GGCCGCGGCCGGCGCCAAGCCCGGCGCGACCGCGGGCCCCTCCGCCGCCCCCGCGGGCGGCCCGCTCGCCGCGGCCCCGGTCGGCACCCCGGTGCCCGACCGGCCCGGCACCGCCCGGCTGCTGCTGCCCGTCGCGCTGATCGCGGGCCTGGTGCTGCTGGTCGGCGGACCCGCCGCGCTGTTCCTGGGCGGCACCCCGGCCGGCGCGAAGGTGCTGGCCGGAGCCCGCGCCCAGTGGTCGCGACTGCGCCGCAGGTAGGAACCCGGGGGGGGGGGGGGGGCGCGCGCCCCCCCCCCCCGCCGCCCGCCCCCCCCCGCCCCCACCCCCCCCCCCCC
>NZ_JBHWBZ010000095.1:12694-20679 GCF_042735475.1 Kitasatospora sp. NPDC059577 | reverse complement strand
GGCTCGGGCGCGAGGGCCCCACCGCGCGCGGGGGGGGCCCCCCCCCTGGCCCCCGCCGAGCGCTTCCCTCCCGCCGAGGCAGCCCCGGACCCCGGACCCTCACCGAACACGCCCGTTCCCGAGCAGGGCCCTCACCGAGCACGCCCGTTCCCGAGCACGCCCGTTCCCGAGCACGGAGAGCACACCATGACATCGGCCGCCGAGCCCGCGGCACCGTACGCCGGGGCGTCACGCCAACCCGACCACGGGCCCGACCAGGACGTCCCGCGCACCATCACCGCCCCCGCGACCCCGGGCGACCGGGTGTTCCGCGGCGTGCTGCGGCTGGCGGGCCTCTCGGTCTTCGCGATCATGGGACTGATCGCCTTCTTCCTGGTCCTGCGCGGCACCGACGCGCTGCGTACGGTCGGCTGGTCCTTCCTGACCGAGCAGAAGTGGCAGACCGCCGCGCACAACTTCGGCATCGCCGCCGTCCTGCCCAACGGCCTGCTGATCGCGGTGATCGCGCTGGCCATCGCCGTCCCGGTGGCCCTCGGCACCGCGATCTTCATCTCCGAGTACGCGCCGGTGCGGCTGCGCGCCGCGCTGATCTCGCTCGTCGACCTGATGGCGGCGATCCCCAGCATCGTCTACGGCCTGTGGGGCCTGTTCTTCCTGCAGCCGCGGATCATCGGCTTCGTCCGCTGGATGGCCAACCACCTGGGCGACACCGTCCCGTTCCTCAAGGTGCGCATCGGCGACATCGGCACCTCGTACACCTCGTCGACGTTCATCGCCGGCGTGGTGGTCTCCCTGATGATCATCCCGATCGTCACCTCGCTCAGCCGGGAGGTCTTCTCCCAGGCCCCGCAGGGCGAGCGGGAGGGCGCGTACGCGCTGGGCTCGACCCGCTGGGGGATGGTCCGCGCGGTCGTCCTGCCCTTCGGCAAGGGCGGTGTGATCGGCGCGGTCATGCTGGGCTTCGGCCGGGCGATGGGCGAGACCATCGCGGTCGCGCTGATCATCTCGCCGAACTTCAAGGCCATCACGCACATCCTGGAGAACGGCGCCAACTCGATCTCCGCGCTGATCGCACTGCGCTTCGGCGAGTCGGACTCGCTGTCGCTCTCCGCGCTGATGGCCGCCGGTCTGGTGCTGTTCGCGCTCACCCTGCTGGTCAACGTGCTGGCCGGGGTCGTCATCAACCGCTCGCGCTCCGGCGCCGCGACGGCGGACTGACCGTGACGGACCGTCAGCCCGAACGCCGGGCAGGGGAACGCCGGGCAGGGGAACGCCGACACCCGAACCGTGAAGGGACCATCCGATGACCACGCTCGACCTGCCGCCGGTCGCGGCGTCCGGGCCCGCCGGCGGACCCGCGCCCACCGCGCCCACCGCGCCCGCCGCGCCCACCGCGTCCGCGCCCGGGGCCGCCCGCCCCGAGAAGAAGCTGCGGATCGGCGGCGTCACCCGCGACGACGTCCTCACCCTGGCGGGCGCGACGGCCGGCTCGCTCGCACTGGACTGGGTGCTCTACGAGCGGGTGCTGCCGTTCAGCGGCGCCTTCGGCTTCCTGGTCTGCTGGTACCTGCTCTTCCTGGCCGGCTACTACCTGCTCGGCCGGCTCCAGTGGAACCCGATGACGGTGCGGGACCGGCTGGTCGGCGTGGTCGCCTGGAGCTCCGGGCTGCTGGTGGTCGCGCTGATCGCCGACCAGATCGGCTACGTCGCGAGCCGGGGCTGGGAGGCGGCCCAGCACCTGAACTTCTTCACCGAGTCGATGGAGCACACCGGCCCGCTCGACCCGCTCACCTCCGGCGGCGCGCTCAACGCGATCGTCGGCTCGCTCGAACAGCTCGGCCTGGCCACCCTGTTCGCGGTTCCGCTGGGCATCGCGGCGGCCGTCTTCATGTCCGAGGTCGGCGGCCGGATGTCCCGCCCTGTGCGCACCCTGGTCGAGGCGATGACGGCGCTGCCGTCCATCGTGGCCGGCCTGTTCATCCTCGGCGTCGTGATCATCACCTTCGGCTTCGAGAAGAGCGGCTTCGCGGCCTCGCTCGCGCTCACCGTGATGATGATGCCGATCGTCACCCGGGCCGCCGAGGTGGTCATCCGGCTGGTGCCCGGCACCCTGCGCGAGGCCTCGTACGCGCTCGGCGGCAGCCAGTGGCGCACGGTGTGGAACGTGGTGCTGCCGACCGCCCGGCCCGGTCTGGTGACCGCGGTGGTGCTCGGCATGGCGCGCGGCGTCGGCGAGACCTCGCCGGTGCTGCTCACCTCCGGCTTCACCTCGCAGTTCAACGGCAACCCGTTCGAGGGGCACCAGGTCTCGCTGCCGCTGTACATCTGGAACTACGTCAAGCAGCCGTACGACGGGATGATCGCGCGCGGCTTCGCGGCCGGACTGACCCTGATGGGCGTGGTGCTGGTCCTCTTCGTCACCGCCCGCGTGGTCGGCGGCCGCCGGCCCGGGCAGCTGACCCGGGGCCAGAAGCGCCGGATCGACCGGGAGGCCCGCCGCCTGGAGGCGGCCGCCGTCGGCGCGGCCGCCCGCCCGTACCCCCTCCGACCGCGGGCGCAGCAGTGATGTCCCGTCCGACCACCCTCCGTCCCAGAGGAGTTCACATGTTCCGGGAGGCCGCAAGGCGCTCCATGGCCCGGCTGCTGGCAGGGACGATGTCCCTGTCGCTCGCCACGGCCTCCCTGCTGATCGGGCAGACCCCGGCCCACGCGGCGTCCGTCTCGCTGAGCGCGGACGGCTCCAGCTGGGCCGGCCCCGCCATCGACCAGTGGCGGCAGGACGTGTCCCCGCAGGGCATCCAGATCAACTTCAACCCGGTCGGCTCGGCGGCCGGCCGCACCCAGTGGTCGATCGGTCAGGACGACTTCACCGCCTCCGACGTGCCGTTCCGCTCCGCGCCGGACACCGGCGTCGGCCAGGGCGGCAAGGACGCCGGCACCGGCAGCAAGGAGAACCCGGTCTACGGCTTCTCCTACGTGCCGATCACCGCGGGCGGCACCACCTTCATGTACAACCTGGTCGTCGGCGGCAAGCGGGTCACCGACCTGCGGCTCTCCCCGCAGACCGTCGTGGACATCTTCACCGGCAAGATCACCAACTGGAACGACCCGAAGGTCACCGCCGACTACGGCAAGGCCCTGCCCAACCTGCAGATCACCCCGGTGATCCGCTCGGACGGCTCCGGCGCCACCGCGCAGTTCACCCGCTGGATGGAGCACACCCACAAGGACCAGTGGGACGCCTACTGCAGGTCGGTCAACGGCGTGACCTGCGGCGACTACACCGAGTTCTTCCCGCCGTCCGGCCGGATGGTCGCCCAGAACGGCTCCGACGTGGTGGCCGGCTACATCAAGTCCCCGGGCAACCTCGGCACCATCGGCTACGACGAGTACGCCTTCGCCAAGCGCAGCAACTGGCCGGTCGTGAAGGTGCTCAACGCGGCCGGCTACTACTCGCTGCCCACCGCCTCCAACGTCGCCGTCGCGCTCACCGCCGCCAGGATCCGCGGCGTGGACGACAACACCGCGGCGGACGACCCGAACTACCTGCAGCAGAACCTCGACGGCGTCTACACGATGAACGACCCGCGCGCCTACCCGATCTCCAGCTACAGCTACCTGATCGTGCCGCGCGCCGGCGCGGCGCTGCCCCCGCCGCCGCGCTTCAACAACGACAAGGGCTCCGCGCTCAGCCGCTTCCTCTCCTACGTGCTGTGCGAGGGCCAGGGCAAGGCCGACGACCTCGGGTACTCGCCGATCCCGCGCGGCCTGGTCCGTGGCGGCCTGCTGCAGACCAGGTCCATCCCGGGCAACGCCGGCACGGTCGACCCGAACACCCTCTCCAACTGCGCCAACCCGACCTTCAACGCGGCCGGCGAGCTGACCGTCCTCAAGAACGCCCCGATGCCGAGCGAGTGCGACAAGCAGGGCGCGCCGCTCAACTGCGTCGTGCAGGGCGGCAAGGCGACGCCGGCCGGTTCGGGCGGCGGCTCCGGCTCCGGTTCCGGCGGCTCGAACGGCTCCGGCGGCGCGGCGGGCGGCACCGGCGGTACCGGTGGCACCGCTGGGTCCGGCGGGTCCGGGGGCGGCTCCGGGACGGCCGGCGGCACGGGCTCCGGCGCCGGTGCGGGGGCGGGCGGCGCCGGCGGTGCCGCCGGGGGTGACCCGAACGCGCCCGGCGGTGCTGCCGCCGGCGGTGACCCGAACGCGCCCGGCGGCGACGGCGGCGGGGACGTGATCGACCCGCAGACCGGGCAGGTGGTCGCCCGCGGCCGCGGCGGCGCCGCCACCGAGGTGGCGGCCAACGTGGTCGAGGTCAGCGGCAAGCCCGAGGACTGGACGCTGTCCACCCTCACCGCGGTGGAACTGCTCGCCGTGGTGCTCGTCCCGCCGCTGCTCGGCCGCCGGCTGCTGCGCCGCCGCAACGGCTCGGACGGCACCTCGTGACCGCCCCGGTGCTGGAGAAGCCGGACGTGCGGCCGGCCCCGGCGGCCGAGCAGCGGCCCGCCGCCACGGCCGCCCCCGCCCCGCCCGGACGGCGGCGGTTCCTCCAGGGCGCCTGGGCGGTGAGCCTGGCGGCCGCGCTGGTGCTGGGCTTCGTCGGGTACCTGTTCACGCTCTCGCACGTCCAGGAGCGGCACTACCAGTCCACCGCCTACAAGACCTTCCGCGACCAGCTAGCCCGGGCCGTCGCCCCGACCGGCCCGGCCGCCGACGGCGACCCGGTGGCCCTGCTGGACATCCCGGCGATCGGCCTGCACCGGGCCGTGGTGGTCGAGGGCACCACCGGTCGGGACCTGATGCGCGGCCCCGGCCACCGCCGGGACACCGCCCTGCCCGGCCAGGGCGGCGTCGCGGTGGTCTTCGGCCGCGGCGCCACCTTCGGCGCGCCGTTCGCCGAACTGTCCGGGCTGCGGATCGGCGACAAGATCGAAACCACCACCGGGCAGGGCACGTTCACCTACACCGTCAACACGTACGGCGACGGCGACCACCCGATCGCCGACCAGGCCCGCAACCGGCTGGTCCTGGTGACCGGAGACTCCGACTGGATCCCCGGCACGACCGTGCTGATCGGCGCCCGGCTCGACGGCGACCCCGGACAGAACCCCGGCGGCCGGCCCGCGACCGTCCCGTACGACAAGGCGCTGGCCGCGGACAAGGGCGCGCTGGCCACCTTGCAGCTGTGGTCGCTCGGCCTGCTCGGCGCCGTGTTCGGCGCCCTGGTGCTGGCCCGGTTCTGGCGGCGCTCGGCCGCGTACCTGAGCCTCGCGCCGGTGGTCGGCGCGCTGCTCTGGGCGGTCTACGAGAACGCCGCCGCCCTGCTGCCCAACCTCTACTGACGCGCGCCCGGAGGACGTACCGATGACCGACGCACCACTGACCGACGACCCGGCGACCGACCCGGCCGCCGACACCCTCACCCTGCCCCCGGTCGCCCCCGCGCCGGCCGCCCCCGCCTCCCCGGCCGTCCCGGACGGGGACCGGCCGTACGCCGACGGCCACCCCGGCGGCGAACCGCTGGCCGGGCTGGAGACCCGCGACGTCTCCGCCTGGTTCGGCAGCCGCAAGGTGCTGGAGCGGGTCTCGCTGGCCATGCCGGCGGGCGGGGTCACCGCGCTGATCGGCCCTTCCGGCTGCGGGAAGTCCACCTACCTGCGGATCCTCAACCGGATGCACGAGATGGTGCGCGGCGCCGCCCTCTCCGGCGAGGTCCTGCTGGACGGGGACGACGTCTACCGGCCCGGCCGGCGCCCCGCCGAAGTGCGGCGCCGGATCGGCATGGTGTTCCAGCGGCCCAACCCCTTCCCGGCGATGTCCATCCAGGACAACGTCTCCAGCGGGCTCAAGCTGGCCGGGATCAAGGTGTCCAAGGAGGAGCGGCAGCACCTGGTGGAGACCAGCCTGCGCCGGGCCGGGCTCTGGGACGAGGTGTCCGGCCGACTGCACACCCCGGGCGGCGCGCTCTCCGGCGGACAGCAGCAACGCCTGTGCATCGCACGGTCGTTGGCCGTCTCGCCGGACATCCTGCTGATGGACGAGCCGTGCTCCGCGCTCGACCCGACCTCCACCCGGCGGGTCGAGGAGACCATCGCCGAGCTGCGCGGGCGGCTCACCATCGTGATCGTCACCCACAACATGCAGCAGGCCCAGCGGGTCTCGCAGACCTGCGCGTTCTTCCTGGCCACCCACGACACCCCGGGCCGGATCATCGAGGCCGGGCCGACCGGGCAGGTCTTCGGCAGTCCGCGCGACCAGCGGACCTCCGACTACGTCAACGGGCGCTTCGGGTAACGGTGTTCAGCACGGGGGGCTGCTCGGCCGGCCGAGCCCGAGCAGCTCCTCCAGCACCGCCGCCACGCCGTCCTGCTCATTGCTCACCGTGTGCAGCGGCACCGCCGCCAGCACCTGCGGGTGGGCGTTGGCGACGGCGTACGCGGTGCCGGCCCAGGCCAGCATCTCCAGGTCGTTCGGCATGTCGCCGAAGGCCACCACCTCGGCGCGGTCGATCCCGTGCCCGGCGCACCAGCCGGCCAGCGTGCTGGCCTTGGTGACGCCGGGCGCGCTGATCTCCAGCAGCGCGATCGGCGCCGAGCGGGTGATCTCGGCCAGGTGCCCGGCCGCCGAGCGGGCCTCGGCCAGGAAGGTGTCCGGATCGAGCTCCGGGTGCTTGGCGAGCAGCTTGAACAGGCCGCGGACCGGCCCGCCGGCCCCCAGCAGCTCCTCCGCCGAGCCGACCGCGTGCTCCAGGTCGTCGCCCCACATCGGCACCGCGTAGCCGTCCTCGCGGGCCCAGCCGTCCGGGTACTCGAAGGCGAACGCGGTGCCCGGCAGCTTGGCCCGCAGCACCTCGACCACCGCCAGCGTGGTGTCCACCGGCAGCGGGAACGACTCCAGCAGCTCGCCGCGCCGCACGTCCACCACCGCGCCGCCGTTCGAGCAGATCGCCACCCCGTGACCGCCGATGTGCGGGCTCACCTGCTGCATCCAGCGCGGCGGCCGCCCGGTCACGAACACCACCTGCACCCCGGCCGCCTCGGCCGCCGCCAGCGCCGCGGCGGTGCGGTCGGTGACGGTGCCGCCGGAGCAGAGCAGGGTGCCGTCCAGGTCGGTGGCGATGAGGCGGGGGGCGGTACGGGGTTCGGTCACCGGTCCATCTTCGCCCATCGACGCCGCCGGGTCACCGGCACGGTCGGCGCCGGGGCCGGGCCGGGCAAGGAGGTGCTCCGGGGGCCGCGCTCGGCTCGATCCGGCCCTTCGTACGCCCTTTCCGGCCGATCCCGTGATCGCCCCGGGTGTCCCGGCGCGGCCTGGGGCAGGAACCGGGCACGGCCACCCCGTCGGCAGGAAGAGCCATGCCCACTCGCGAGCTCCGTGACCAGCCGCCCCCGACCGTCCGCCCCGACCGCTCCGGCCCGGGGCCCTCCGGCCCGGACACGACCGGCCCGGGCACGACCGGCACCTCGCGCGACCCGGTCCTGATCGGCGAGGTCCTCTTCCACACCCTCGCGGACCTCGCCCGCCGCACCGCCGCCCCGAGCCTCCCGGCGCAGCGCACCCGCCCGCACCCGTAGCGGACCGTCGTCGGGCCGGTGCCCGGAAACGCCGGAGGCCTCCCGGCAGCTCGCGGTGCGAACTGCCGGGAGGCCCCTTTCACGGGTTCCCGAGGGTGTCCCGGGCGTCCTAGTGGAGCGCCAGCGACAGGGCGGTCACGTTCGAGTTGTCGACCGGGATCGGAGCGTGGAACCAGTTGCCGTCGGCGCTGTGCACCTCGTACAGCTTGCCGCCCTCGATGGCCTGGATCACGCGGTCACCGCCGGGGGTGATCTTGCCCGAGAGGGAGGTGATGTTGCCGGTGACACCGGGGATCACGCCGTCGTGCCAGCCGTCGGAGGCGCTGTACACCTCGTGCAGCTGGTTGTTCTTGATGGCCGAGATCACGCGGACACCGGAGGTGTTGTAGTTGAAGCTCAGCGCGGTGATGC
>NZ_JBHWBZ010000095.1:0-12598 GCF_042735475.1 Kitasatospora sp. NPDC059577 | reverse complement strand
ATGCCGGACAGGCCCGGGATCACGCCGTCGTGCCAGCCGTCGGAGGCGCTGTAGATCTCGTGCAGCTCGCCGCCCTTGATGGCCTCGATGACGCGGGCGCCCGAGGCGCTGTAGCTGAAGCTCATCGCGGTGATGCCGGACAGGCCCGGGATCACGCCGTCGTGCCAGCCGTCGGAGGCGCTGTAGATCTCGTGCAGCTCGCCGCCCTTGATGGCCTCGATGACGCGGTCACCCGACGGGCTGAAGCTGAAGCTCATCGCCGTGATGCCGGACAGGCCCGGGATCACGCCGTCGTGCCAGCCGGTGTTGTCGGTGTAGATCTCGTGCAGCTCACCGTTCTCGATGGCCTCGATCACCCGGTTGCCGTTGGCGTTGTAGGTGAAGCTCAGCGCGCTGAGGCCGGTGACGCCCGGAACGACGCCGTCGTGCCAGCCGGTCAGGTCGGTGTAGACCTCGTGCAGCTGGCCGTTCTCCACGGCCTCGATCGTCCGGTCGTAGCCCGCGTTCGGGTTGCAGACCAGCTTCATGACCTTGTCGGCGTCCGGGGTGCCCAGGCCGGTGGCCATGTCGTAGCCCGAGGTGGCCGCGTACAGGCCGCCCTGGATGCCGATGTCGTTGTTGCCCGAGGTGACGTCGTTCAGCGCGGGGATCCCGTGCTTCGCGGCGTAGTAGAACGCGGGGGCGAGGAAGCCCACCCGGCCGGTGCAGCCCGGGTTGTTCTGGTGCGCCGCGATGGCGGCCCAGAGCGGGGCGGAACCGCTGGTGCCGCCGACGATCATCCAGGAGCCGGCGCCGGTGGAGACCACGTAGCCGGTCGACGGGTCGGCGTTGGCGGCCACGTCGGGGACCTGACGGCAGACCGTACCGGCCGCGCCCTGGCACTGGTTGTTGTAGCCCGGGCCGTAGAAGCCGGCCTGGTAGGCGCCGCCGTTCTGGGCCCAGCGGGAGATGCCGCCGCCGCTCGCGCCGCCGTTGCGGTTCCACACCGACTCGGAGACGGTGCCGCCGTTGCTGCTCAGGGTCGTGCCGCCGACACCGGTGACGAGCGGCTGGCTCGCCGGGTCGGAGGTGCTCAGCAGGTTGGTGATGTTCGCCGGAGCGCCGGCGTTCTTCAGGTAGTTGCAGCCGCTGGAGCCGTCGTCACCCGAGGCCGCCACCACGGTCTGGCCCTGCAGCGCGGCCTGCAGGAAGATGTCCCGCTCGGCGACCAGGTCGCTGGTCGCCATCACCTGGTCGCAGACGCCCCAGCTGGTGGTGACCACCTGGGCGCGGTTGTCCGAGACGATCTGACGGTAGGTGTTCTGGATGTCCGCCTGGGTGGCGCGCGAGGCGTCCGGGCCCTGGTAGACCAGCACGTTCGCGCGCGGCGCGAGGCCGATGACGGTGTCGATGTCCAGCGCGGTCTCGACGCCGACGCCGTTGTTGGTCGGCGGGGCCTGGTAACCGGTGTTGACCCGGACCCGCTGCACCGAGGCGTTGGTGCCGAAGCAGGACTGGAAGGCGCTCAGACCGGCGTCCGAGTAGTCCTCCAGCGCGAAGACGGCGACGGTCGTGCCGAAGCCGCCGTCGGTCATGCCGTTCAGGCCGTAGGCCGAGGCGAGCGCGGAGGGGCTGAAGTAGTCCTTGCCGTCCGTCTTTCCGGGGAACGCCGCGGCAGCGCCGCCGCACATCGCCGGGTAGGCACCGGCGGCGGCCGTCGCGGCCGGGTGCGCGAGGCCCGTGCCGGCCTGGCCGGTGGCGCCGATCACGTGGCTGCTGTGCGCCTGGGCCAGGGTGTTCAGGCCGACGACGCCGGTGATCGCCCCGGCCACGTCGGAACGCACCGCGGGGGCGGCGGTGTTCAGGAAGCCGGTCCGGCCGTCGGGCGTCGCGTAGCCGGCCAGGTCCACGTCGAAGGACTTCTTGGCCTGGGCGACGGTGGTGGAGACCGGGATGGTCAGGCCGTCGGCCGCGAGCGCGCCGGGCTTCAGACCCTGCGCCGTGAGCGCCTGGCTGACCTTGGCGACGGTGGCCGGGTCGGCGCCGAAGCGCTGCGCGAACTCACCGGTCTGCAGGAAGTGGTGGTACTGCGGCGACGTCCTGTCGCTCACCGCGGCGGCGAGCGCGTTGGCGCCGGCCTCGTTGCGGGACTTCAGGTGCACGCTCAGCTGAACCGGGGTGTCGTCCGCCGGGTCGGCCGTCTTGGTGGCGTCCCCCGGGGCGGTCGGCACGCTGCCGACGCGCTGCGTCGTCGGGGCGTCGGCGTGGGCGGCCGGCAGGCCGGCGTAGGTGACCAGGGCAACGGTGGCTATGGCCAGGGTGGCCGCGCGGGACAGCGGCTTGGCCGTCCAGGGCAGCCGGGCGTTCGGCGTCGGATGAGACATCCGCGCTCCCCCCAATTTGATGAATCCGATGGACTCTCGAACGAAGGTCCGACGGGAGTTCTATCAGGCCGCGGGGACACCCCCGCAACCGAATACCCCCTCAGCGCCGCGCGGGGGTCCCGGAGTCGCCTCGCACAGGGTCGTCGGCATGCGACTGGGCACGGTGATCCTCCCTGTCCACGGGTGGAACGAGGGTCAGAAGACCAGGCGCCTGCGGTCGTTCCGGGACGGGCCCTGGTTCGGCCCCGTTCCGGCCCTCACCGCCGCCACGGCCTTCGCCGCTCCCGACTCCCAGCAGCAGAGCCGCGCCCGGCGGAGTCGAGCCGGGCTTCGGTGGCGATCGGGGCCGGCTCCGCCCGGCGGCGCGGGCGGAGCGGGGCTGCCGTTCAGGAGGAGAGGCGGTTCAGTGCTGCGGTGGCGATGCCTTCGACGTACTTCGGGGCGTCGGTGGGCCGGCGGGTGAGCTCGACGACGGCGACCCTGGTGCCGCTGCGCAGGACCGCGACCCCGCCGCTGACGGCGCCGTCGCCGTTGTAGGCCGGGTACCAGCGGGCGGTGCCGCCGGTGACGTTCAGGGTGTGGGCCGCGCCGTAGTGCCAGTGGCCGGCGGGCTCGTCCTGGCAGTCCTGGACGAGCGCGACGAGCTGCTTCTCCCAGGCGGCGGCGTCGGTCCCGGTGGGGGCGCTCGCGGCCGACTCGATCAGCATGCCGTCGGTGTCGAAGGTCCAGTTCACGGACGCGTACGCGGTGGCCCCGTCCTTGGTCAGGTCGCGCATCGTCTCCTCGCCGGAGCAGGCGGACAGCCCCTGGCGTCCGGTCAGCGAAACGGTCGCGCCGACCGGGTTCAGGCCCTGCTGGAAGTCCTCGCTCTGGACGAGCTCGGCGGCGCCGAGTCGGGGCGCGGCGGCCGCGACCGCAGTCGGGCGGGCGGCGTCGTGCGCGGCCCCTTCGGCGGTGGCCGACTGGGTGCCGACGACGCTGGCCGTGATCAGTGCGGCGGCGAAGCAGGCCGCGGCAGTGACCCGGTTGCGGCGAACGGACTTCTGCTGGACGGTCTGGTTCTCGGTCATCTGGTCCCCCTGCTGGTCGGGACGCCTGCTGCGTCCTCGTACAACCGGGGAGATGCCGCCGGAGGAGGGAAAGCCGGAGCCTCGACCGGCTGTTTCACAGCTGTGACAGAGCGGTCCTGACGACGCGGTCCATCGCGGCCGTGTCCAGGCAGGCGTAGACCTCCAGCACCCCGTAGTGGTTGCCGCTGCGCAGCACGGCGATGCCGCCGCAGGGTTCCTTGCCCTCGGGCGCTGTGCCGCTGGTGTTGAGCGATCCCTGGTAGAGGCCCATCCAGCTCGCGGTGACGTCCGGGGCGAGCCGCAGTGTCGTGGTCCTCCCGTAGACCCAGTGCCCTGGCGGTTCCTCCTGGCAGGGCACCTCCTCCAGCAGCAGGCGCTCGCTGAAGTTCTGCGCCAGAGAAGGGCTCAGGGTCTCGGCGGCGACCTCGCGGGCGACCTGGCCGTCGCGGCCGGCGGCCAGCGTGGGGTCGTCCGGGCTGGCGCGGGGGCTGGTCATCAGCCCGCGGAAGTGGGCACCGGGCCCGCCCAGGGTCTGACCGAGGGTCTTCTCGCCGGTGCAGGCCGCGTTCGCGTAAGCCCCGTCGCCGTATCGGTCGGTGACGTGGATCCGCCCGATGTCGAACTCCGGGCTGAACGCCGCCGGTTCCAGAAGGTTCGCGGTCGTCACCGGCCCGGTCGCACCGGTCGCACCGGTCGGCGGGGCGGAGCCGGAGGCCGAGGACGCGGGCGTCGGGACGGACCCGCCGGGAGTCGCGGGAGCGGACGCGCCCCGGGATGCCCCGTCGGTCGCGGCACGCGAACCCGCTGCCGGGTGCGCGGTGGCTCCGGGGGTCGGCGGCAGGACGAACCGGCCGGTCACCAGCCCGAGCGCGGCGGCGGCCACCAAGGCGGCGACGGCGGACCGGAGCCGGACGACGGCGTGGCCGCCGCCCGCCGCGGGGTCGCCGTTCACGGACCGATGACCAGGCGCTCGCGCATGAAGTGGCGAGCCCGGTCGATACGGTCCTTGACCGTGCTCAACGGGGCGTCCAGCTGCTCGGCCACCTGGACGTAGGTCAGGTCGCCCAGGTCGCGCAGCACGAAGGCCTCCACCAGGGTGGGGTGCCGCTGCTCCAGCGCGGCCAGCGCCTCCATCAGGTCGAGCCGGGTCCCGGCGATGACGCTGGTGGTGTGCGGGTCGACGGACTCGGGGAGGTCGGCGTGGCTGTCCTCGGCACGCCGGCGCATCGAGCGGTAGGTGGACCGGGCGGCGTTCGAGGCGATCACTGTCACCCAGCCCTGGAAGGAGCCGTGGCCGCCGTACCTGCCCAGGTGCGTGCTGATGGACAGCAGCGCGTCCTGCGCCGCCTCCTCCGCGTCGGCGTGGTGGGGCAGGAAACGCGAGCAGCGGCGCAGCACCACCGGCCGCAGCCTGGCCAGCAGGTACTCCATCGACCCCGGGTCGCCTGCCTGAGCAGTCGTCACGAGCCGTTCCAGCTCGGCTTCCTCGAACACCCGGATCCCCCCGTCTCGTCCCGCCCGGCCTGCCACCCGTCGACGGGAGTTCCGCACTCCCCCCGACTCCGGCAGAATGCTGCCACATGCGCAAGCTCGGCCGTTACCTCCTCACGGAGCGGCTCGGAGTCGGCTCCTTCGCGACGGTCTGGAAGGCCTACGATCCGGAGCTCGACACCGAGGTCGCGGTGAAGGTGCTGGCCGAGAACTGGGCCGCCAACGCCGATGTGCGGGAGCGGTTCCTGGCGGAGGCGAGGCTGCTGCGCCGGATCGCCAGCCCGCGGGTGGTCCGGGTACACGACGTCGGAGTGCAGGAGGACCGGCCCTACTTCGTCATGGACTACGTACGCGGCGGCACCCTGGCGGACCGGGTCGGGCAGTGCGACCCGCAGGAAGCGCTGCGGCTGGCCGCGGAGGCGGGCTACGCGGTCCAGGTCCTGCACGAGGCGGGCGTGGTGCACCGCGACGTCAAGCCGTCCAATCTGCTGCTCGCCACCGGCCCCGCGCCCGCCGCGGTGCTGGTGGCGGATCTGGGCAGCGCGAAGCAACTGGCCGACGCGTCCGGACTGACGGTGACCACGGGCACGCCCGCGTACATGGCACCGGAACAGGCCTTCCAGACCGGCGGGTTCGACGGGAGGGCCGACGTGTACGCGCTGGCCGTGGTGGCCTACGAGCTGCTGACCGGGCAGAAGCCGTTCGGCCCGGGCGGGCGCGCCACGGCCCTGATGACCGGCCGGCCGACCGCCTCGACGCTGCCGGCGCTGCCCACCGGAACGGAGCTCCCGCCGAACGTCGCCCTGCTGCTCCGGGCCGCGATGTCCGTCGAGCCGGCGGACCGGCCGCCGACCGCCAGGGCCTTCGCGGACGCGCTGCTGGCTCCGGTCCCGCAGTCCCGGCCCCCGGAAGGCCCGGCGTGGCTGACCCCGCGCGCGGTCCTTCTGGCGTCGGGCACGGTGTTCACGTCGACGACCCTGCTGAGCTGGCTGCGGCGTTGAATCCGACGGGGAGCCGGTCCGCACCGGCGGTCGTGTCCCCATCCCTGACGCGTCCCTGAACCGGGGCCCGGACGGGCAGGCCCCGACTGCGCTGCCGGACCGGAGGACCACCGCCTTCGAGCCTCGTCCGCATAGTGCGGCCAACCACCCATTTTCATACGGGAGTCGGGGGTATATCGCACACCTTCCGGGCCGCTCGAGTGGAGCGATCCCGGCCGATGAGTACGCCCCACCAGCCGACCCGGAGAACGGGTCCAGCACGATCTCCAGGGCTGCTTTCGAGTCGACCCCCCAGGACACCCCGACTGGCGGCGCGTATCCGTCCGTACGACGGGCAGCCCCGGCTGGCGTCCCTGGCGGGCGCCGAGCTGGGCGTCGCACGCCCCCGACAGAAACAGGTAATCCGATGACTGCCATCGACGACTCGCCGGTCCGCGACCCCGAGGTGCTGCGTGCGGACATGGTCCGCGCGCTGCGCGACCAGGACGGGATCAGGTGGCGGTGCTCCGGAACCGCCTGGAACGCAAGATGCCGCCCGTGCAGGCCCTTGTGCGCCCAGCAGCGGCCCGATACTCCGAGTGCGCCAAGTGCCACGACCCGATGCCCCAGCCGGGCATCTGCCGCCTGTGCGTGGGCCTCGACACCCGTACGCTCGGCGTCGGACGAAGCGAAGCGGCAGCCCGCGTCGGTGCCGCACGAGTCCGGGACGCGATGCGCGCCGCGAAGGCCGCGCTGCAGCTCGGCCCTGACGTGGTGGTCGCCAGGTGAAGGCTCGCCGATCGCCACCCGCGAATCCAGGACCGGGTGCCCCTTGGGGCGGGCGGAGCCTGGCGCCGTCAGCGGCGCCCGGCCACGGTCAGCTTCAACGCTGTCGAGATCCTCTGCTCCGGACTTGAGGGCCTCGTGGACGACGCTCTCGCGAGGGGTGAAGGACTCAAGGTGCACACCCTTACGGAGCTGTGCGAGATGGACTCGGACGCCGATCTTGTTGCTCGGCGCTCAGTTCAGCCCCGTGACTGACGGGACGCATTCTCCTCCCCCCGGTTAGGGTCGATGACATGCGTCTCAGCACAGTGATCCTCCCCATCCACCGGTGGGCCGAAGGACAGAAGATCTGGCGACGGGCCGAGGACCTCGGGTTCCACGCCGCGTACACCTACGACCACCTGTCCTGGCGGTCCTTCCGCGACGAGCCGTGGTTCGGGTCGATGCCGACCCTGACCGCGGCGGCCACCGCGACCGAGCGCCTGCGGCTTGGGACGCTCGTAACATCGCCGAACTTCCGGCACCCGGTGACGTTGGCGAAGGAGCTGATCACGCTGGACGACGTGTCCGGCGGGCGGCTGACGCTGGGGATCGGGGCCGGCGGCACGGGCTACGACGCGACGGCGATGGGCCAGGAGGCGTGGTCGCCGAAGGAGCGGGCGGCCCGGTTCGGCGAGTTCCTGCCGCTGCTGGACGAACTGCTGCGCACCGACGCCACCACCCGCGAGGGCACGTACTACTCGGCGGTCGAGGCGCGGAACATCCCCGGCTGCGTGCAGACGCCGCGGGTGCCGTTCTACGTCGCCGCGACCGGCCCGCGCGGGCTGAAGCTGGCCGCCGAGTACGGGCAGGGCTGGGTGACGTACGGAGACCCGAAGGGCCCGGCGGACGTGCCGGTCGAGCAGGCGCCCGCGGTGATCGCGCAGCAGATCGGCAAGCTGACGGCGGCCTGTGAGGCGAGCGGCCGGGACGTGGCCGAGCTGGAGAAGGTCCTGCTCCAGGGCTCGACGGCGGAGAAGCCGCTGCAGTCGCTGGACGCCTTCGTCGACTGGGCGGGGACGTACCGGGAGCTGGGCATCACCGAGCTGGTGATCCACTGGCCGGTCCCCGACTCGATCTTCGAGAACGACCTCGCCGTCTTCGAGCGGATCGCCACCGAGGGCCTGGCGCAGCTGGGTTGATGCCGTTCCGTCGGGGCGCCGCTCCCCCGGGGCGCCCCGGGGAGAGGGCCGCGACGGACAGGTCGGTGATCGGCCGGTCCGGCGTCGGGGTGAGACGCTAGTCTGTCCGCCGCACCTTCAATCTGATCATGCGTTACAACGGGGGTTCCTTCGCCATGTCTGCTTCCAGGAGACTGCTCGCCACCGCTCTGGTCGCCACCGCCGCGCTCGGCCTGGCCGCCTGCGGACCGGACGACTCGTCGGACCAGGGCGCGGGAGGCGGGTCGAGCACCGCGACCGCCGCCCCGACCACCGCCGCTCCCGGCCCGACCACCGCCGCCCCGGCCGGCACCGGGAAGCCCGCGCCGACCGGCGCCCCGACCGGCACCCCGGGCGCGTCCGGCGAGCCCGAGGGCTTCTGCACCCACGAGCCGCTGCCGGCCGGCCAGAAGTGGATCTACCCGGTGAAGGGCACCACCGCGACCACCCTGGTCTACAAGGAGACCAAGGACGTCTGCGGCATCGACGACGTCGGCTTCGACCCGGTCGGCGCCGACAAGAGCGCCGCGTTCGCGCCCACCGCCAAGGGCCACCTCCGCTCGGTGGTCGCCGCGCCGAAGGACGTCAGCGTGGCCGACCTGGTCAAGCACGTCAACGAGTGCATCGCGACCCCGGGCAACCAGAAGGGCTCGTACCCCTGCTCGACCGGCGACTACAAGCTGGTCCTCGACGCCTCCGGCAAGGTCGTCGAGCTGTGGGAGCGCCCGCACTCCTGACCCGGGACCGGCGCCGGCCGGCCGCCCCCGCGGCGGGCGGCCGGCGGCGGGGGGGGGCGGCCGACGCCGTCGCGCCCCCCGCGCCTTCCCGGCGAGCGCACAGGAGGGCGCCGCTGCCGGCCGACCCCTAGGGGAGAGGGGGTCCGGTGTCATACCGCAGCAGCAGGGGGGCTCGTCATTCCAGCTCATGACCCGTGCCGCGCGGGCCCGTTACGTTGAGGGCGTGTCCACAGCTGTCATCAAGACGGACGGCCTCACCAAGAGGTTCCCCCGGATCACCGCCCTCGATCAGCTCACCGTCGAGGTGCAGCCGGGGGTGGTCGGGCTGGTCGGGGCCAACGGGGCCGGGAAGTCCACACTGATCAAGATCCTGCTCGGGCTCGCCCCGGCGACCTCCGGCCGGGGCGAGGTCCTCGGTCTGGACATCGCCACCCGGGGCTCCGAGATCCGCGAGCGGGTCGGCTACATGCCCGAGCACGACTGCCTGCCGCCGGACGTCTCCGCGACCGAGTTCGTGGTGCACATGGCCCGGATGGCGGGCCTGCCCGCCACCGCCGCCCGTGAGCGCACCGCGGACACCCTGCGGCACGTCGGCCTCTACGAGGAGCGGTACCGGCCGATGGGCGGGTACTCGACCGGCATGAAGCAACGGGTCAAGCTCGCCCAGGCCCTGGTGCACGACCCCAGACTGGTGCTGCTGGACGAGCCGACCAACGGCCTCGACCCGGCGGGCCGGGACGAGATGCTCGGCCTGATCCGCCGGGTGCACACCGACTTCGGCATCTCGGTGCTGGTCACCACCCACCTGCTCGGCGAGCTGGAGCGCACCTGCGACCACCTGGTCGTCATCGACGGCGGCAAGCTGCTGCGCTCCTCCTCCACCGCCTCCTTCACCGAGGCGACGGCGGTCCTCGCGGTCGAGGTCACCGACCACCCGGAGGACCACACCGTCGAGCCCGGGGAGGCGGTCCGCGCCCGCCTCGCCGCGGCCGGCGTCGACGTCCGGCCGGAGGGCTCGCACCTGGTGCTGGTCCGGCTGGCCGACGAGTCGACGTACGACACGATCCGCGACACCGTCGCCGGGCTGGGCCTCGGCCTGGTCCGCCTGGAACAGCGACGGCACCGGGTCGCCGAGCTGTTCACCGAGGGCCCGGACACCGTGGCACCACCGGCCGCGCCGGACACCCCGGAGGGCAGGAACACCCAGGACAGCAGGGGAGGTTCGGACGATGTCGCTGCCTCCTGAGACCAGGCCCGCCGACACCGGCGTCATCCACGACATCGGCTACCGCGGCTACACCGGGCCCCGGCTCGGCCGCGGCTACGCCACCCGCGCGCTCTTCACCCAGAGCCTGCGCGCCGCCTACGGGCTCGGCCGTTCCGGCAAGTCCAAGGTGCTGCCGATGCTGGTGCTGGGCGTGGTCACCGTGCCCGCCGTGATCATGGTGTCGTTCGCCCTCTACCTGAAGCGCGACGAACTGCCGGTCGAGTACGCGGGGTACCTCGCGAGCCTCAACCTGGTGGTGTCGGTCTTCCTCGCCTCCCAGGCGCCGGTGCTGCTCTCGCGGGACCTGCGGTACCAGGCCGTGCCGCTCTACTTCTCCCGGCCGATCACCCGCACCGACTACGTCCGGGCCAAGTCCGCGGCCATGGTCTGCGCCCAACTGCTGCTGATGTCGGCGCCGTTGCTGGTGCTCTACGTCGGAGCCCTGCTCGGCGGCATGGACTTCGCCGAGAACACCGGGCACTTCCTGTACGGCCTGGCCGCGGCCGTGCTGTACGCCGTGGTGCCGACCTCGGTGGCGCTGGTGATCGCGGCCACCACCCCGCGCCGGGGCTTCGGGGTCGCCGCCATCATGGGCTACCTGGCGATCAGTGCCGCGGTGGCGGGCGTCGCGGTCGGCATCAGCGACCCGGGCCCGACCGGCTCCGACGCCGCGCAGTGGACCTCGCTGATCTCGCCCACCAACCTGGTGGAGTCCCTGGTCAACGAGGTGTTCGACCTCGGCACCGGCCTCGACCGCCGGCACGCCCCGGGCGGGCTCGGCATCACGGTGTTCGCGCTCGTGGCCGTGGCCCTGGTGGTCGGCTCGTACCGGCTGCTGCTGAGCCGCTACAAGAAGGTTTGAGAGAGGGCGGCATGGCCACCATCAGCATCGACAAGGTCTCCCGCTGGTTCGGGAACGTGGTCGCGGTCAACGACATCACCATGACCATCGGCCCGGGTGTCACCGGCCTGCTCGGGCCCAACGGCGCGGGCAAGTCCACCCTCATCCACATGATGAGCGGCTTCCTCGCCCCGTCCAGCGGCTCGGTCACCCTGGACGGCGCGCCGATCTGGCGCAACCAGCAGGTGTACCGGCAGATCGGCCTGGTCCCCGAGCGGGAGTCGATGTACGACTACCTGACCGGCTGGGAGTTCGTCCTCGCCAACGCCGAACTGCACGGCCTGCCCCAGCCGGGCGCCGCCGCCCGCCGGGCCCTGGACCTGGTGGAGATGGCCCACGCCAAGGACCGGCGCACCGGCACGTACTCCAAGGGCATGAAGCAGCGGGTCAAGATGGCCTCCGCACTGGTCCACGACCCGGCCGTGCTGCTGCTCGACGAGCCCTTCAACGGCATGGACCCGCGCCAGCGGCTCCAGCTGATGGAGCTGCTGCGCCGGTTCGGCGCGGACGGCCGCACGGTGCTCTTCTCCTCGCACATCCTGGAGGAGGTCGAGCAACTGGCCCGGCACATCGAGGTCGTGGTCGCCGGCCGGCACGCCGCCTCGGGCGACTTCCGCAAGATCCGCCGGCTGATGACCGACCGCCCGCACCGCTACCTGGTCCGCTCCAGCGACGACCGCCGGCTCGCCGCCGCGCTGATCGCCGACGGCTCCACCACCGGCATCGAGGTGGACGAGCGGGAACGGGCCCTGCGGATCGAGGCGGTCAACTTCCAGGGCTTCACCACCCTGCTGCCCAGGGTCGCCCGGGAGGCCGGCATCCGGCTGTACACCGTCTCCCCGGCCGACGAGTCGCTGGAGAGCGTCTTCTCGTACCTGGTCTCCGCATGATGCCGGCCGATCCCCGCGTGACACCGACCGACCGGGCCGAGGCCGACCGAGCCCGAGCCGACCGGACCCAGGAAGGGGCCGACCGTCCATGAACCCCACCGTCGCCAGGCTGACCCTGCGCGGGCTGCTGGGCCGCCGCTGCGGCCTGCTGCTGCTGGTGGTCCCCGCGCTGCTGTTGCTGGTCTCCGCCATCGCGAGCGGGTCGACCGCCGACGCGCACGGCCTGACCGTCAAGATCCTCGGCCAACTCGGCCTGGGCACCCTGGTTCCGATCCTCGGCCTGGTGGTCGGCACCGGGGCCATCGCCACCGAGATCGACGACGGCTCGATCGTCTACCTGCTCGCCAAGCCGCTGCCGCGGTGGCGGATCATCACCACCAAGCTGGCCGTGGCGATCGGCGTCACCTGGCTGTTCTCGGTCGTGCCGACGCTGCTGTCCGGGCTGCTGCTGTTCGGCACCCGGGACGGCATGGTGCTCGGCTACACGGTGGCCGTGATGGTCGCCGGGGCCGCGTACAGCGCGCTGTTCCTGCTGCTCGGCGTGGTCACCCGGCACGCCGTGGTCGCCGGGCTGGGGTACGCCCTGATCTGGGAGTCGGTGGTCGGCAACTTCGTCGAGGGCGCCCGGACGCTGAGCATCCAGCAGTGGGGCCGGGCGGTGGCCGAGGCCGTGGCCGGGGACACCGCGATCGGTGCCGACGTCTCGCTGGGGGCGGCCGTCCCGCTGCTGCTGGTGGTGACCGTCGGGGCGACGGTGCTGGCCTCGGTGAAGCTGGCCGGGCTGACCCTGGCCGGCGAGGAGTGAGCCGGGCCGTACGACCGTGAACGGGAACGGGGGGGGGGGGGGGGGGGCCCCCCGGCGGCCCGCGCCCCGCCGCCCCGGCGGCGGCCCCCCCCCCGCCCGGGGGGGGTAT
>NZ_JBHWBZ010000094.1:0-22254 GCF_042735475.1 Kitasatospora sp. NPDC059577 | reverse complement strand
GCGGGCCCGGCTCGCCCCCCGGTCCGCCCCCTGGTCGCCCCGCCCGGCGGGCGCCCGCGCGCGCGCCCGGCCTCCCGCACGGCGCCCCGGCCCGCGCCCCGTGGTCGGGGGGGTCGCCGGGGGCCGCGAGGGAACGTCAGTCCTCGGCGGAGCGGCGGCGGGAGAGCGCGACCAGCGCCGCGCCCGCGGCCAAGGCCGCGGCGGCACCGCCGGCCTCCCAGCCGATCCCGTCGGTGCCGGTCGCGGCGAGCGCACCGGAGCCCGAGCCGACGACGGTGATCCCGGCGCCCGTGCCGGTGGTGCCAGTGGTACCGGTCGTGGTGGTCTCGGAGAAGCCGGCGGGCTGGACGGTCTGCGGCTGCTGCGCGCCCTGGCCCTGCTGCCCGGTGCCCTGCTGTCCGGCGCCCTGTCCGGAGGTGCCGGTGCCGGAGGCCGCCGCGGCGGCCTCGTCCTCGGCGCGGGCCTTGGCCCAGCCGTCCGTGAGGAAGGCCGTGATGTCCGCGTCGCTGCCCTCCAGGGCGGCCCTGGCGGCCTTGCGCACGGCCGGCCCACCGTTCTCGGCGAGCTGGGAGACCTTGATCCGGTTGTCGTCGGCGCGCAGCTTCGGGAGTTCGACCTCCAGGAACGTCCGCAGGTCGGCGGCGGTGCCGTTGAGGGCCTTCTGGGCGCCCTCGGCGGTGTGACGGCCGGTCTCCTTGTTCGCGAGGATGACCAGGATCGCGACCCGGTCGTCCTCGGCCTGGGCGGCGGGCCAGCCCTCGGTGAGGAACTTCAGGATCGCCGCGTCGTCGCCGTCCATCGCCTTGTTGGCGGCCTCGCGCACGGCCCGGCCGCCGGAGGCCATGATCTGGCTGACCTTGACCCGGTTGTCGTCGCCCCGCTGCTTGGCCAGGTCGACCTCCAGGAAGTGCCGCAGGTCGGCGGCGGTGCCCTTGAGCGCCTTCGCGGCCGCCTCGCGCACACCGGGCCCGCTGTCCTTGTCTGCCAGGATGCGCTCGACCTCGGCGCGGTCCTGGTCCTCGGCGCGGGCGACGTACTGACCGGTCTTCAGGAACGCGGCGATGTCCTCGTCGGTGCCGTTGAGGGCGGCCTTGGCGGCCTTCTGCACGGCCGGACCGCCGGTGCCGAGGATCTGGAAGACCCTCACCCGGTTGTCGGTCTTCCGCTGCTGGTCGAGCTCGACCGTCAGGAAGTGCCGCAGGTCGGCGGCGGTGCCCTTGAGCGCCTTCTCGGCGGCCTCGCGTACTCCACGCCCGGTCTCCGGGTCCGCCAAGATGCGCTGGATCTCGGCGCGGTCCTGCTTCTCCTGGTCGGTGACGCCGGTGTCCTTGGCGGTGTCCTTGGCCGGGTCCTTGCCCGTGTCCTTCGCCGTCTCCCCGGTGGGGTCCCCGGCGGCGGTGTCGGGCGCGGAACCGGAGGCGGTGTCAGGGCCCGAGACACCGGCCGGCTGCGGGGCCGCGGAGGCCGCAGAGGGGAAGAGGACGGCGGGGGCCAGGACGGCGGCCGCGACGACGGCGGACACCCGGGGCAGCTTCAATGCAGCAGACCTTACTTCGCGTGAGGACCAGGAACCCGGACAGCATAGATCGTCTTTTACGATTCCCATACCAAATAAATCCAGACCCTCAACAGCACCTCCCCACCGCCGCGTTGCCCCGCCCGGGCCGTGGATAGGGTGGGGCCGGTGAGCTTCCATCTCGTCGTCGGACACGGGCCCGCCGGGGCCGCCACCGCCCGCCTACTGGCCGGCCAGGGCCAGGAGGTCAGGGTCGCCACCCGCTCCGGAGCCCCCGCCCACCAGCCCGTCGAAGGCGTCGAACACCTCGCCGTCGACGCGAGCGACCCCGCGGCCCTCGCCCTGGCCGCGCGCGGCGCCACCGCCATCCACGGCTGCGCCGCACCACCGCTGCCGCAGTGGACCACCCACTGGCCCGCCCTGGCCTCCTCGTTGTGCGCGGCGGCCGAGGAGAGCGGCGCAGTGCTCGTCATGCTCGGCAACCTGTACGGCTACGGGCCGCAGGCCGATCCGTCCCGCCCGATGACCGAGGACCTGCCGCTCGCCGCGACCGGCCCCAAGGGCCGGGTCCGAGCGGCCGCCTGGGAACAGGCCCGGGTGCTGCACCAGGCCGGACGGATCCGGGCCGTGGAGGTCCGCGCCTCGGACTTCTTCGGCCCCGGCGTCACCGACAGCGGCCACCTGGCCTCCCGGGTGCTGCCCGGCCTGCTCAAGGGCCGGTCGATCGCGGTGCTCGGCGACCCGGACGCCCCGCACAGCTGGACCTACCTGCCGGACGTGGCACGGGCGTTGGCCGAGGTCGCGGGCGACGAGCGGGCCTGGGGCCGGGCCTGGCACGTGCCCACCGCCCCCGCCATACCGGTGCGCGCGATGGTCGAGCGCCTGGCCGCCGAGGCCGGCACCGCCCCGGTCACGGTCCGCCGCCTGCCCCCCGCCCTGCTCGCCGCCGCCGGGCTGTTCTCCCCGCTGCTGCGCGAACTGCGCGAGACCCGCTACCAGTTCGACCGCCCGTTCGTCATGGACTCCACCGCCTACGAGACGGCGCTCGCGGTCCGGGCGACCCCGCTGGAGGAGCAGGTCACGGCGACGGTCGCCTGGTGGCGCGAGCGGCTGGGATCCTGACGGGAGGTCAGTGCCTGAGCGAGTCCGCCCCCCGGTAACCGGCCGGCACACCCTCGACAAGGATGATGTCGGCGGCCATGTGCCGGGTGCGCAGCGGCAGGATCTCCCGGTAGGCGGGCGAGTCCCACCAGGCGCGGGCCCGTTCGATGTCGGGGAACTCGATGACGATCGTGCCGCCCGCGCCCCAGCGGCCCTCCACCGTCTCGGACGGGCCGCCGTGGACGATGAAACGGCCGCCGAAGGGGTCGAGGGTGGCGTCGATGCGCTCCAGGTACTCGACGATGTCGGGGCCGAACTCGACCGAGTGGACCTGGGCGATCGCGTAGGCGGTCATGGTGTGCTCCTGAGGGCTCGTCGCGGGCGTTTCCGTCTGACGTCCCCGACAGTAGGACGGGGGTGGCGGCGGCCGAATCCGTCACGTATCGGTAGGCCCTACGTACGAGGCCGGCGAGCGGCTCGGTAACCCTCGTCCTACCCCCGGCGTGGCAGCCGGAAGCCCCGCACGGCCACAGCCCGTGCGGGGCACCCCCGTTGCTCAGCCCGCCGGAAACTCCCCATCCTTGACCCCCGCGAGGAACGAGGACCAGGCATTGGCCGGGAAGAGCAGGGCCGGCCCGTGCGGGTCCTTCGAGTCACGGACTGCCGTGCCACTCAGCACCGACTGCCGGACCTCCACGCAATCGTTCGCCTGGGCGCTGTAGCTGCTCTTCTGCCACTCATCGCCAGCGACCGCTGTTGGAAGCTCTGCCACTTCGATGCAATCGCCGCCCTGCCCGCTGTAACTGCTCTTGCGCCACAGAACGTTGCCGAGGTCCGATGCGAGCATGTCCCACCCTCCGATGGCCGACGGTGGCACAGCTACCACCGCACCCGAACATTCCTGCCGAGACCTGTCTACCCGTCCGCGAGCTCTCCGGCCTTCACGCCGCCGACGAAGGCAGCCCACGCCTCTGCGGTGAACCGGAGGGTCGGACCACTCGGATCCTTCGAGTCCCGGACAGCCGTGCCGCTCGGCACCGGCCGCCGGACCTCCACGCACTCGTTCGCCTGGGCGCTGTAGCTGCTCTTGTACCAACCCCGAGCGCCGCTCTCCGGCACAGTCACGTGCTCACACCTCTTCTGGTCTCATCGTCATGTCGCCGCAGCGATGGCCGCGATCATATCCAGCGACTCCTTGGGGTTGAGAGCAGCAGATCGCAAGTACTCGAAGACCAACCCGTAGCCATCCAGTTCGCCCTGCTGTTCCAGATAGTGGCTGCTCGTCAGTGTCTCCAGAAACACGGCTCCGGCGGTAGGCGAGTCGGAGAAGCCGTACATCACAAAGGCACCACACGCCCCTGCAGTCGCGCCGACGCCCAACGGCACTACCTGCAAGGTGACGTTGGGAAGCTGCGCCATCTTCGTCAAGTGCTCCAGCTGCTCCCTGTGAACCTCCGCCCCTCCCACCGGACACGTGAGCGCAGGCTCCCAGATGATCGCCCAGAACCGGGCCGGATCCGGCTTCGCGAGGACTTCCTTTCGCTCCATCCGGATCTCGACCAGCTGATCGATGCGCTCCGGTCGCACTGCAGCCGGATTGGCTTCCAGTAGCGCTCTGGCATAGCCCTTCGTCTGCAGCAGGCCGGGAACGACCATGGTCTGCCACATGCGGATGTACCGGGCATCGTCCTCCAGCCCGAGGACATCGACGTAGGCCGAGGGAATCGTGTCGCCGTAGTCGTGCCACCATCCGCGCTTCTTGCTGTCCCTCGCCAACCCCTCAAGACCATCGCGCTCCTTGCCGGTCACCCCGTACAGGTCCAGCAGGATCCCGAGGTCCAGTCGGCGAACGCCGGACGCGCCGGTCTCTATGCGGCTGATCTTGGCGCGGGAGCAGGCGAGGGCCTGCGCCGCGTCCTCCGTCCCCTTGTTCACGGCTTCGCGAAGGCGGCGAAGCTCCGAGCCGAGTCGGCGGGCACGGACGGTCGGCTTCGGTTCATCGGCCATGCGCAAGTCCTCTCACCTGACGAACCCAGTCTGCCTTGTGACGATTCGTCAATCCAGCGTAGCCACACCTGCATCGTTGCAGAAGTACCGCTTGCAGGTTGCACCACCACAGGTGCATGCTACCTGGAGTAGTGAGCACTGCCACACAGCGTGATCATGGCGGGCTCATCACCCGGGCATTCCCATGCTTTCCTCGGCCGTCTTCACCCCGCACACTCCGGAGGTGGCTCCGCCATGCCTGCACCCGATTCCCCCTCCCCCTCCCCCACCGAGAGGACCTGCCGGCTGCCCCGGCGTCCGACCTCCCCCGGGGTCGCCCGGCAGCGGCTCCGCGACTTCCTCGCCCCCTTCGCCGTCGGGGAACTCCTCCTCCCGACCGGCGAGTTGCTCGTCAGCGAGCTGGTCACCAACGCCGTCCAGCACACCCGCGTCCCGCGCGACCGCCTGATCCACGTCCGCTTCCACCTCGCCGCGGACGACACCCTCCGCATCGAGGTGCACGACGCCGACAGCGAGAAGCCCACCCTCCGCGACGCCCCCGTCTGTGCCGAGACCGGCCGGGGCCTGCTCCTCGTCCACGAGTTGGCCCGCAGCTGGGGCTGTTCGCCGCGCGAGGGCGGCATCGGCAAGTTCGTCTGGTGCCTCGTCACCCCCGAGGGGGCCGCCGCGTGACCACCGTCATCCGGGCCGCGATCACCGGCATCATGCCGCCCATCCTCTTCCCCAGCCTCGACGTGGCCCTGCCCGTCCTGTGGGAGCACGTCCGCAGGCTCCCCGTCCGCGAGGCCCACCGGGACTTCATCCGGATCTGCATCGGCCCCGGCGGCGGCCAGGGCGTCGCCCGCCGCCTCGCCCAGGACGGCAGCTGGAGCACCACCCTCTACGTCGGCAGCATGACCGACTGGACGGCCCACCCGATCACCATCACCACTCACCAAGCCTGAACGCCCCCGGGGCCGCCCCCCCCCAACACCACCCCCACCCCCCCCCCGGCCCCCCCCCCGCCCCCCCGGGGCCCCCCGGCGGGGGGGGGACGGAAAGCCTGCTGATGTCGGGGCACCTCGGGCGTGAACCCCCGCGTCCGCTACTGAAGGGCCTGCCGGTGGACGGCCCGGGGTGACCACCACCCCGGGCGCCCACGGCGTCAGTAAGCGGCCGCGACCCATGGCTACTCCACCCAGTTCCAGTCGCCGTGGAACTGCCATAGCGGCTCGTCGGGACTACGCGGCGCGACCTCGTCCGCATAGGCGTATGTACCGTCGAGAACGGCGAGGAGGAAAGCCGTAAAGCCGCCGTCGAATCGGTCCCACTCCTCTAGGCTCCGGTAGAACGCCACCACCGGCCAGGCATCGGGGTCGTCGCCCTCGGTCAGCCAGAAGAACTGGTCCGCGTTGAGGTTAGAACCCCAGGAAAGCAGACCGCCAGGCTCGGGGTGAACGGGATACGGGCAGTCCTCGTCGGCGGCCAGTTCTGCAGCGATGCCGTCCGTGGTCCTCCGCACGAAGCCCGGGAAGCCAACGATCGACCCACCACCGTAGGAACGCAGAGTCGGCACCGGAACGGAGAGCTCGCCGTTGATCCGCACGCCTCCGTAGCGATCCACGAACTCCCGGTAGTCAGACGGGAACATGAATCCGACCTCCCCGACGGACCGCTCCCACGGCGTTACGGCCGGCCGTTGCGTCGGCTCACCGAGCATCCGGGACAGGCGTTCAAGTTCCATGCTCATGTTCCATCCAATGGTCCGAGGTGGTCAGTTTCCCAGGCTGATCGCCTGATTTCGGTCATTGAGGCGGGCATTGTCCACGTAGGTGTACTCCATCATGTCAGGCACGCCCTTTCGGAATTGGCTGTATGCGGCCAGGGAGAACCCGTAGGGAATCGTGCTGGCAGACGTGTGGTAGAGGGGAATCACGGTGTAATCGACGATCTGCCCCTCCCGCATGACGTCCCCGACATGCTTCTCGAACTCGCGGAAGCTTCCGTAGTGCCCCGTGTTCGTTCCCTTCTGGAAGCACGGAGCCAGGTTTCGCTCGTCCGTCCCGCTCCCCCCGAACTCGCGAGCGATGAAGTGGCAGCGCGCCAACGGGTTGTCAAGGAGAGGGAATCCGCCCTTGACCGCAATGTTCTGAGCCTCCCCCCAGCCGGTGATGTTCCCGCCCGCATGGGTTCCGCGGCTGCCCTTCGGAGTTCCGGTCAGGCAAGCGTGGGCACCTGTGGGACGCGCCACGGCCGGTGAACCCGGAGTCGCGTTGGGGTTGACCACGTCTTCCGTCGCCCAGTAGTCGATCCATCCTCCCTCGTTGCCACCGTCGTCCACCGCGTTCGCGGGCCGGTGGTTCAAGCAACTGGGCGCCCTGTTCCCGTTCGGGTCGGGTGCGGTGCTCTGGTCCGGCTGGGGGCCGGGGGCGGCCGCGACGACGGTCGGGGTGACGTTCGGCTGGACCGTCAGCATCGCGGAGAGGTTCGCGGAGCTGTAGGAGGCCGCGATGACGGTGGGGGCCTGGTTGGGGTCCGGCGGGGTCCAGTCGAGCTTGGGTGCGGGGCGTTCGACGGCGGCGTGGGTCTTGTCGAACAGGGGCTTGGGGGGCTCCGGGTGGAAGACCGCGGGGCGCACGGGTGCGGTGGGGCGGCGGCAGGTGGTGCAGCGGCCGCCCGACGACTGGGGGCGGCCGCGTCCCACGGGCTTCCACTCCTCCTCGACCGGCTGGCCGGTCGGCTCCTCCGGTGAGGAGGACGAGGAGGAGGACGAGGACTCGGGGGTGGGCCGCGAGCGGTGCCGGACGTCCCACTGTTCCTGGTAGTACTCGCTGAGGTCGTAGGAGCCGTCCGCCGACGCCCCGTAGTACCCCACGTAGCCCGACGGGTTGGTGTAGGCCGAGGTGTACCGGTTGTTGGTCGGGGCCTTGCCGGTGTACGAGTTGACCTCGTCGGCGTAGGCCTGGGAGGCCCGGGGCTTGCCCGCGGTCTGGCCCGGCTTGATGGTGACGGTGCCGTCGAACCTGCCCTCCCCGAACTGGACGCCCTGGTTGCCGTTGTTGGCCGGTGCCCGCTCGCCGGCGACGGGGCCGGGCGCGGGCCTGCCGGCGCCACCGACGCCGCCGCCTCCGCCGCCGGCGCCGCCCTTGGGTACCTCGTGGCCCGTCGGGTCGGTGCCGTTCAGCGGGCTGCCGTTGGCGTAGGTGTAGCGGTTGGCGCGGGCGGAGGACGTCGGGTCCAGGAGGTAGGAGTCGCGGCTGGTGAACCCTCCGGTGCCGGGGCGGTACCAGCGGGCGGCCATGTTGACGTCGCCGCTGGTGGGGTCGGTCCAGCCGCTCTGGTAGCCGAGGCTGGTGCCGGTGCCGCTGGTGGCGGTGGGCTTGCCGAAGGGGTCGTAGGTGGTGGCGCCGGTGACGCTGGTGCCGTTGGTGTCGAGGGTCGCGGTGACGTCGGTGTGCTGGTCGGTGCGCAGGCGCACGCTGCTGGTGGCGTTGGCGGCGCCGAGGAGGTTGCCGGCGGTGTCGCGGGCGTAGGTCCAGGTGCCGTCGCCGGTGAGGTCGTTGGAGCCGCCGTCGTAGCTGAAGCGGGCGGCGCCCCGGCTGGCGACGCGGTCGAGGCCGTCGTAGGTGTAGCCGGTGGTGCCTTCGGTGATCAGGCGGCCGAAGGCGTCGTCGGCGAGGGTGTCCTGCGTGGTTCCGGTGGTGACGGCGGCGAGGGTGCCGCGGGCGGTGTAGCGGTAGCTGCTGGTGCCGTCCGACAGCAGGCGGTTGCGCTCGTCGTAGGTGGCGGTGGCGGTGCCGTTCCCGGTGCGGTTGCCGGCGGCGTCCCACGTGTAGGCGGTGCTGGTGCCGTCGGCGGTCCAGGAGGTGAGGCGGTCGGCCAGGTCGTAGCCGTAGCGGTTGTCCTTGACCGGGTCGGTGGCGGCGCCGCTGACGGTCTTGCGGGTCAGGCGGTTGTCGAGGTCGTACTCGTAGGCGGTGCCGGCCAGCGGGGTGCCCGCGCCGCCGACGGCCAGCAGCTGGTCGCCGGCCAGGCGGCCGAGGCCGTCGTAGCTCAGGCGCCGCTCGGACTTGACCTGGTCCTTGGTGAAGTCGACCGGGTCGGCCTGGATGTACCACTGCCTGCTCGGGCGGCCGTCGCCGTCGTAGCCGTACCAGTTCTTGATGTTCAGCTTGGGGTTGCTGGACCAGTCGAGCTGGCCGTCGGCCTTGTAGCCGAAGACGGTCAGGCCGGTGTCCTGGTCCCTGCGCCTGGTGAGGCGCCCGTCGGCGTCGTACTCCCAGGTCTGGGCGGGCGCCGTCAGGTCGGCGCCGGCCTTGATGAGCAGGCCGCGGTCGTTGTACGCGTAGTTCTGGCCGTTCAGGGCCGGGGAGTTGTTCCGGATCAGGCGCCCGGCCTTGTCGTAGGCCAGTTCCCGGTCGGCGGTGTCGGCCTCCGCGCCGGTGCCGCTCTCGCGCACCAGGCGTCCGAGCGGGTCGTAGGTGCTGGTGCGCACCACGCCGCCCGGTTCGGTGCTGCGCACCGCTTGGCCGGCCACGTCGTAGGCGGTGGTCCAGGTGCGGTCGGCGGCAGCCGGGTGGGCGGTCGTGGCCGGCTCGACGGTGGACTCGGGAAGGCCCCAGGTGTTGACGGTGTAGACGGTGGTGTTGCCCTTGCCGTCGGTCAGACGGGTGCGGTGGCCGGCGGCGTCGTAGCCGAAGGTGGTGGTGATGCTCTGGCCGGCGGCCACCGGTTCGGTGAGCTTGACCGGGCGGCCGAGCGCGTCGTAGGCGGTGCTGGTGACGGCGCCGGTGGCCGGGCTGGTCGTGGTGAGCGTCCGCCCTTCCAGGTCGTAGCCGGCGGTGGTGGTGCGCAGCACGGTGCCGGCCGGGTCGAGGTCGTCGGTGGCGGCGGGGTTGCCGAGGGCGTCGTAGCGGGTGCGCGCGGATTCGCCGAGCGGGGCGGTGGTGCGCACGGTGCGGCCGAGGCCGTCGTAGGCGGCCTTGCTGACGCGTCCGAGCGGGTCGGTGCTGGTGAGTACCTGGCCGGCGGGGTTGTAGGTGGCGCTGCTGGTGTTGCCGGCCGGGGTGGTGAGGTTGGTGAGGTTGCCGGCGTCGTCCCAGGTGAATGTGGTGGTCAGGTTCTGGGGGGTGGGCTGGCGTTCGACGGTGGTGGCGGTGAGGGTGCGGCCGAGCTGGTCGTAGGTGGCCTCGGTGCGGGCGCCGAGCGGGTCGGTGGCGGACAGCTGGAGCCCGGTGGGGGTCCAGGTGGCGGCCCAGGTGGGCGGGTTGTCGTCCACCGGGGGCTGGAGGCTGCCCACGGAGTTGGGGTCGACGCGCTGGACCTGGTGGCTCAGGCGGTCGTAGCCGAAGGTGGTGCGCCGCCCGGCCGGGTCGGTGGTGGCGGTGACGCGGGAGAGCTTGTCGTACTCGACGCGGCTGACCGGGGTGAGCGCGGTGGTGGAGCCGGGCGGGGTGTAGGAGGGCAGCCGGGTTTCGGTGACACGGCCGAGCGGGTCGACGGCCACCTTTGCGACCTGGCCGAGCGGGTCCTTGGCGGAGGTCGCTTCGCCGAAGGCGTTGTAGCCGGTGGTGGTGGTCGGGCGGACGGTGGTGGCGGCCGCGCCGCCGGATTCGGCGGCGACGGGCGGGGCGGTGGCGGTGGTCTGTCGGCCGAGGACGTCGTACTGGTAGGTGGCGGTGTAGGCGGCCGGGTCGGCGCCGGGGGCGTTGCCGTTGGGGGAGGTGGCGGCGGTGAGCAGGCCGCGCTGGTCGTAGCTGAAGGTGCTGACGGCGGTGGGGCCGCCGGTGGAGGAGGCGAGCCGGCTGAGGGTCAGGCGGCCGGCGGTGTCGTAGGTGCTGGTCTGGACGCTGTTCTCGGTGTCGCTGACCTTGAGGGTGCTGGTGGTGACGCGGTCGGCGGCGTCGTAGCCGAGGGTGGTGGTGCGGGCCAGGCCGGCCGGGTCGAGGACGGTCTGGGTGACGCGTCCGGAGGGGTCGATGGTGCGCACGGTGGTGGTGCGTCCGCCGCCGGTGGTCTGCTTCACGAGGTGGCCGGCGCCGTCGTACTCGTCGGCTTCCAGGACGACGGGGCGGGTGCTGCCGTCGGTCTGGGTGACGTTCTGGGCGGTCGTGGTGGCGGGCAGGCCGTCGTCGTAGTAGGTGTAGCCGGTGACGGCGCCCATGGCGTCGGTGAGGGAGGCGAGACGGCCGGCGGGGTCGTAGGCGCGGGATTCGACCGTGAGGTCGCGCACGCCCTTGCCGTCGCCGCTCCAGCCCTTGACGACGGTGGTCGCGGGCTGGCTGCGCGGGGTGTAGGTGAACGTGGTGACCTGGCCGAGCGGGTCGGTGACGGTGGTGCGGCGGCTGAGCGCGTCGTACTCGTAGCCGGTGGTGCCGCCCATCGGGTCGGTGTCGCTCTGCACGCGGCCGGCGCTGTCGTAGCTGCTGGTGGCGGTGCGGGTGCCGTCGAGGCCGGCGATGTCGGCGGTGGTGGTGGCGGTGGGGCGGCCGTCGGCGTCGAAGGTGACGGTGGTCTTGGTCTGGTGGGTGTCGCCGGTGACGGCGTCGGTGACCTTGGGGCCGGTCTGGGCGGTCTGGCGGCCGAGTTGGTCGTACGCGTAGGTGGTGGTGACGCCGGCGGGCTGGGTGTCGGAGGTCTCGGTGGTCCAGGTCTTGCGGCCGGCGGTGTCGTAGCCGTAGGTGAGGGTGAGTCCGCTGGGTGCGGTGGTGCGGGCCAGGTCGCCGGTGGAGTAGTAGGCGTAGGTGGTGACGGCTCCGGTGGCGGTGGTCTCGCTGGCGAGCAGGCCGGCGGGGGTGGTGCCGCCGCTGTAGGCGGGTTCGGTGCCGGTGGTGTAGCCGGTGCGGGTGGTGCGGCCGTCGGGGCGGGTGGTGGATTCGGGCAGGCCGAGGGTGTTGTAGGCGACGGTGGTGCGGTAGGTGGTGTCGGCGGGCCCGGCGGAGCGGGCGTCGCGGGTCTCGGTGGGTTTGTCGTTGCGCGGGTCGCGCGGGTCGTCCTTGTTGAGGAAGTAGCTGGTGTAGGAGGTCCAGCAGGAGTTGACGTCGCGGCAGGTGGTGAGGGAGACGGTGTTGCCGCGGGCGTCCTGGCCGCTGACGGTGGAGTGCCCGTTGGGGTCGGTGACGGTGTGGACGAAGCCGCCGGTGTCGTAGGTGTAGCTGGTGGTGTTGCCGGCTTCGTCGGTGCGGGAGATGAGCCGGTTGCCGCGGGTGGCGTCGTGGATGTCGGTGCTGGTGCTGCCGACGGGGTCGGTGAGGGTGACGCGGGCGGCGAGTTCGGTGGCGGAGGAGGCGGAGCGTGCCTGGTAGTGGGCGGCGACGCGGTCGGCGCTCAGTGGGTGCTGGTAGAGGGCGACTTCGTCGATCTGGCCGGTCGTCCAGGACCATCCGCCGTTGCCGGCGGGCCAGTTGCCGAGGTAGCCGCCGCCGAGGATGACGCGGTCCATGTCGAGGTGGTTGACGGTGCCGGAGGCGGTGCCGACGAGGGTGCCGTCCAAGTAGAGCGACTGGGTGCCCTGGGCGGCGCTGATCACGGCGTGGTGCCAGGAGCCGTCGGTGACGGTGCCGGTCGTGGTGATCGGGCCGTTGGTGGCGCCGAAGAACATGCCGCGCAGCTTGCCGTCGGTGCCGACGTAGAGGACGGGCACGGTGTTGCCGCTGGTGTTGTTGGCCTGGTCGAGGAGGATGCCGGTGCCGCCGGTGCGGAACCAGAGTTCGGCGGCGAGGTCGGTCTGGGCGCGCAGGATCTGGGCGGGTACCTCGACGTAGGAGGTGTTGGTGCCGTTGAGTTCGGCGGCGTGGCCGTCGCCGGGGCCGAACACGCCGGTGGTGCCGGGTTTGGCGGCGGGGGCGTAGGTGCCGTTGCCCTTGATGGCGGCGACCTCGCTGGCGGCGGTGGTGCCGGCGGTCTCGTCCAGGCGCCAGTAACCGCCGGGCGAGTCGGCGACGACGGAGCCGCGGTAGCCGGTGCCCTGGCCGGCGACCTGGGCGCTGCGGGCGCGGTAGTGGGCGACGACGTCGCGGTCGCCGAGCGGGTGCTGGTAGAGGGCGACTTCGTCGATGGTGCCGGTGAAGTGGCTGGTGTCGCCGGGGGCGGCGGGCCAGGAGCGGGCGAAGCCGGCGCCGATGTAGGTGTGGCTGTTCTGCTGGTGGTCGACGGTGCCGTTCTGGACGCCGACGACCTGGCCGTCGAGGTAGATGGTCTGGGTGGTGCCTTGGACGGAGAAGACGGCGTGGTGCCAGGTGCCGTCGGTGACGGTGTTCGGGGAGGCGAGGGTGGTGTCGGTGTTGCCGTAGAAGCGGTTGCGCAGTTTGCCGTCGGTGCCGATGTACATGACCGGGGTCCAGGTGCCGCCGATGCCGTTGGGGTCGTCGATGGCGCGGCTCTGGTCGCCGAGCAGCACGCCGGGGGTGGTGGTGTTGAACCAGAGTTCGACGGCGAGTTCGGTCTTGGCGTGCAGGACGTCCTGGGGGATCTCGATCTGGGACTTGGCGGAGCCGTCGAAGCGGGCGGCGGTGTCGTCGGTGGGGGCGAAGACGCCGGGGGCCTTCTTGGTGACGGCGTCGCCGTAGGTGCCGGCCAGGCCGTTGCCGACCTCGCTGGCGGCGGTGGCTCCGTCGCGCTCGCCCAGGCGCCAGTAGGCGGCCGGGTCGGAGGCCTTGACGGCGTTGCTGTAGAGGAAGGAGCCGCCGCTGTAGGTGGGTTCGGAGATCTTCCAGTCGCCGCCGGCGGCGTCGGTGACCTTGGTGACGCGTTCGGTGGTGGCGTCGTAGGTGACCTGGGCGCCGGTGCGGCCGGTGGGCAGGGTGGTCTTGGTGAGCTGGGCGCTGCCGGTGCGCAGGGCGTAGTGGTCGGCGACGGTCTGCTCGGTGAGCGGGTGGTCGTAGATCGCGGTTTCGGCGATCCGGCCGGTGAACCAGGACCAGGTGCCGTTGCTGGCGGGCCAGTTGCCGGCCCAGTTTCCGGTGTAGCCGCCGCCGAGGTAGGCGCGGTCCATGTTGAGGTGGTCGATGTCGCCGGGGGTGGTGCCGACGAGCCGGCCGTCGAGGAACAGCGCGGTGTTGTCGCGGGCGCCGGCCAGCACGACGTGGTGCCAGGTGTTGTCGGTGACGTCCTGGGTGCTGGTGACGGGGGCGCCGGGGCTGTTGAACTTGCCGCGCAGCTTGTTGTCGGTGCCGACGTACAGGGCCGGGACGACGTTGTACGGGGCTTCGCCCATGGCGCGGTTCTGGTAGCTGAGGATCACGCCGGGCGCGGCCGTGCGGAACCACAGTTCGACGCTGCGGTTGACGGAGGCGCTGATGGCGCGGTTGGGCAGTTCGACGTAGCTGGTGGAGCGGCCGTTGAAGGTGAGGGCCTGGCTGGCGGCGCCGAGCGGGCCGTCGGTGCCCCAGGTGACGTCCCGGGCGTCGGCCGGGGCGCGGTCGCTGACCTGGGCGTCGTTGGGGAGGGAGCTGCTGTCGGTCTGGCCGAGGCGCCAGTAGCCGGAGGGGCCGGCGTCGCGGACGGCGGTGCGGTACCGCGGGCCGGTGCCGTAGTCGTAGCGGGTGCAGCCGGTGGGGGCGGCGGGGTCGGCGCCGGGCGGGCAGGCCTTGGTGAGGCGGTCGCCGTCGTACTGGTAGGCCCAGCCGCCGGGGGTGCCGGCGACGGTCACGGAGGTGACGTGGTTGCCGGTCCAGGTGAGGGTCAGGGAGCGGCCGGAGGCGGTGTCCTTGACCTGGACGGGGTGGCCGGAGGCGTAGACGAGGTCCTGGGTGTGGCCGGCGGTGTCGGTGATGCGGGTGAGCTTGCCGTCGGCGCCGAAGGTGTGGACCTTGCCGGCGCGGTCGGTGAGCGTCCAGCCGCCGTCGCCGGTCTTGCGCAGGTCGGCGGCCGTGCCGGCACCGGGCACGTAGGCGTTCTTGCCCGGGTCCCAGCCGAAGCGGGTGCGCGAGCCGTTGGCGGCGGTGACCAGGACGTTGCCGGGCAGGGTGAGCCAGTTGCTGGATTCGACCTGGATGCGCATGTCCCAGGGGGTGGACCAGCCGGCGCCGAAGGCTCCGTCGGTGCGCGGGTCGAGGGAGTTGTAGCTGCGGGTGACGGACAGCTCGGGGCCGACGACGGGCAGGGCGGCGTCGGTGGCGGCGGTGGTGTAGTTGCCGGCCGCGGTGTTGACGCTGCGTCCGGCGTCGGCGGCGGCGGTGTACTGGCTCGGCTGGGGCAGGACGGTGCGGATGTAGGAGGCCTGGGTCTGCGGGCTGGAGGCGACGCCGTCGCCGACCTCCGCGTACCAGGCGTACTGCTCGTTCCAGGTCAGCCATCCCGCGGGCACGACGAACGTCGACGGCTGGTGCCAGGAGGACTGGTGGCAGTCGACGCGGGCGTCGCCGCCCACGACCCGGCAGACCTCGAACCGGTAGTCCACGGTGGGCACCGGGGCCCGGTCGGGGTCCTCGCCCTCGGCGGTGAGGGTGGGCTGGAGCTGGTAGACGACCGTGCCGGAGGGCGGGGCGAGGCGGGTCATGTGCGGGGGGACGTTGACGGAGGAGATCTGGATGCTGATCGGCGGCACGTAGGCGTCGACCCAGAAGTTGCTGACCTGGTACTGGTCCATGGTGAACGCGACGGTGTACGCGCCCTGCGGCAGGGCGCGGATGTGCGCGTCGACCACGGCGCTGCCGCCCGGGGGGACGTCATTGGGCATGGCCGTCCAGGCGACGTTGCTGCCGTAGTTGGTGATGTTGTTGCCCCACTGGTCGTACAGGAGGTACGACATCTTGTAGTTGCCGGTGGGGGTCCAGGTGTCCATGCCGCGGTTCCACACGCGCAGGCGCACGATGCCGTCCTGGGTGGCGGTCACCGGCTGCTGCAGGCCCCAGAGTTCGTAGTTGGCGCCGTAGCGGGACCAGGTGACGTCCAGGGACGGCTGGCCGCCGGACATGTTGGCGCTGCCGAACTGCTTCCAGGAGTAGTTGTCCCAGACGTCGGTCTTGACGGCCAGGCCGTAGTTCGCGGTCCAGTGGTGGGTCCAGGAGTTGACCAGGTCGCGGCCGTCGGCGCCGAGGTCGATCGACTCCCAGGCTTCGGGGCAGGCCCAGGCGCTGGAGGCGCTGGGGCGCCAGCCGTGGGCGAAGGAGGGGGCGGCCAGGGCGGGGCCGGTGGAGGGCGCGGACGAGGCCCGCACCCCGCCGGGCGACCACCAGGAGGTGACCTGGTGGATGGTGACGGTGCGCGGGGTGCAGCTGTAGGACCAGGCGTTGTACAGGCTCAGGCGGGCGCTGAGGATGGTGGCGTTGCTGAGGGAGTCCTCGATGCCGGTGAACTTGACGAACGAGGTGGCCTGGTTCTTGCCGCCGTTGTTGGTGCCGGCTTTGAGGACGGTGTCGCCGGAGAAGTCCTGCTCGTGGCCGGAGTAGGCGTAGGTGGTCTCCAGCGCGCGGACGGAGGAGACCGACGGGTCGACCTTGACCGGGTAGACGCGCTCGGGGGCGTGCAGCCAGGCCTCGTCGAGCTTGACCTTGAGGGCCTGGCCTCCGGCGGGGAGCTGGACGAGTTCGTAGGTGACGCCGCCGGTGATCACGCCTTCCTCGGTGTTGGGCGTGAAGGCGGAGTCCTGCATCCAGCCGGCGGGCATGCGTCCGCGCAGGGTGCCGGCGGCGTCGGTGAAGTGGACGGAGCCGTCGGTGTCCAGGGAGGCGGTGACGCCCTGCAGGCGCAGCGGGAAGACCCACTCGGTGGGCGCGGTGGCGTCCTTGAGGACCAGGTTCTCCTTGAACGAGGAGCTCCCGGCGAGGATGGTGACGTCGGCCTTGGGGCGGGCGTCGGTGTAGGTGATGGTGCTGCCCTGCGTGGTGCCCTGGACGGGGGCGGCGCCTTGGAGGCTGTAGCCGGCGGAGATGCCGTCGGCGAGCTGGAGCTGGACCAGCGGGTCGGCGTCGGCGGTGAGGCCGAGCTTGAGCTGCTGCTCGGTGGAGGTGGTGGTCCAGCCGTTCTGGGTGGGGGCGGCGCGGCCGGCGGTGGCGGTACCGGCGGGCATCAGGGTGGTGTCGATGGCGGCCCAGGAGCCGTCGGTGCGGCGGAAGTTGACCGGCTCGGCGTAGGTGCGGGTGGTGAAGGTCCCGTCGGCGTTCTGGAAGGTCCGTTGCTGCTCGGTGCGCTTTTCGGGGAGTTCCCTGCTGGTGGCGGGGTCGAAGCTGTTGGCCGGGTCGACCTTGCCGGCGGGCTTGGCGACGGGCTTGTCGGTGACCTTGGCGTCGGTGGGGGGCAGCTGGGTGGTCTGGGGCGGCACGACGCTCTGGGTGGGCGCGGCGGGCTTGTCCTCGGGCAGTTCGCCGGGGGCGGGGGCCGCGCCGGGGTGCCCGGAGCCGTCCTTCGCGCTGGTGGCGCCGGTGGTGGCGGCGTGGCCGTGGCCGTCGGCGCTGCCCTGTTGCTGCCTGGGGTGCGGGCCGGGGTCTGCGGGTGCGGTGTCGGCGGCCCGGCGCAGCAGGGTCTCGGCGGCGGCCGAGCCTTCCGCTGTTCCGAGGACGACCATGGTCATGGCCAGCAGGATTGCCAGGGGACGGCGCAGCACTCGAAAACCCATCAGACGGTCAGATGACGGTGTGTGAAACGGCAGCAGGTATATCTGACCGTCAGTAGGCAGATAAAGAGACAAATGGCCTTGTGTGCACAAGATCACGTTCCGGATCCCGGAAAAACACGGAAGGAAGGGAACCGGGCACCGCGAGTGATCGAACCCGGGCCGCCCCGCCCGGTTAGGCTCGGCGGGGACGGGTTCTCCAGGCCGGAAGGCGGGTGTGCGCATGCTCGGGTACGACGCGGACGGGTTCGTGCGGGACGGGGTGGCGCACCGGGTGGTGGCCGGGGCACTGCACTACTTCCGGATCCACCCCGACCTGTGGGAGGACCGGCTGCGGCGGGTGCGGGCGCTGGGGGTGAACACGGTGGACACCTACGTGCCGTGGAACTTCCACGAACTGCCCGACGGCCGGGTCGACTTCACCGGCTGGCGGGACGTGGCCCGGTTCGTGCGGCTGGCCGGCGGCATGGGGCTGGACGTGGTCCTGCGCCCCGGGCCGTACATCTGCGCGGAGTGGGAGGGCGGCGGCCTGCCGGCCCGGCTGCTGGCGTTGGAGGGGCTGCGGCTGCGCTGCGCGGACCCGGCGTACCTGGCGGAGGTGGACGGCTGGTTCGATGCGCTGGTGCCCGAGCTGCTGCCGCTGCTGGCGAGCCGGGGCGGGCCGGTGGTCGCGGTGCAGGTGGAGAACGAGTACGGCAGTTACGGCGACGACACCGCGTACCTGCGCCACCTGCGCGACGGGCTGGAGCGGCGCGGCGTGGACTGCCTGCTGTTCACCACCGACGGCGCCCACGACACCATGCAGCAGGGCGGCGCCCTGCCCGGGCACCTGGCCACCGTGACCTTCGGCTCGCGCGCCCCCGAGCGGCTGGCGGTGCTGCGCCGCCACCAGCCCGAAGGGCCGCTGACCGCCATGGAGTTCTGGATCGGCTGGTTCGACCGGTGGGGCCTGCCGCACCACGTGCGCGACGCGAAGGAGACCGCCGACTCGCTGGACGAACTGCTGGCCACCGGCGCCTCCGTCAGCCTCTACATGGCCCACGGCGGCACCAACTTCGGCCTGTGGTCGGGCGCCAACCACTCCGGCGCGCACCCGCTGGACGCCGGGTACGAGCCGACCGTCACCAGCTACGACTACGACGCGCCGATCGGCGAGGCCGGCGAGCTGACCGCGAAGTTCCACGCGCTGCGCGAGGTCATCGGCCGGTACCTGCCGCTGCCGCAGGACGAACCGCCCTCCCCCGCACCCCGGGTGGCGCCGCAGCGCCTGGAGCGGGCGGACGGCCGGGCGGCCCTGCTGGAGAGCCTGGACGCGCTGTCGCAGCCGGTGGAACGGGCCGCGCCGCTGCCCATGGAGCAGCTCGGGCAGTCCCTGGGCCTGATCCACTACCGCACCCGGGTGCCCGGCCCGCGCCCCGCACTGCCACTGCGCGTCGACGGAGTGGCCGACCGGGCGCAGGTGTTCGCGGACGGCCGCCCGCTGGGCACCCTCGACCGCAACGACCCCGGCGCGACGCTGGAACTGGCCACCGGCTCCGACGGCGTCACCCTGGACATCCTGGTCGAGGCACTGGGCCGGGTGAACTACGGCCCGAACATGGACGACCGCAAGGGCATCACCCGCGGCGTCTCGCACGGCGGCCAGCGGCTGTTCGGCTGGCGGATCCGGCCGCTGCCGCTGACCGACCTGTCCGCGCTGCGCTTCGCCCCGGGCACGCCCGGCACCCCGGCCCGGGACGGCGAACCGGTGTTCCACCGCTTCGCCGCCGAACTCCCCTCCCCCGCCGACGCGTTCGTCGCCCTGCCCGGCTGGGGCCGCGGACTGCTGTGGCTCAACGGCTTCCTGCTCGGCCGCTACGCCGCCGTCGGCCCGCAGCGCACCCTGTACGCCCCGGCGCCGCTGTGGCGGGCGGGCGGCAACGAGCTGGTCGTGCTGGAGCTCGAACGGCACGGCGAGGCACTGGAGTTGCTGGACGAGCCGGACCTCGGGGCGACCACGGCGGCGCCGAGCTCCGAGTACTGACACGCCTGCCCCGGGCGGGCCCGTCCCGGGCGGGGCCCGTCAGGTCCCGATCAGGCGCAGCGACGCCCACAGCGCCACGACGGCGACGCCCAGGGTCGCGGGGACGGCGAGCAGGCCGAGGCGGGTGAACCGGCCCAGGTCCACGCGCACGCCGTGCTCGCGCACGATGCTGCGCCACAGCAGGGTGGCCAGCGAGCCCGCGTAGGTCAGGTTGGGGCCGATGTTGACGCCGAGCAGCACCGCCAGGACGGCGCCGGGCCCGGCCGGCGCCGCGAGCGGCACCAGGGCGAGTGTGGCGGGCAGGTTGTTGATGACGTTGGCGAGGACGGCCGCCAGCGCCGCCGTGCCGAGCAGGGCGGGCAGCGCGGTACCGTGCGGGACGAGGTGGGCCAGGCCGGTGGCGAGTCCGTTGTCGACGACGGCGCGCACCACGACGCCGAGCGCGAGGACGAACGCCAGGAACGGCGGGTTCGCCGAGCGCAGCACCCCGGCGGGCGTGGCGTGGCCGCGGGCCAGGGCGCGGACGGCCAGCACGGCGGCACCGGCCGCGGCCGCCCACACCGGGTCGACGCCCGTTGCCGAGGTGAGGACGAACCCGGCGAGCGTGCAGCCGACCGTGACCAGGGCGAACAGTGGCATCTCGGGCGCCTCCCCGGCGGGCGGCGCGGTCGCGCCGGCGTCCAGGTCGGCGGCGAAGAAGCGGCGCAGCACCAGGTACTCGACGCCGACCGCCGTCAGCCACGGCAGGGCCATCAGTGCGGCGAAGCGGCCGAAGCTCAGGCCGCTGGCGGTGAAGGCGAGCAGGTTGGTCAGGTTGGACACCGGCAGCAGCAGCGAGGCCGTGTTCGACAGGTGGGCGCAGGCGTACAGGTGCGGTGCGGGCCGGGCGCCCAGGCGGGTGGCGGTGGCCAGGACGACGGGGGTGAGCAGCACGACGGTGGCGTCCAGGCTGAGCACCGCCGTCACCAGCGAGGCGACGGCGAACACCTGCGCCAGCAGCCGGCGCGGGCGCCCGGCCGCGCTGCGGGCTATCCAGGCCCCGCAGGCGCGGAACAGCCCCTCGTCGTCGCAGAGTTTCGCCAGCACCAGGACGGCGGCCAGGAAGCCGATCACCGGCCCGAGCCGGGCGGCCTCGGCGGTCGCGTGGTCGAGGGGGACGGCGCCGGCCGCGACCAGCAGGGCGGCCGCCGGCACCGCGGCCGCGGCCTCCGGCCACCCCCAGGGCCGGGCGACGGCGCAGACCAGGACCAGGGCCAGCAGGCCTGCGGACAGGACTTCGGCCCAGGCGGTGTTCAGGGCGTACTCCTCGGGTGTTCGGGCGCTCGGCCGGTCGGGTGCCCGGATGCGGGCGGGCTCCGACGGGCTGCCGGGCGCCCCATTCTCCCAGGTCGGGTCAGTCCCACCAGAACGACCACTGGTGGGCGCCCACCAGCTCCCGGGCGTACTCGGTGAGGCTGCCGGTGCCCTGGAAGACCAGGTCGGGGCAGAGCGAGATGTGCTCGGCGGCCACCGGGAGTGCCTCGGCGAGCGTGGCGGGCGGCACCGGGACGCTCAGCTCCAGGGTGTCGAAGCCGACGTCGACGACCCGGGCGCCGAAGCGGCGCTCCCAGTCGGCGAGCACGGCGGCGACCTTGGCGATGTCGTCCTCGTGGTTCGTCGGCCCGCTCCACCCGCACACCGCCAGCGCCTCGGCGCCGCTGTCGGCCCGCACCAGGCCCAGGCGCACGTCCTTGACCGACTGCAGCGCGTCGGCCAGCCCGCGGGCCTCGGCGCCGGCCGCGCCGTCGGGCACGTCGACGGCAAGGGCGGTACCGGGCCAGGTCAGGCCGTAGGGGGCCAGGGCCTCGGCGATCTCCGCATCGTCCCCGTTGTCGTGGTCCCCAGCGTCGTCGTCACCCTTGTCGTCGTCCCCGTCGTCGTCACGGCCGTCGTGGTCGCCCTCCTCGCCGGAGACGCCCGACTGCCACCAGCCGCGCAGCAGCGCGGCCGGGTCGTACAGCTCGGCGGCGCCGCCGTCGCTCGGGTACAGCTCGCCCGACAGCCAGGGCCGGTAGTCGGGGCCGGTGCGGTCCAGCGGGGTGAGCAGCAGCGGCCACAGCCCGCTCTGCTGGTGCGCGCGGTGCAGCTGCGCCCACAGCCCGGCGGGGGCGGGGGCGTCGGTGATCCACAGCAGCGGCTCCCTGCCGTCCTCCCCCACCAGGCGGCCGGGCGGCAGCGGCACGGACAGGTGGGCGAGGGCGGCGGCGAGGTCCAGGGGCTGCGTCATGCCGCCCACCGTAGGAGCGGGCACCGACAACGGCGTTGCCCCCTGCGGTGCCGACCGTACGGGCCCGGGGCCCGTGCCTACCGGCTGCAGATCCAGTGGCTCCGGCCCGCCCGGTGCCGGTGCTGCTCGCCGGTGGGACGGGTCACCACGACGTCGCCCTTGTCGTAGGAGAGCCGGTCGCCCGCCGCGACGAACAGCGGCTCGTCCAGTCCGACCTGGAAGTCGGAGTGGAGCAGGAAGTCCCGGAGCAGCAGCATCCGTGGCACCGGGGTGACCCCGTCGAGTTTCACGCGCATCGGCCGATCGTCCCAGACGTCCCTCAGCCGCCGCGACCGGTTTACGGGGCCCGGCGGCGGCATAGGGTGGGCGGATGTCAGCTGATCACGGGGCCGGGCCGAAGCCTCAGCCGCCCACCGAGTTCCGGGACGTGCACGACTTCCTGGCGCAGGTCCGCCTCCGGCCCGGGGCGTGGCTGCCCGGCGGGTCCCTGCAGCACTTGCAGGCGATGCTCATCGGGTACGGCGTCGCGCTCGACACCCACGGCGTGGACGAGCCCTTCGAATTCGCCCCTGCCGTCGGGGCGTTCCCGGAGTGGCTGAACCGGGCCAAGGGGCTGTCGCTGGTGCCGGGCTGGGCCCGGGCCGTCGAGGACGCCGCCGGGGACGAGCCGCCCCTGGACGTGTTCTTCCGCTACCTCGACGAGTGGCGGGCGGACACGGCGGCCGGGCCGCGGGCCTGACTCCCCGGGTGAGGGGGGGGGGGCGGGGACGCAGCCCCGGCGCGCAGCGGGGACGGCGAGGCCCACACCC
>NZ_JBHWBZ010000093.1:9368-24044 GCF_042735475.1 Kitasatospora sp. NPDC059577 | reverse complement strand
TCTGGACCCTCTTCCACTCCTACGCCTTCGACTTCTCCGTCTGGGAAATCTGGGGCGCACTCCTCACCGGCGGCCGACTCGTCATCGTCCCCCACACCACCACCCGCACCCCCACCGACCTCCTCCACCTCCTCACCGACCAAAAGGTCACCATCCTCAACCAAACCCCCTCCGCCTTCTACCAACTCACCCAAGCCACCACCGAAAACCCCGACACCACCCACCAACTCTCCCTACGCCACGTCATCTTCGGCGGCGAAGCCCTCGACCCCACCCGCCTCACCGACTGGTACCGACACCACCCCGACCACACCCCCCGACTCACCAACATGTACGGCATCACCGAAACCACCGTCCACGTCACCCACACCCCCCTCACCACCACCCACACCCACACCCCCACCAGCACCATCGGCCACCCCATCCCCGACCTCCACCTCCACATCCTCGACACCGGCCTACGCCCGCTGCCCACCGGCGCCACCGGCGAACTCCACGTCTCCGGCCCAGGCCTCGCCCGCGGCTACCTCAACCGCCCCGCCCTCACCGCCGAACGCTTCATCGCCAACCCCTACGGCCCACCCGGCACCCGCATGTACCGCACCGGCGACCTCGTCCGCCAACACCCCGACGGCACCCTCGAATACCTCGGCCGCACCGACCACCAAGTCAAAATCCGCGGCTTCCGCATCGAACTCGGCGAAATCGAGGCAGCCCTCGCCCGACACCCCCACATCGCCCAGGCCACCACCACCGTCCGCACCGACCAACCCGGCGAAAAACGCCTCATCGGCTACGTCGTCCCCACCACCGGAACCACAATCGACCCGAGCACACTGCGTCGCGACCTCGCCGGCTCGCTGCCCGACTACATGCTCCCCGCCGCGATCGTCGTACTCGACCGGCTCCCGCTCACCATCAACGGGAAACTGGACCACAAGGCCCTGCCCGCACCCGACTTCACCACCATCACCACCGACCGCGTGCCCCGCACCCCACGCGAGGAAATCCTCTGCCGCCTCTTCGCCGACGTCCTCGGCCTGCCCCGGGTCGGCATCGACGACAACTTCTTCGAACTCGGCGGACACTCCCTGCTCGCAACCCGCCTGATCAGCCGCATCCAGTCGACCTTCGGCGTCCGGCACACCATCCGGACGGTCTTCGAGGCACCGACCGTCGCCGCCCTGGCGGAGCGGTTGAACTCCGACGACGTGGGCGAGGCGCTCGGAACGCTGCTGCCCCTGCGACCGCAGGGCAGCCGGCCGCCGCTCTTCTGCGTGCACCCGGCCGGTGGGCTGAGCTGGTGCTATTCGGGCCTGATGAGCGGTCTCACGCCCGACTATCCGATCTACGGGATCCAGGCCCGCGGCATGTCCGCCGAGGAGCCTCGCCCGACCACCCTGGAGGAGATGGCGGCGGACTACGTGCGCACCCTGCGGGGTGTGCAGCCGGAGGGCCCGTACCACCTGCTCGGCTGGTCGTACGGCGGCGTGGTCGCGTACGCCATGGCGGCGCAGCTGCGCCGGCAGGGGCAGGAGGTGCGGCTGCTGGCGATGCTGGACTCGTACCCCGAGACGCAGTTCGGCGAGAAGATCCCGGGCGACCGGGAGGCGCTGAAGCTGCTGCTCGACTACGTCGGTCTGGACATCGACGAGGAGACCCGCGACAGCGTCGACCTGACCAAGCTCCTGGAGCTGATCCGCGCGGAGAACAGCGTCCTCGCCAATCTCGACGTGTCCCAGGTACTGGCCCTCGTCGACATCGTCATCAACAACATCCACCTCATGGACGCGTACCAGCCGGAGGCCTACGACGGCGACGTCCTCTTCTTCACCGCCACCGAGGGCAAGGTCGAGAACTGGATGAGCTGCGACGCCTGGGCGGAGTACGTGAACGGGCAGGTCGAGAACCATCTGATCGCCTGTGAGCACACGAAGATGACCGATCCCGAGCCGCTGCGGAAGATCGGCGACACCATCACCCGCTACCTGTCGGAACGAGCCTGACGGCTGCCCTCGAAGAGGACACCACCAAGACCAAGGAGACCTTGATGAGGCTGGAGAACCTCTACCTCAGCGGACTGGGCACCTACCTGCCGGATTGGATGAGCAGCCGCCGGGCCATCGAGTCGGGGCTGTACGACGAGATCCTGATGCTCGATTCGGGTGTCACCGGGACACTCGTGGCCGGGGACACGCCGCCGGTGGAGATGGCCGTCTCGGCCGGCCGGGAGGCGCTCAAGCGGGCCGGGCTGGAGGCGGCCGCGGTGGATCTGCTGATCCACTCCTGCGTGTTCCCGCAGGGCCCGGAGATGTGGTACCCGGGCGGTTACATCGTGCGGGAACTCGGTGCCGGGAACATCCCGGTGTTCGAGGTCAGGCAGGGCTGCAACGGCATGCTGGCCGCGCTGGAGCTCGCGGCAGGGCAGCTGAGCGTGGACCGGTCGCGGACCACCGCGCTGCTGACCACCTCGGACAACTTCAAGTCGCCGAAGGCCGACCGCTGGCGCGGCTACGGGCCGGGCACGGTGATCGGTGACGCGGCCAGCGCGATGGTGCTGGACACCGCCGACGGGTTCGCCCGGGTGCGTTCGGTGAACCACCTGGTGATCCCGGAGCTGGAGGGCCTGCACCGCGGCGGGGTGCCGCTGTTCGACGGGCACGGCAGGGAGCACATCGACATGGTCGAGCGGGCCCGGCACTTCAGCCGGGAGTACCGGCCGCTCACCGAGGTCAACGAGATGATCGCCAAGAAGCAGGCCGACGTGGCCCGGCGCTCCCTGGAGGAGGCCGGGATCGACGTCGGGGACGTCGCCAAGGCGATCTACGTGAACCAGGGCCAGTACCTGGTCTCACAGTTCTTCCTCGACCCGCTCGGACTGCCGGAGTCCGTATCGACCTGGGACTTCGGCCGGACCGTCGGCCATCTCGCGGCGAGCGACCACGTCGTCGCACTCGACCACCTCATGACCACCGGGCAGCTCGCGCCCGGAGACCACGTCCTGCTCGCGGGTGCCGCGCCGGGGTTCGTGGTCAGCAGCGCCGTGCTGACCATCGGCGCCACCGCTTCATGGGCAATCTGACGAGAACAGGAGTGACAATGGCCAGTCGGAAGCACAGCGGGGACCAGCAGGACGGGAACCAGCAGCGCGAGGACCAGCAGGGCGAGGGGCCGCAGGCCGCCGGTCCCGCCATCGCGATCGTGGGCATGGCGTGCAGGTTTCCTCAGGCGAACGGCCTGGAGGAGTACTGGTCGCGCCTGAGCGAGGGACGCGACTGCATCACGGAGGTGCCACCCAGCCGGTTCGACATCGACGCGTACTACGACCCCCGACCGGGCACGCCCGGGCGGATCATCAGCCGGCACGGCGGGTTCCTGGACTCCGTCGAGGAGTTCGACGCCGACTTCTTCGGCATCGCCCCGCGCGAGGCCCAGCACATGGACCCCCAGCAGCGGCTGCTGCTGGAAACGGCGGCCGCCGCCCTCGAGGACGCCGGCCTCACCCGCGAGCGACTGGCCGCCGGGAAGGCCGGGGTCTTCATCGGCTCGATGGGGCGCAACTACTGGGACACCATGAGCCGGCAGGGCGTCCTGGACATCTACGCCAACGCCGGGACGGCGCCGAGCGTGCTGTCCGGCAGGCTGTCGTACGCCTTCGACCTGCGCGGCCCCAGCTTCACGGTGGACACCGCGTGCTCGTCGTCCCTCACCGCGGTGCACCTGGCCTGCCGAAGCCTGCGCAACGGCGAGTCCTCGCTCGCGCTGGTCGGCGGGGTGAACCTGGTCCTGGTGCCGGAGGAGAGCATCACATTCTCCAACGGCAAGATGCTGGCGCCCGACGGCCGCTGCAAGTTCGCCTCCGTCCACGCGAACGGCTTCGTGCGCAGTGAGGGCGTCGGCGTGGTCGCCCTCAAGCTGCTGGACGACGCGATCGACGACGGCGACTCGATCCGGGCCGTGATCCTGGGCTCGGCCGCCGTCAACGACGGGCAGAGCAGTGGGGCGATGATGGCGCCCGCGGACGAGGGGCAGCAGCAGGCGCTGCGGGCGGCGTACGCGGACGCGGGCGTGGACCCGGCGCAGGTCGACTACGTGGAGGCGCACGGCACCGGCACCGGCGCCGGGGACCCGGTGGAGCTGCGGGCGCTGGCGGCCGTGCTCGGCGAGGGCCGCCCCGCAGACCGGCCGCTGGTGGTCGGTTCGGTGAAGACGAACATCGGTCACACCGAGGGCGCCGCGGGCATCGCGGGACTGATCAAGGCCGTGCTGGCGGTCGAGCGGGGGGTGATCCCGCCCAGCCTGCACAGCGCCGAGCTGACCTCGGCGGTGGATTGGTCTCGGGCGCCGCTGCGGGTGCCCCAGGAGGCGCAGGACTGGCCGCAGTCCGAGCGGCCCGCCCTGGCCGGAGTCAGCTCGTTCGGGATCTCCGGTACGAACGTGCACGTGGTGCTCGGCGCGTACCGTCCGGTTCCGGCCGAGCGGCCCGAGCCCGAGGAGGGCCGCGCCCGGCTGCTGGCGCTGTCCTCGCACCAGCCCGAGACGCTGCGCTCGGTTGCGGAGGCCTACCGCCGCTACCTGGAGCCGGGCGGTGCGGGCAGTGAACTCCCTTTCGACGACGTCTGCTTCAGCGCCGCGACCCGCCGGGAGCACCGGGAGAGCCGGCTCACCCTGGTCGGCTCCGACCACAAGGACCTGGCCGGCAAGCTCGGGGCCTTCCTCGCGGACGAACCGAGCGCCGGCCTGCGGTCCGCGGACGACGTGTACGCCGAGCGCGCCCAGGTGGTGTTCGTGTTCCCCGGCCAGGGGTCGCAGTGGGTCGGGATGGGGCGCGAACTGCTGCGCACCGAGCCCGAGTTCCGCCGTGCACTGGAGGAGTGCGACGCCGCGATCCAGGCCGAGGCCGGCTGGTCGGTGATCGAGCGGCTCACCGAGGGCACGGACGCGCTGGAGGGCGTGGACGTCATCCAGCCGACGTTGTGGGCGATCGAGGTGGCGCTGGCCGCAGTGTGGCGTTCTTGGGGGGTCGAGCCCGACTTCGTGGTCGGACACAGCATGGGCGAGGCGGCGGCCGCCTGTGTGGCGGGGTCCTTGAGCGTGGCGGACGCGGCGGCCGTGATCTGCCGGCGCAGCGCCCTGGCCAAGAAGGTCTCCGGCAAGGGCGTGATGGCCTCCGTCGAGCTGAGCGCGGCCGAGGCCGAGCAGCTGCTGGAGCCGTACGCCGGGGTGATCTCGGTGGCGGCGGTCAACGGCCCGCTGTCGACCGTGCTCTCCGGCGACGGCGACGCGATGCGCAAGGTGTTCGAGACGCTGCAGAAGCGCGGAGTGTTCTGCCGGCTGGTGCAGGTGGACTTCGCCTCGCACGGCCCGCAGGTGGAGAAGCTGCGGGCTCCGCTGCTCAAGGGGCTGCGTTCGCTCAGGCCGCGGGCCGGCACGGTGCCGATGTACTCCACGGTCGACGAGCGGCCGCTGGACGGCAGCACGCTCGACGCCGCCTACTGGGCCCGCAACCTGCGCGAGCCGGTCCGGTTCGGGCCGGTGGTCCAGCGGCTGCTGGAGCAGGGGCCGACGGTGGTGATCGAGATCAGCCCGCACCCGATCCTCACGCCCGCCGTGCGCGAGTACATCGACGCGGCGAAGAGCGACAGCCTGGCCGTCGGCTCCACCCGGCGCAACGAGCCGGAGCTGGCCTGCCTGCTGGACGGGCTCGCCGCAGTGCACCTGAGCGGCCACCCGGTGGACCTCGGCCGGCTGTTCCCGGCGGAGTCGGCGTACGTCCGGCTGCCCGGCCCGGCGTGGCAGCGGCAGCGGTACTGGTTCCCGGAGAACCCGGAAGCCCTCCGGCCCACCGATCGGCCCGCCGTGCGGGGCTCGGCCGGCCGGGCGACGGCAGCAGCCCCGGTGCCGGCCGGTACCGGGCACCCGCTGCTGGGCGCCCCGGTGCCGGGCGCCGGGCACGTGTGGGAGGGGCCGCTGGACCTCGACGCCAACCCCTACATCCGGGACCACCAGGTCCAGGGGGTGGTGATCGTCCCGGGCACCGCCTACGTGGAGCTGGTGTCGGCGGCCGCCGCCTCGGTCTTCGGATCGGCGCCCGCGATCCGGGACATCACCTACCACGAGGGCATCTTCGTCTCCGCCGACGAACCGGCGCCGACCGTCCGGGTGACGCTGGAGCAGGGCGCCGACGGATCCTGGTCCTTCCTGGTCGGCAGCCGCTACCACGACCAGACGGAGCACTCCCGCAACGTCACGGGCCGCCTGGACCCGTCCGAGCCGATCGGCTCACCCACGGCGGGCGCGGGTGAGCCGCGCGAGGCGGTGCAGCAGCGCTGCCAGGAGCTGGCCGGCGAGGAGTTCTACCGCCGGTTCGCGGCCAAGGGCAACCAGTGGCTGGGTGCCTTCCAGGGGGTCGACCGGCTGTGGCGCCGGGACGGCGAGGCGTTGGCCCGGATCCAGGCCCCCGAGTCGATCCGCGACGCCGACCCCCGTCACCTCTTCCACCCCGCTCTGCTGGACGCCTGCGGTCACACCCTGGCGGCCGCCACCGAGGGCTTCCGGACCGCCAGCGAGCACGACGCCTTCGTCCTGGGCAGCATCGAGCGGGTGCGGCTGTACCGGCGCCCGCAGGGTGCGGTCTGGAGCCACGCGGTGCGCACCGCCGTCCGCCCGGACGCCATCGTCGGCACCGTGCAGGTGTGGGACGACGACGGTGTGCTGCTCGCCGAACTCGAAGGCGTGTCGCTGCGTTTCCTGGTGCCACGGCCGACGCAGCGCGACGGCAGCGGGTGGCTGCACGAACTCGTGTGGCGGCCCACCGCCCCGGCCACCGCGGCCGGGCCGCGCGACGGCTACTGGCTGGTGTTCGCCGATCGCGGCGACACTGCTGACACGCTGGTGGACCAGCTGGGCGGCCGCGCGGTGGTGGTGACCGCGGGTGAGCGCTACCGCAGCACGGCCGCCGACCGGTACGAGATCGCGCCGGGCGCGGCCGACGAGTACCGCCGGCTGCTCACCGCGGTCCGCCAGGAGGCCGGCGACCGGCCCTGCGCGGGCATCGTGCACCTGTGGGCGCGGGACGCCGCGGACCCGAGGACCGACCGGGACACGGCGGCTGCGGCGGTCGCCTCGGCCGAGCGGCTCGGCCTGCACAGCGTGCTGCACCTCTTCCAGGCCCTGGATGCGGTGGGGTGGCCCGCCGGGCGGCTCTGGCTGGTGACCGACGGCGCGCAGCACCTGCCGGACGGGCACGGACCGGTCTCCGTCGGCCAGTCGATGCTCTGGGGGCTGGGGCGCTCCCTCATCCAGGAGTACCGCCAGTGGCGGTGCGCCTTGGTCGACCTGCCCGGCGGGTCGGGTAGCCGCTGCGTCGATCTGCTCGCGGCCGAACTGCTCGCCGCGGACGGACCGGAGAACCAGATCGCCTTCCGCGACGGTCGGCGGTACGTGGCGCGGCTGGTTCCGCACACCCTCCCGGGCACGGCGCCGGCCGACCCCGGAACGGCGGACGTGCCGGCCCGTTACGAGGTCCGCAACCGGACCAACGGGCTGCTCGACACACTCGGACCGATACCGGTGGAGCACCGCGACCCCGGCCCCGGCGAGGTCGGGATCCGGGTGACCCGGACGGCGCTGAACTACCGGGACGTCCTGACCGTGATGGGCGCCTACCCGGGCCTAGGCGAGGGTGCGAAGCTCGGCTGGGAGTGCGCGGGCGTGGTCACGGCGCTCGGTGAGGGCGTGGCCGGACTGCAGCCGGGTGACGAGGTGATCGCCCTGTCCGAGGGGGCATTGGCCAGCCATGTGGTCACCAGCGCCCACCTCGTCGCCCGCGTGCCGGCCCGGCTGACCGTCGAGGAGGCACTGACGCTGCCGGCCGCGTACCTCACGGCCTACTACGGCCTGTGCGAGCTGGCGAGGCTGGCTCCCGGGGAGCGGGTGCTGATCCATTCGGCCACGGGTGGCGTGGGCCTGGCGGCGATCCAGATCGCCCGCTGGCGCGGGGCGGAGATCTACGCGACGGCGGGCAGCCCGCAGAAGCGCGCACTCTTGAAGGCCATGGGGGTCAAGCACGTCGCCGACTCCCGTTCGGGGGACTTCGCCGAGTCCGTCCTGGCGGCGACCCGCGGCGAGGGTGTCCACGTGGTGCTCAACTCGCTCTCCGGGGAGGCGATCCCACAGAACCTGTCGCTGATCGCGCCGTACGGCCGCTACGTGGAGCTGAGCAAGAAGGACCTGTTGGAGAACAGTCCGATCGGTCTGCTGCCGTTCTCCAGGAACCTGGCCTTCTACGCGATGGACCTCGTCGACATGCTGCGGACCCGCCCGCAGCAGGTGGGTACACTCCTGGAGCGGGTGCTGGAACTGGTCGACGGCCGGGCGATCGAGCCGCTGCCGTACGAGAGTTACGACATCGGTGAGGTCGAGGAAGCCTTCCGGCAGATGGCCCGGGCCCGGCACATCGGCAAGGTCCTGGTGCGGTTCGAGGAGCCGGAGGCGCCGGAGACGGCGGCCCGAACCGCCGCCGCGCCGGTGACCGAGGCGCAGTCATGGACGGCGTCGGAGGGCTCCTACCTGGTCACCGGCGGTCTCGGCGGGATCGGCCTCAAGCTGGCCGGCTGGCTGGTCGAGCGGGGGGCCGCGGACGTCGTGCTGCTCGGCCGCAGCCCGCTCGGTGACCGGGCGTCGGAGCTACGCGGTCTGGAGCTCTCCGGTGCCCGCGTGACGTACCACGTGGTCGACGTGGCCGACGAGGACGCGCTGCGCGCGCTGCTCCGGGACCACGCGGCCGCTGGCCGCCCGCCGGTGCGGGGAGTGCTGCACGCGGCCGGGGTCATCGAGCTGGTCTCGGCGGCCGAGACGACCCCCGAGCAGGTCACCGCAATGGTCCGGCCGAAGGCCGCCGGGGCCTGGGCGCTGCACCGGGTGCTGGAACGGCAGCCGTTGGACTTCTTCGTGCTGTTCTCCTCGGCGTCGGCGATCCTCGGGTCGCCCATGCTGGGGGCCTACGCCGCCGCCAACGCCTCGCTGGACGCGCTGGCCCACCACCGCCGGGACCAGGGGCTGCCCGCGCTCTCGGTCAACTGGGGCTTCTGGTCGACGGTCGGCATGGTCGCCCGGTACGCCGACGAGCACGGCCGGGACCTGGCCCCGCAAGGCGTGGACAGCTTCACCCCGGAGGAGGGGATCACCCTGCTCCAGCGGCTGCTGGACGGACCGGCCGGGCAGCTCACGGTGCTCGACGCGGACTGGAGCCGGTGGAGCGCGGCCTACCCGGATGCCGCCCGGGACCCGCTGCTGCGTGAGGTGGTCGGCGGCCAGGAGCCGTCGGTGCCGGCCGAGGAGTCGACTTCTCAGGCGGTACGGACGGTCCCGGCGGCTCCGGCCCGGCCCGTACCCGCCCCGGTGGTTCCGGTCCGGCCCGCGCCGGTCGCCCCGGCCACGGTCGCTCCGGTCGTGCCGGTCACCCCGGTCACACCGGTCACACCGGTCACACCGGCCACGCCCCAGGCCGGCGACCCGGGCACGGTGCACGAGTTCCTCGCCGCACAGCTGGCCAAGGTCCTGGCCCTGCCGCCGCAGCGCCTGAGCGACCGCAAGCCGCTGAACCGGATGGGGCTCGACTCCCTCATGGCGACCGAGGTGCGCAGCCGGGTGCAGCGGGAGTACGGGGTGATGGTGCCCATGGCGCGCATGCTCGGCGGGCAGAGCCTGGCCGACCTGGCCGAGTTCGTCGCCGACGAGCTGGACCAGCGCGGCTGAGGTGGAACGACTTCGGGCCCGGACGCATCGTCGTCCGGGCCCGAAGGGGCCGCTGTGCACGAGTGTGTGACGTCAGGGCGTGACGGCGACCGGCAGCTTCTCCAGGCCGTGCACCGTCAGACCGGGGCGGGGGACCGGATCTCCCGCCAGTTCGATCCGCGAGTAGGTCGCGAGCAGCGTGGTGAACAGGATGTCGGCTTCGAGCCGGGCGAGTTGGGCGCCGAGACAGAAGTGGATGCCGGAGGAGAACGCCAGGTGCGGACCGTCGTCGCGGGTGATGTCGAACCGGTCAGGGTCGGTGAACTTGGCCGGGTCCCGGTTGGCGGCGCCGAGCATGGTGACGACCAGTTGCCCCGGCTCGACCTCCAGACCGGCCAGGGTGGTCGGCTCCAGCACGTTGCGGCCGTTTATCTGGATGGGCGAGTCGTAGCGGAGCATCTCCTCGACGGCCGAGGGCAGCAGCTCCGGACGCTGTCGCAGCAGGGCGAACTGGTCGGGCGCCTCCAGCAGTGCACGCAGGCCGTTGCCCAACAGGTTCACCGTGGTCTCGTAGCCGGCGCCGAACAGCACGATGGCCGTGGCGATGGTGTCCGCGTCATCGAGGGCGTCGTCCTCGGCGTCGCCCCCGGGGCCCGCAGCGAGTCGGCTGAGCAGGTCGTCGGCGGGGCTCCGGCGCTTTTCGGCCAGCAGTCCGGAGAAGTACTCCGCCAACGTGGTCTGCGCACTGTTCGCCCGGGTGAACGCCTCGCCGGCGACGAAGGGTTCGAGCACCCCGGTGATGTCGTGCACCAGCGGGGTGATGCCGATCCGGTCGGCGTGCGGCACCCCGAGCAGGTCCGAGATCACGTTGACCGGCAGCGGCAGGGCCACGGCCGAGATGAAGTCCTCGTTGTCGCGCAGCCCGGCCACCAGGGCGTTCGCCTGGGCGGTGACGGAGCCCCTCAGCTGTTCGGTGTGGCGGGTGGTGAACGCGGAACTGACCAGCCGGCGCAGGCGGGTGTGCTCGGGCGGGTTACTGAACAGCATGCTGCGGCCCACCGAGTCCCCCGTCCCGTGGCCGGTCGACTGCGTCACTCGCCCGGACTTCCCGAGGCTCCGGTGCCGCAGGGCGGCGTCGCAGTCCTCGTAGCGGGTGAGGACCAGCGCGTCCGTCGACGTGCGCAGGACCGGCGCGATCTCGCGCAGCCTTCGGTAACCGTCGTACGGGTCTCGTCCGGCCGGATCGCTGACGATCGAAATGTAGAGGTCTTCGGCCTCCCAGTTGATGTCGCCGGCAAGCGTGTTCGCGGGAGTGTCCACTGTGACTCCTGGTTCCTTTGGTCCTGTCCTGAATCCGGGCCGGGAATGTCCTTTCACCCGACTCCTCCGCGGGCACACCCGGGGATGCCCGCCGGGATTGCCGGTCCTCAGCCGGCGCGGCCGCAGACGAGGCCGGCCTCGTAGGCGTAGATGACGGCCTGCACACGGCCCCGGAGTTCGAGCTTGGTGAGGATTCCCTGGACATGGGACTTCACCGTGGATTCGGTGACCTTGAGGCCGGAGGCGATCTCCGGGTTCGAGAATCCCTGGACCATGAGCTCGAACACCCGCCGCTCACGCTTGGTCAGGGCCTGCACCCGGTCCTTGGCCTCCCGACCAGCGCCGTTCAGGTTCACCGACACTCTCGCCAGGCTGCTCGCCAGGTCGTCCCTGATGGGCCGGTACCCGGCGGCGGTCAACCGGACGGCGGCGATCAGCTCGGCCTTGTTCATCCGCCGGTCGATCAGTGTGCACCGGTCGAAGCGCAACAGGTCCATGTTCCGGTCGTCCAGCGTAGGAACCAGGACTATGAGATGGACCGGCCGGGCGTCGTTGGACTGCGTCGTGAGATTCTCCGCGAGTTCCATGGTCTGGTACGAAAGCGTCCGCTCGCTGCACAGGATGACGTCCGGCCGTAACGCCGAAACCGCCCGTTGCGCCTCCGCCGAAGATGACACGTCCCCGACAATCAACACGCCGGGATCACCGCCGAGGACGGCACCCAACCCGGCACGCTCCAAGCCGTCCTCGCACACCAAGAGCACACCGATCTTCCCCCGTTCCATTATTCTCCTTTTTTAGTCAGTCGCTTTTCGGAGCCCATATCGCCGATATCGAGTGGTTCCGATGATCGAACCGACAGTAGCCTGCACCGCATACCGATTGAACGAACACCCAGAAGAACAGTTGTCCGAAAATCGCTTCCATGGGTCACCCTCGACGCCAGCCGTTGGCATGCCCGCCGCCCGGAAGCTGATCTTCCGCATGGATCCGCAGCTCAGCCATGCCGTTCAAGCCGACCGGAAACCTGTGAGAAGCATCACCACGGCCCGGTCGATACCGAAACGAAAGGAGAATTCAATAGCCTCGACGCCCTGTCCGATATCCGCTACCCCCTGTCTTCGGACGCTCCGCGGCTATAGGCTAATTAACCGTGCCACACCCGCGATGGGGCATTCCAACCCAAACGACGAGCAAAGGCGAGGAATCCATGGATCGGCCCACCACCCCCACCGACGCACCGGGCCCCCTGGAGCTCTCCGAGGCCCTCACGGCACTCCGGGCGGAGGCCGGCGACGACAGCACCGGGCGGCCGAGCGAGGTCGTCCTGGCGGCGCTCCGCACCACCGGCGTCCTCCGCCTGCCGATCCCCGCCGAGTACGGCGGCCTCGACGCCGACTGGCACGAGGCCAACGCGGTGATCACCGCGTTGGCCCGGGCCGACGCCTCGGTCGCGATCATCGTGTTCCTGCACTACGCGGCCGTCAGCCGGATCATCGCCTACGGTTCCGACGAGCAGCGCAAGCGGCTCCTGAGCGCGGTCGCCCACGACGGCCGGATCTTCGCCTCCTCGTGGAGCGAGCCGGGCACCGACGCCGCCAAGCAGAAGGTCTCCACCACCGCGACCCGGTGCTCGACCGGGGCCTGGGAACTCGACGGGGCCAAGACCTTCACCACCGGCGCGGGTGTCGCCGACTTCTACCTGGTCCTGGCCCGGACCGGCGACGAACAGGAGGCGCCACAGGGCAGTTACGGCCGGTCCGACCAGGGCGTCTTCGTGGTCGACAGCACTCGGCCGGGCTTCGTGTTCGACGGCGTGCTGGATCTGTCCGGGATGCGTCGCTCCGCGACCGGGCTGATCCGGCTCAGCCGTTACCGGGCCGAGGAGGCGGACGTACTGACCCGCTCCCACCGGACCCCCGAGGCCATCGGCCACCCGCACACCCTGGGCCTGACCCTCGGCGCCGTCGCGCTGGGCATCGCCCAAGAGGCCCACGACACGGCGGTCGGGACCGCGCACGGACGCGCACTCCCGGACAACCCGCTGTCCCGGCACCACATCTTCGAACTGGGCGCGCAGCTCGCAGCGGTCCGGGGCGTGGTGGAGGCCGCGACCTCGGCTCCGGGAGACCGCACCGGGAGCGCGCTCACCGCCAAGGTCTTCGGATCGGAGACTGCCGAAGCACTCTGCCGCACGGCCCAGGGCCTGGCCGGCAGCGCCGCCTTCTCCCGCAGCCACCCCCTGAACCGGCTGGCCCAGGACGCACGCGCCATCACGCTGATGGGCCCACCCAACTACCTCTGCCGCGAGCTGGTCGTCACCCGCATGGCGAACCGCTGACGGGCCGTCCGTCTTCGAACCCCCTCCTGCGGGCCGACGCTCCGCATGGACTCCCTCCTCCTACCGAAGCATGGCGCGGCGCCCGTCGTCGGCTCGCTTGCCGTCTTCGGCCGGTAGCGTCGCCGGTCATGGGTCTCGAACCACGGCCAGGGCCTTGTCGATCGCGCAGAGCAGTGCGACGCCGACGAAGAAGCCGGAGCCGGCAGGCGTAGAGGCGCTCGATGACCTTCTTCATGATGGAGGAGTTGTCGCCCAACCAGATCGGGCCGACGACGATCAGGACGTCCGCGGCCATCACTTGGCGGTACAGGGCCGGCCATTCGTCGGTTTCCCAGCCGTGTGCGGTCATGTCCGGCCAGACACCGGTGGCGATGTCGTGGTCGACGGCGCGGATCACGTCGACGGCGACTCCCTGGCGCTCCAGGATGCCGCGGCTGACATCGATCAGGCCCTGATGTGGCTGCGCTCGAGCGAGCGCTTGAGCGTACAGTTGAAGATCAGTGCGCGCAGGTCGGCGTAGGAGGTCGCGGTCCCCCTCACTTGAGCAGGTGTCGACGCCGGGGTGCCGGGGCTCGGGCCGTCGAAGTGCTCGACCCCGTCGGCATCGCCGACGCGGCGCGGCGCTCGCGGTCGCGTCCGCACGAGTTCAGCGGCGGCATGCGCCAGCGGGTGCTGATCGCGATGGCCCTGGCCTGCGAGCCGCGGCTGCTGGTCGCCGACGAGCCGACGACCGCGCTGGACGTCGCCGTCCAGGCCCAGATCCTCGACCTGCTGCACGAGTTGCGCGCCGAGACCGGGGCCGGGCTGGTCCTGGTCACCCACGACCTGGGCGTGGTCGCCGGGAGCGTCGACCGGGTCGCGGTGATGCGGGCCGGACGGATCGTGGAGCTGGGCGACGCCGACTCGGTGTACGACTCCCCTCGGCACGCCTACACCAAGGGCCTGCTGGCCGCCGTACCGGTGCTGGATCCCGTCGAGGCGACCGCCCGGCGCCACGCCCGGCTGGCGTCCGCCGGGGCCTGACCGGCGTGCCGCCGGAGAGGGCTCAGGCGTGCCGGCGGCAGCCGGCGATCACCGCCTCGCGGCCGGGAGGTGAACTCGCGCCCGAGCCGGCGCATCACGGAGTTGCCGGTTGGCCGGTCGAGGCCGGTCGAGGCCGCCGCGGCTGCCCGGGTGGGGGGGGGGCGGGAGCCCGCACCCCCCCCCCGGGGGGCGCCACCCCCGGAGGCGGGGGACGCCGCCGCCCCACCCCGGGGGCCGGGGGGGGGGGGGTGGTT
>NZ_JBHWBZ010000093.1:0-9358 GCF_042735475.1 Kitasatospora sp. NPDC059577 | reverse complement strand
CACCCCGCCCCCCGCGCCGCTACAGTGTGTGTGGGGGGGGGCCGGCGGGGGGGCGGGGGCGGGCCGCGCGGGCCGGGGGGGGGGGGGGGGCGCGCCCCCCCCCCCCCCCCCGGGGGCCGTCAGCCGACGGTCAGGCGGACAGGCCCGGCCAGCACCGTGTAGCCGTCGTTGGCGAGGTAGTAGGCGTCGTACGCGCCGGCGCCGTTCAGCTTGCCGGTGGAGAAGGTGACCGCACCGCTCTGGTTCGGCGTGTAGGCCCAGGTCAGCGAGGACCGGGCGCCCGGGGTGACGCCCGCCGGGTAGACGCCGACCCAGTTCTTCGCCCCGGCTTGCGGGGCGTTCGGCAGGGCGTAGCGGAGGGTGACGTTGCCGCCATTGGCCACCGCGTTGAGGTCGCCGGTCAGCGTGGGCGCGGTCGCCCGGGACGGCGCGAACGCGGCGTTGAGCGGCGTCGCGTAGGTGTCGTTGGCCGTCAGGCCCGGCAGGCCGAGGGCCGCGTCGATGGTGCGGCCGACGCTGTAGTGGTCGTAGTGCAGCGGGCTACTGGTTCCGGCCGGGACGGTGCCCTGCGAGCCGACGACGACGGTGGCGAGGTGGTTGTAGGCCTCGGAGTTGCTCTCGTCCCAGGTCAGCAGTAGCAGCGAGCGCTGCTGGGTCCAGGCCGGGGAGGACAGCACGGGGGCGAGGGTCTGCTGCAGCCAGCCGTCCTGCACCTTCAGGCTGGTGGCGCTGCCGTTGCCGGAGGCCTCGCCGTCGTAGTAGTCGTCGGCGGCGATCCAGGAGAAGTTCGGGGTGGTGGCCGCGGACCGCAGGTCGGTGGTGAGCTGGGTGGTGTCGACGAGGTGCGCCGCGCAGCGGGCCGGGTTGCCGCTGATGTCGGTGTAGTTGATGAACGGCGCGTCGTCGGGCTCGTAGTAGCTGTCTGCGCTCTTCCCGGTGTTACAGGGGGTGCCCATGCCCTGCTCGTAGGCCTTCCAGGTCTTGCCGGCCTCCTCGATGGTGTCGCCGAGGTTGCGCTGCGGGGAGTTGATGTTGGGGAAGTAGACGGCGCCCTTGGCGTACGTGTCACCGCCGGCGATGGAGAGGTAGTTCTCGTCGCTCGGGTGGTAGGTGCCGTGGGAGTCGGTGAGGGTGGCGCCCTGGGACATCAGGCCGTGGATGAACGGCGTGTCCGCCGGGTCGTTCATGATCTGGGCGTAGTCGGTGTTCTCCATCATGACGACGAACACGTGGTCGTAGCCGGGTACGGCGGACGCGGGCGGGGTGAGCGGCGCGGGCGCGGTGACCGGGGTGTCGAGGGTGAGCGAGAGGTTGTCCAGGTAGCCGCTCTCGCTGGAGGTGGACAGGAACTGCGCCTCGACCTGGATCGACCTCGTTCCGGCCGGGACGGCGCCGGTGGTGCTGCGGGAGAGGAACTTGGTGGACAGGCCGCGGTCCGTCGCGGAGACGGTCGGCAGATTGGCGGTGGCGCCGAGCGGGCGGCCGGCCGCGTCCTGGAAGTGCAGGCTGACGGCGACGTAGCCGCCGTTGATGGTCCAACCGCCGAGCCAGCCGGAGAGGTTGAAGTGCACGCCGCCGCCGTCGATCGCGGTGGCGGCCGAGGACACGTCGACGGTCTGGGCCATCGAGCCGTCGCCGAAGTTGCCGGGCCCGAAGAAGGCCTTGCCCGGTGTCCGGCCGTCGCTCGGCAGGCCGAAGGAGGCGACCGAGTGGCACATCGCGTCGATGGCGCCGGCCTGGACCGTCCAGCCGGGGACAGTACTGGCCGCGCTCCAGTCGCCGGTGCAGTAGCCGCCGGCCTCCGCGTCGCCGTTGGTGATCAGGTTGCCGCTGCTGCCCGTCGCTCCGGCGGTGGCGGGAGTGGCGACGACCAGTGCGCCGACCAGGGGCAGGGCGGCGAGCAGCCCGCCGATGGTGCTCGAGCGCAGTCGCATAGGGGTACCTCGTCCCGTTGGTGAGGGGTGGGCCACATGGCTGTTCGCCATGAGCGGGACATAAGTACCGGTCGGCGCTGTCCAATGGAAGAACACCGACCGAACGTGGCCAGACAACTTTGAGCGTGCGGGGGTGCGGTCCGGCCCCGGGCGGGGTGCCGCTCGGGGCCGGACAGGGTGCCGCTCGGGCCCGGCAGACCGCGTCGGACCGTGTCGGATCGGCCCGGGCGGTCAGGGGGCTACGGCAGCGTCCAGCGCTGGTTGGCGCCGCCGTTGCAGTCCCAGATCTCCAGCGGGGTGCCGTCGGCGGTGGCCGCGGCGGGGTCGTCGAGGCAGCGGCCGGACTGAGCGCTCTTCAGGGTGCCGTCCGGCTGGGGCGTCCACTGCTGGTTGGCGCCGCCGGTGCAGTCCCACAGTTCGACCGCGGCGCCGTTGGCGGTGGCGGCGCCGGTGACGTCGAGGCACTTGCCGTTGTGGGTGAGGGTGCCGTTGGAGCGGGTCCACACCTGCTCGGCGGATCCGTCGCAGGCCCAGAGCTGGACGGCGGCGCCGCTGGTGCCGGCGGTGGGGCGGGCGCAGGTGCCGGGCAGTGCGGAGGCGATCGGGCCGGTGTGGGTGGTGGGCGTGCCGGGGGTGAGTGCGAAGTTGTCGAACTGGTCGGTCTGGTAACCGGTCACGCCGAGGCCGGCCCGCCCGTTCGTGAAGCTCGCGTCGGTCGCGCTGCCCACGGCGGCGCCGTCGATGCTCGCGGTGAGGGTCGCGTCGTCCAGGGTGAGCGCGACGGTGTGCCAGCGGCCGGTGCCGAGGGCGGGGGTGGTGCCGCTCGCGAGCGTGGTGAAGTTCCAGCTGGTGTCACTCTTGTCGATGGACCAGACGCCGGTGTCGCTCACCCGCAGGTGGTAGGCGTTCAGGCCGTTGTTGTTGCGGCCCTGCTGGTTCACCCGGCCGAGGAGCTCGACGGTGCCGGACTGCTCGAACATGGTGTCGGCGGTGACGGTGTAGTTGGACCAGCTGCCGTCGCCCATCATCGTGTACGGGGCGCTGTACGGCTCGTCCGTCCAGTGGATCGGCCTGGTCGGGGCCATCTGGCGCAGGCAGGTGCCACTCCGGCCGCCGCCGCAGGCGACGGTCTGGAAGGCGCCGTTCATGTCCGTGAAGTACGTCGGCGAGGTGGTCGTCGCGGGCGTCTCGAAGGTGTCCGCGTAGGGCAGCTTCATCGGCGCGGCGGCCGGCGGGGTGGCGGTGCCCTTGCCCTGGCCGGTGGTGGTGGTCACGGTGTAGACCCGGCCGGGCTGCAGGGTGAGGGTGTAGCTGCCGTGCGCCGGGGTGATGTCCTGCTGGTGGACGAACCAGTCCGCGGGGTCGGTCGAGTCGAGGTCGGTGGACCAGACGTGGACCTTGCCGGTGGACAGGCCGCCGGTGACGGTGAAGTTCGCGGTCTGGGCGGCGGCGGCGTCCAGGGTCTCGATGACGGTGCTGTAGTCGCGCCTGTTCGCGCTCTTCAGCGTGACGTAGCTGCCGTTGGCGCGCGCACCGCCGAGGTAGCCGCTCGCGGAGTCGATGTAGCGCCAGCCGGGCTGGGCGAACTGGGTGGTGTGCGCGGTGACCCAGGTCGTCCTGCCGATGCTGTAGTTGCCGGACCAGGGCTGGTTGGCGATCGACATGCCGTCGGTGGAGAAGAACAGGTCGGGGTAGAGCGCGGCGATGACCGGCCAGTTGAGGAACGAGGTCATCTTCCCGTCGAGGTAGCCGCGGTTGATCCCGCGCGCCACCGCGGGGGCGCCGCCGTCGGCGTCCTCGGAGCCGTTCTCGCTCGCCCACAGCGGCTTGCCGAGCGCCTGGGCGTTCGCCGTGCTGGGGCAGTCGGTGAAGGAGCTCATGTACCCGCAGGGGTAGTGCACGCCGACGATGTCGACGGCGTTCCTGAACGCCGGGTCGGTGGCCATGGCGTCGGCCACGTCCCAGGTGTCGTCGGCGGCGACGACCTTGGTGGCGCCGTAGCCGCGGGCGACGAGCGTGCTCTTGAGGTTCTCGTACCAGGCCTTGTCGAAGCTGCGCTCGTTCCAGCCGCCGAGGTAGGAGACGTTCAGGTGGTGCTGGGCGGCGCAGCCCATCCAGTCCATCAGGTAGCCGATGGAGTCCTGGGACCAGAAGTTCCCGCCGCTGCCGGTGTTGCCGATCCAGCCGGGGGCGCCCCAGGACAGGCCGTAGAACGTGATGGCGGGGTTGCGGGCCTTGGCCTGCTCGGCCAGCCACCACTCGTAGCCCTGGTTGCAGTCGACGGTGCCCCGGGTGTGCTCGATGCTCGGCTCGGCGCCGTCGGTGGAGTTGGTGTCGCCGCCGATCTCCAGCTTCAGCACCTGCAGCGAGGCGCCGTAGCCGGGCTTGAACAGGTAGTCGAGCAGCCGGCTGCGCTGGGGCTCCGGATAGTCCACCAGCAGGCGCGAGTTGCCGCCGCCGCCGGAGATCGCACCGACCCCGTCGAAGGTGAGGCCCGGCTTGGTGCCGTCGACGGTGACGGCGGTGGTGGTGGCGGCCTGCGGCGCGGCGGCCCGGGCGGCCGCCGGCGCGGTCAGGCCGCCCAGCGCGCCTGCGAGGACGAGTGTCGCACTCAGCGCGGTGCGCCAGGTCGAGGTCGGGTGTTGACGGCCCATGGGCGTCTCCGGGGTGGGGTGAGGTGGGGTGGGATCCGTGCCGGGCCGGGTCTGCGGGGGTGGGGCCACCGGGACTCGGCGCCCGGGCCGGACGCATGGAGGGTGCCGGCGGGTGCATGCCGACACGCCGGGGAGGACAGTAGACCCAGCTTTCAACAACAATCAACAACTTCGGATGAAATACAACGCGATCGGCCAGCCGGCCGACAGGAGGCGGCGGCCGCCCCCGGGGGGCCGGTCGGGTCCCGACACCCCTTCGCCGCCATGCCCCTGCCAGGCGCTATTGACGCCGCCCCGGCTTTGCTCGAAGCTGTCAAGGGCAAGAACCTACCAATCGGTAGGTTCTGTCGAACACGCCTACGACCTGCTTTGATCCGGGGGATCGAGGCTCGGCTCACCGGCCTCGCGCCGAGCCTGCGGCCCGGCGGCATAACGAGACGGTCTCAATGGGCTCCCAACCGGAAACTTGAGCTTGACTCAGCTCCAGGACAGGCGCTTTCTTATGACACGTCGCGTTTGATTGCGATGCTTTCTGATTGGTTCTGTTGCTTCTAGCCGATCAGTCCCACACCCCCAGGAGCCCCCACCATGCACCTCTCCCGCCGCGCCCGTCTGGCCTCGCTCACCGCGCTGACCCTGGTCACCTCCTTCGGCCTGACCGCCTGCTCCACCGGACAGACGTCCTCCAACAGCGCGGACGCCCCGGTCGCGCCGGTGTCCGGCAAGGTCACGATCACCTACCTGCAGAAGCAGGGCGACCAGCAGTACTTCGTGGACGAGGCCGCGGGTGCGAAGGCCAAGGCGGCCGAACTGGGTGCCGACCTGAAGGTGGTGAACCTCGGCAACGACGCCAACAAGACGGTCGGAGAGGTGCAGGCCGCGATCGCGCAGAAGAGCAACGGCCTGATCATCGTGGTGCCGGACCCGGCGGTCGGCCCGCAGGTGGTCCAGACGGCCCGGGACGCGAAGGCCGCGCTGCTCACCTCCGACGACCAGGTCTGCGCGAGCGGACCGGCCCCGGCGCAGTGCGCGGCCGGCGACCTGGTGCCCCGGATCGGCTTCTCCGGCGAGCAGATGGGCGGCGAGGTCGGCAAGCGCGCCGCCGAGGAGTTCAAGAAGGCCGGCTGGAACGCGGGCGACACCCGGATCATCTCCGCCTGGAAGCAGGACGTCACCGTCTGCGGCGACCGCGTCAAGGCCGCCAGGGCGGCCTTCGACCAGGCCGTGCCGGGCGTGCAGCTGATCGACGTCGCGACCGACAACACCCCGACCGGCGCGCAGGACAAGGTCGCCGCCACCATCACCGCCAACCCCGGCGTCAAGCACTGGGTGACGTGGGGCTGCAACGACGAGAACGTCCAGGGCGCCGTCACCGCCCTGCAGAACGCCGGGATCGGCCCGGACGACATCGACGGTGTCGGGCTGGGCGCCTACCTGGCGTGCAAGAACTGGGCCTCCGGCAAGCCCTCCGGCATGAAGGCCGCCCTGTTCATCAACGGCAAGGACGTCGGCGCCCTGTCGGTGCAGACCATGTACGACAAGCTCAAGAACGGCAAGGACTTCCCCAAGGAGGCCTTCGCCCCGACCAAGATGGTCGACGCCGCCACCTGGCAGTCCGCGGGCGTGTCCTGCAGCTGACGCCGCGTCGAGCCGCCGGTGCGGCGGACGGGCACCGACCCGCCGCGCCGGCGCCGCTCCCGGAGACCGTACGCACGACCGCCGGCTCGGCCGAGCGCGCACGGCTCCCCCAGACCGTACGCACCGCACTGCCAACGAGGCCCCGATGACCACACCCGTACCGTCACCCGTACCGCCGGCGAGCGGCTCGCCCGGCCTGAGTGCCGAGGGCGTGTCGAAGCGCTTCGGCTCCGTCCAGGCGCTGAAGGACGTCACCCTCACCTTCCCACCCGGCCGGGTCACCGCCCTGATGGGCGAGAACGGCGCCGGGAAGTCGACCCTGCTGCGCATCCTCACCGGTGACCACCGCCCCACCGAGGGACGCGTCCTGCTGGACGGCGAGGACGTCGACCTGCACTCCCCGCAGGACGCCCGCCGCGCCGGGATCCGGATCATCCCGCAGGAACCCGAGATCATCCCGCACGTCCCCGTCGCCGAGAACGTCTACGCCGGTTCGCTTCCCCGCACCGGTCTGCGCCGTCTGGACCGCGCCGAACTGCGCCGCCGGATCACCGCGGACCTGGCCCGCCTCGGCTTCGACAAGGTCCTCGACCCCGACCTCCTCGGTTCCGAACTCACTGCCGCCCAGCGCCAGTTGGTCGAGATCATGCGAGCCATGACCGGCTCCGTACCCCCTCGCGCGATCGCCTTCGACGAGCCCACCTCCTCGCTCTCCGAGCACGAGGTCGAGGCCCTGTTCGCCCTGATCGGACGGCTCCGCGACGAGGGCATCGCGGTCGTCTACGTCTCCCACCGGATGAAGGAGATCTTCCGGCTCGCCGACCGCATCGCCGTCCTGCGCGACGGCCGGGTCGCCGGGGTGGTCGAGGCCGCCGCCACCGACGAGAGCGAACTCGTGCGGCTCATGGTCGGCCGCGACCTCTCCTCGCTCTTCGTCCGCCAACAGGTCGCCACCGACCGCGTCGTCCTGGACGTGCAGGGCCTCACCACCGACGACGTGCACGACATCAGCCTTCGGGTCAGGGCCGGCGAGGTCGTGGCACTGGCCGGCCTGATCGGCGCCGGACGCTCCGAACTCGCCCTCGCCCTGGCCGGCGACACCCCGATCCGCTCCGGCACGGTGTCCCTCAACGGCGAGGTCCTGCGGCTGAAGGACCCGCGCGCCGCCATCGCCGCCGGAATCGGCCTGGCCCCCGAGGAGCGCAAGGCCCAGGCGCTGTTCCTGCAGCGCACGATCCGCGACAACACCTCGCTGGTCAGCCTGGGTCGACTGCGCCGCTGGCGCTTCGTCAAGCACCGCCAGGAGAGGGCCCTCGCCCAGGAGTACGCCGACCGGCTGCGGGTGCGCGCGCCCTCCATCGAGGCCGAGGTCCGCACCCTCTCCGGCGGCAACCAGCAGAAGGTCGTCCTCGCCCGCTGGCTCGCCCGCAAGCCTGACCTGCTGATCCTCGACGAACCCACCCGCGGCGTCGACATCGGCGCCAAGGCCGAGATCTACCAGATCATCGCCGACCTCGCCCGCGAGGGCACCGCCGTCCTGGTCATCTCCTCCGAGCTGCCCGAGGTCCTCGGCCTCGCCGACCGGGTCGTGGTGATGCAGAACGGCCGCACGACCGGCGAACTGACCCGTGAGCAGGCGACGGAGGAGGCCATCCTCGCCCTCGCCATGGCCGACGACCTCGCCACCACCGACGGCCTGCCCACCGACGGCCTGCCCACCGCCGAGGGCCTCGCCACCGCCGCCCCCGCCCAGACCGGAGAGACCCGATGACCACCGCCACTCCCCCGACCGCCCCGGCGCCCGACGCCGGAGCCCTGCCCGGCCGGTCCGGCGGCCCGCGCGCCCTGTTCGCCGCTGTCGGCGGCCAGAACCTCAGCCTGATCGGCGCCCTCGTCGCCGTCGTCGGGCTGTTCGGCTGGCTCAACCCCAACTTCGTCGGCTGGGACAACATCCAGGTCATCGCCGAGGCCGCCACCATCTCCGGCCTGCTGGCCGTCGTCCAGACCGTCGTGATCATCTGCGGCGGCCTCGACATCTCGGTCGGCTCCCAGGCCGGCCTGGCCTCCGTCACCAGCGCCATGGTCTTCACCTCCACCGGCGCCAACCCCTACCTCGGCATCGGCGCCGCGCTCGCCATCGGCGCCGGCATCGGCCTGTTCAACGGGGTCGTCATCATCTACGGCCGGGTCAACCCGACGATCGCCACCCTCGCCGGACTGGCCGCCTACAAGGGCGTCGCCCAGCTCGTCTCGGACGGCCGCGCCCAGGGCTACGTTCTCAACGACCCGGTCTTCGTCTTCCTCAGCCGGGGCAAGATCGCCGGCCTGCCCACCATGGTCTGGCTGCTGATCCTCACCGCCGTCGCCGTGCACGCCCTGCTCACCTACACCGACATCGGCCGCAACGTCTACGCCATCGGCGGCAACGACACCGCAGCCCGGCTGGCCGGCATCAACCTCAACAAGTACCTGATCGCCGCCTACGCCCTCTCCGGCACCGTCGCGGCCCTGGCCGGGGTGCTGCTCACCGCCCGCACCGGCAGCGGCCAGCCGGTCTCCGGCAGCGAGGGCCTGGAACTGCAGTCGATCACCGCCGCGGCGCTCGGCGGCTGCGCCCTCAAGGGCGGCAAGGGGAGCATCGGCGGCACCCTGCTCGCCGTGGCGCTGCTCGGCGCGCTGCAGAACGGCCTCACCGTCCAGGGCATCAACGCCTTCTGGCAGAACGTCGCCCAGGGGTCCCTGCTGGTCGCCGCCGTCGTCATCCAGCAGCGCCGCAACCGCGAGCGGGCGGTCGGCCTGCCCGCCTGACCCCGGACCCCCGTGCGGCGGGGCACCGCACCGCACCGCCGCACGGGAACCGGACCTCCCGGGAACCGCGCCTCCCGGGAACCGCGCCTCCCGGGAAGCCGGACCTCCCGACGCGCGCCGCGCGGGGCCGCCTCCCCCACCGGGCCCGACCCGCGGACGCCGGGATCCGGTGTCCCGCTGGTCCGACTCCCCCGGCGTCCGCCCCGGCCGGTCGCGTGCCCGGTCCCGCCGCACAGTGGCAGCGGGTCCGGAACCCACCCGCGGGGGCAAGAGCCGGCGCGGCGTGCGGCGGGGGCGCGCCCCCGCAACGACCCGCCCGGGGCG
>NZ_JBHWBZ010000092.1:0-26001 GCF_042735475.1 Kitasatospora sp. NPDC059577 | reverse complement strand
CCGCCGTGCCGCCGTGCCGCCGTGCCGCCGTGCCGCCGTGCCGCCGTGCCGCCGTGCCGCCGTGCCGCCGTGCCGCCGTGCCGCCGTGCCGCCGTGCCGCCGTCAGCGTCGCTGTTGCTGCCAGTGCCGGTGTCGTGCGGGTACGGGCGCCGGCCGGCGCGGGATCCGCAGCGGCGTGGCCGTCCGGCCCCGCCCGCCCGCCCCGCACCGCCCGCAGCCCCGCACCGCCCGCAGCCCGTCCCGCGGCCGTCGTGCCGCACGGCCGTCGGCGTGTCGAACCCGGCTGCGTCGCATGCCGGATGACGGGGCGGCGGGAAGGCGTGACGGACCTGCACCGGCTGCACCGGCCCGCCCGGGAACGGGCACCCGGGACGGGGAGGCGCACCCCGCCCGTGAGACCATCGCCCGGTGCGCCGACTCACCGTCCTGGGAACCAGTGCCGCCCACCCCGAAGCGGGCCGTGCCGCCAGCGGCTTCCTCCTCGAGTACGACGGTTACCGCCTCGTCCTCGACCTCGGCTACGCCACGTTCCCCCGCCTGCTCGGCCACACCCCGGCCACCGGCCCGGACGCCGTCGTCATCACCCATGAACACCCCGACCACTGCGCCGATCTCAGCGCCCTGGCCCGCGCCCGCTACTTCGCCAGTCCCCGCCCGCCGCTGCTGCCCCTGTACTGCACGCCGGGCGTCGTGACCCGCGTCCAGGCGATGGAACCCAGCGAAGACCTCCGAGACGTCTTCGACATCCACCTCCTGCCCGCCGACGCCGGCGCCACCCACCGCCTGGGCCCGCTGCTTCTGGAGAGCGTGCCGCTGCCCCATCACGTCCCGCACGCGGGCGTGCGTCTGAGCGCTCCGGGCCTGACCCTCGCCTACAGCGGTGACGCGGGCCCCGGCCCGGCCCTGGAGCGTCTGGCCGCCGGTGCCGACCTGTTCGTCGCGGGCGTCACCGTGTGCGGCACCGGGCCGGACGACCCGTATCTGCTCAGCGCCGCCCAGGCCGGGCGGTGGGCCCGGCGTGCGGGTGCCGCCCGGCTGCTGCTCACCCACTTCTGGCCCGGCACCGACCGCACCGTCCCGCTCGCCGAGGCCCGCCACACCTTCGCGGGCGACGTCACGGCCGCCGAGGAGGACCAGCACCTGCCCCTGTGACCGGCCCCCGCGCCCCGGCCGGCAGAACACGACGCCCCGTTCGCCGCCCGGTCGCCCGCGCGGGCGTGCACGGGAAGTCGGACCGGCCGACTTCCGGGGCGGGGCGAGGGGAGAGGGGCCTGTTCGCACTGTCGGCCTGCGGTGGCGGTGCGCGACAAGCCGGGCCGGCCGCCCACGAGTCCTGCCGACCGCCGTGGCGCGCCCTGGCGTGGTGGGTGGGGGGTGTGGGCTGCGGCCCGGGGAGGGTGTTGTGGCTCAAGCGGTCCCCAGTGATGCCCTTGTCCGTTACCGGTTGCCCGGGTGGGCGTGCACAGGAGATCGGCGGGGCCGACTTTCGGTGCGTGGGCGGGACTTGTGCACGCGGGAAGTCGGACAGGTCGACTTCCTGTGCCGCGCCGTGCCGTGCCGTGTGGGTGCCGGCTGCGGCTCGACCGGTACGAGCGCAGGCCTGTTTCCCTGCCCAGGGGCCGGAGGACCGAGCGCGCAGAGGAAGTCGGCGGGGCCGACTTCCCGCGCTGGGGCGGTGAAGGCGTCGGGGTGCGGCTGCGGTCCGTGCGACGGGGACGAACGACGTGGGAGGACGCCGGCCCGGGGCCGGCTTCCCGGGCGGGCCGCCGTCGGGGCGGTGCGGGCGCGCGTTCGAAGGGGCGGCGGTGTGGCCCAACCGGCTGACAGCGCTGCGGCGTTCACCGCCCGGTACCCCCGGTACCCCCGGTACCCCCGGTACCCCCGGTACCCCCGGTACCCCCGGTACCCCCGGTGGCGTGCGCGGGAAGTCGGTGGGGCCGACTTCTTGTGCGGGCCGGGGGCGGGGAGCGGGGCCCGGCCGGTGGGGGCGGGGGTGTCCGCGATCGGCGCGGTGGCTGGGTGTGCCGGGGGTGCTGGGGGTGCCGGTCGCTCGACCGGGAGGATTCGCAGGCCTGTTCACTGCCCGGTGTCCGTGGAGGGGCCAATTTTCGTACTGGCGAGGGACGGACGTCGCAGCAGGTCGACCGGCGGCAGGCCAGGCCCGTCCGCCGACCTCCTGTGCCCGGTTCGGGGCACGGCAGGTCGGCGGGGTCGGCTTCCTGGGCGCGGCGCGGCGCGGCGCGGCGCGGTCCGGGGCCCTGTACGGGCTGCCGGCCTGTGGGTGAGCGGTGTGGGGGTGAGTGGTGCGTGGGAAGTCGGACCGGCCGACTTCCTGTGCCGTGGCGCGGTGGGTGGGGGCGGGCCGGCGGCCGATCGGTGGAGGGTGCCGCCCTGTTCTCACTGCCCGCTGTCCGGACGGGGGTGCGCGATGGTCGAGGAGACCGACCTTTCCGCGCGCGGGCGAGGGGCGGGGCCGGAGGCCGCTGTGGCTCAACCGGCCGTGAGTGAAGCCCCGTCCACCGGCCGGTGCCCGGCCGGGCGCGCGGCCGGGCCGATGCCGCGCGCGGGCAGGGGGGCGGGTCCCTTGCCCGGGCCGGCCGGCGTGGGGTGGGCGGACGGTGTCCCGCTGTACGGCGGTGGCGCGCGGGAAGTCGGACCGGCCAGCTTCCGGTGCCGGGGCGGGCGTCCGGGGTGTGGCTGCGGGCCGACCGGGAGTGCGTGTGGCCCTGGCTGCTTCCTGATGTCCGGGTGAGGGCGCGCAGGAGGCCGGCGAGGCCGGCTTCCCGTGCCGGGGCGGGATGGGCGGCTGCCGGACTGCGGCCCAACCGGCGGAAAGCGCGGGCCCGTTCACTGCCCCGGATGTCGGATGGGCGAGCGGACGGGAGGCCGGTGGGGCCGACTGTTCGGGCCGGGGGGCGGGGCTTTTGTTCGCGTGGCGGCCTGACGCGGTGGCGCGGGGGAGGCCGGTGTGGCCGGCTTCCCGTTCCGGAGCGGTGCAGGTTCCGGGGTACGGCTGCGATCCGTGAGTGAGCGCGGGAGGCCGGCGGGGGCGGCCTTCCGGACGGGAAGAGCAGGGGGACGCCACCCCGGGCCGGCAGCGGGGCCCCTGGCGGGAAGCACGGCGGACCAACCGGCCGGGGGTGCTGCGCCGTCCACTGCCCGGTGCCCCCGGTGCGGGACACAGGGGAGCCCCGGCCGGGCTACGGCTGCGGGGTCCGGCCGGTGCGGCGGATGGGGGTGTCGGGGTGTGGCTGTCGCCCGACCGGCAGGAGGTGCGGGCTCGTTCACTACCTGGCGCCCGGATGGGGTGAGGGACGCAGGGAAGCGGCCACGGCGGTTCAACCGGCTGCGGGTGAAGCCCCGTTCACCCTCAGCCGGTTGCCCGCGCGGGCGTCCACGGGAAGTCGGACCGGCTGGCTTCCGGTGTGGGGTGAGGGGGGTGGGCTTTGTTCGGGCTGCTGCCGTGTGGTGGTGGCGTGTATGGGAGGTCGGACTGATTGGCGTCCCGTGCCGGGGTGGGCCGGTTGTGGGTGTGGTTGCAGGCTCGACCGGTTCGGGGTGCTGGGCTGTTGACTGCCGGTTCCGGGTGGGTGCGCGCGGGAGGTCGGGTCGGCCGGCTGCCTGTGCGGGGTCGGGGCGGGGGCGGCGTCGGGTGTGGCCGCGGACCGGCGGGCTTGGGGTGCTGCGCCATTTACCGGACGGGTGTGCGCGGGACGTCGGGCCGGCCGGCTTCCCGCGTGGGGCGGAGCGAGGCGGGTCGGGGCAGGGGTGGTGGTCAGGTGTGGTGGTCGAGCAGGGCCTGCAGGTAGTCCTCCAGGCGGCGGGTCAGCAGGGCCGGGGTCAGGTCGGTGCGGCCCAGGTCGCGCCAGGGGACGGCGACCTTCTCGGCGTCCGGGGCGAAGGCGAGGGCGTCCAGCAGCCGCCAGTACAGGTGGCCGGTGCCCTCGTCGAGGACGCCGCCGGCCTCGCGGTAGCGGTCGGCGAAGGCCAGGCCGGCGGCGGGGCCGTGGAGCAGGGCCAGGGCGGTGGCGCAGTGGGCGACGTCCAGGTCGGCCGGGCCCCAGGAGGTCTCCACCCAGTCGACGACCCCGCTGACCGCCAGGCTCGCGCCGCTGCCGGTGAACAGCACGTTGCCGGGGTGGAAGTCGCGGTGCAGGAAGCACGGGCGGTGCGCGGGCGCCTCGCGGCGGATCCCCTCCACCGCCCGCGCCCACAGTGCGGGGCGCTTCGTGTGCTGGGGGACGCGCACGATGTCGGGCGCGGTCCACGCCTGCCAGGCGCGCGGACGCGACCGCTCGTCGACCTCCAGGGCGTGGACGGCGGCGAGCTGGGCGGCCAGCAGGTCCGCGCGCCGGCCGGTGTCCGCGTCCTCGGCCAGGCGCACCCCGCCGGGCAGGTGCGTCATCACCAGGGACGGGTGGTCGCAGGCCGCGCCGTGCTCGTCGAGGGCGCGCAGGCGCGCGGCCGGCACGCCACCGCCCTCCAGCAGCCCCAGCACGCCGGCCTCGCGCGCCAGCAGGGCCGGGGCGTGACGGCGGTAGAACGGGGTGACGAAGGAACGCAGCACCAGCGCGTACCGGCCGCCGCCGTCCGGGCGTTCGACGTCCAGGCGGCGCATCCGCGAGGTCCATCCGCCCTTGAGCGCCGTCACCGCCGTGATCCGCTCACCGGGCGCGAGCGCGCCCTCGGCCCACCGCAGGGTCGCGGCCCAGTCCCGCCCGCCGCCCCCGCCGTCCCCGCCGGACCCGTCCCCGCCGGACCCGTTCCCGTCCCGGCCGTCCCCGTTTTCGATCATGGACCGACAGCCTACGCCCCACCCCCGCCCCCGCCCGGCGCGGGCTTCGTGACGGATGCTCAACTCCGGTGCGAGGGCTGCCCGCAGGCCGCTGTTCCGACGCCGTCGGAGCCTGACGGGCGGGCCGCGGCCCGCCCGGGTGGGGCCCCGGGCCCGGCACCGCCGGCCCGCCGCCGGCCGCACGGGGGAGCCGTGCGATGCCCGGGACCGTCGTCTTCGAGACCACCCGGGGGCCCGAGGTCCCGACCGTGTGCGAGAGCCCCCGGCGCCCTCCCGGGCCCGGTGAACCGCGCCTGCGCGTCGCCGCCCCGGCCTCGGCCACGCCGAGGCGCTCCTGTGCGCCGGCACCCGCCTCGAACGGCCGCAGCTGCCCGTCGCCCCCGGCTACCAGGCCTGCGGCACCTTCGACGCCCTCGGCGAGGGCGTCACCGGTTTCGCCGTCGGTGACCCGGTCGACACCGTGCCCGCCTTCAGCCGGAACGACCACGGCGTCCACGGCACCCACGCCCCCGTACCCGCCCGCGCCGTCGTCCGCCGCCCCGCCGTCTGCCGCCCCCGTCCGGGGCGCCGCCGGGTGGATGCCCGGCCTCACCGTCTGCGGCGCCCTCGCCGAGGACGTCCACCTGCGCCACGGCGGCCACGTCCTGACCACCGCCGCCGCCTCCGGCATCGGCCTCGCCGTGATCCGCACCGCCCGCCGCCTGGGCGCCCTGCCCACCGCCACCACCCGCACCCGCGCCAAGCCTCCGGCCTCCTGGAAACCGGCGCCGCCCGTCGTCGTCGTCACCGGCGAGGACGACCTCCTCGCCCGCCGCCCCGCCACCCCGCCGCCACCGCCGGACGCGGCGTACGCACCGTTCTCGACCCCGTCGCCGGACCCTGCGCCCTCACCCTCGCCCCCGGCGTACACCTGATCGTCTACGGCCGCCCCGGCCCGCGCGACACCCCCTGCCCGGCCAGGACACCTTCGCCCCCGTCACCAGCCCGCTTCCCCCCCTGCACGAAGAAGACATCTCCTCGGGGGGTCTGCGGGTGCAGATGAGGGTTGCTGCGACGCCGGCGAAGGCGGCGAGGTGGTCGGCTTTGCGTTCGTGGCGGCGGTGGAGGCGGCGGAAGCCGCCGCCCCAGGCAACGGTGCACCCGATCACCCGGCGGTGGAGGCCCAGGCACTCGGAGGACCCGATTCCCCGGCGGGTGATGCGGGCGGGGATCTGCCGGCGGCCAAGGCAGGAGCGGATGAAGCGGTGGTCGTGGGACGTGTCGCCGTGCAGCCTGCCGGGTCGGCACCGCCTCGGGCCTCGCCGTGCGCGGATCGGCGGGACGGCGCCGACGAGCGGGATCAGGGCCCGGCCGTCGTGGACGTCGGCCCCGGGGACCGCGAGCGACAGGGGTCGACCGGTGCGTTCGGCGAGCAGGTGGATCTTCGACCCGTACGTGCCCCGATCGACAGGACTCGGACCCGTCAACTCCCCTTTTCCAGGGCCCGCATGTTCACCGGGTCGACCGCACGCCTCGACCGGGCCGGCTCGCCCCGCGCGCCGGGCTCGTCCGGGACGACCGGTGGAGCCCGGCCCACGCCCCGGCCCTGCTCCACCCGGTGAAACGCCGGTGGGCGGTCGGCCCGGACGGACCGGAACCCGTCGGCGGCCGGGCCCACGTGCACCCCGCCGCCGCGACGGACACGACCGCCGCCGCCGGCGCCACCGGCCGGAACAGCTCCCACGACCCGTCCGGTACCAGGCGCTGCAGGATCGTCACGGGAGCAGCCCGCAAGCCCGGACGAGATGCCTTCGAAGTCACCCGCGACGACGAACGCCCGTGCCGCGCCCTCGCCTTCGTCGCCGCCGGCCCGGCCGACGGCACCCTCGCCCCGCCGCCGACCGGGTCCCCGTGGGCCTCGACACCATCGCCGAGGCCCACCGCTGCCCGGAGACCGGCACCCGGACCGGCGAGATCGTCCCCACCGCCACCGCCACCGTCACCGGCTGACCGGGGCCGTCACCGACCGACCGGCCGTCACCGGCCGTGATTGGCCGTCATGTCGGCCTGGATGGGGCGCCCGCGCGCACCTCCGCGTCCGCCGCGGCCACCACCGCCGACAACAGCCCCGGGAAACGGCGCTCCAGCTCCTCGCTGCGCAGCGCATTCATCTTGGTCGTACCCACGTAGTACTGGCGCAGCAGCCCCGCCTCGCGCAGCACACTGAAGTGGTGGCTGGAGGTCGAACGCCCCACCGGCAAGTCGAAGGAACCGCAACTCAGGTCGGCCATCGAGTGCGCCAGCGTGCGCACCACCGACCTGCGGGCCGGATCAGAGAGCGCCTCCAGCACCTGCTGGACGCTCACGTCCTCCACGCCAGGGTGCTCGATCATTCGCGCCGCCACGCGTGCCCGTCCCACACCCACCACCCCTTCCCAACGCTCGACCCCCGTCCGTCCAATGGTCAAAAACCGCGCCGCGTGCGCGACTTCACGCCCCGACGCTACTACGCCCGACCCATCTGCCACGCCCACCGCAACACCTCCGCAACACGCCCACGGAGATCGCGCAACACCGCCGCCAGGCCCCGCGCCCGCCGGCACGGGCCCCGGAGGCAAGGGCGCGGGGCAGCGGCGCAGGACAGGGGAGAGGGACCGGGCGGGCGCGGGACGGCCCTGTCCGGCGGGGCGTGGCAAACCGCCGGGGCGCCGTACGGCAGGACGGTGCGCCCGCCGGCGCGGGACCGGACGGTCGCCGGGCCGGGCCGTGGGCGTGGCAGGGGCGCCGGGGTGGGGGAGAGGGGGCGGCGGGTGCGGGCCCGCCCCGGGCCGGTGTCGCGGATGCGGGTCGGCGGTTGCGGTGTGAGGGGAGGTGCGCCGTAGGGGAGCGCTGCGCCCGGCGGGTCCTCGGGGCGGGGGCCGGGGCGCGGCGGCAGAACGGGGAAGGCGGGGGGAGAGGGGCCGGGCGGGCGCGGGAACGGACGGTCGCGGTTGCCGGGCCGTGACAGGGACGCCGGGACTGGGGCATGGGCGCGGGGCCGTGGCAGGGACGCCGGGGTGGGGGAGAGGGGGCGGCGGATGCGGGCCCGCCCCGGGCCGGTGTCGCGGATGCGGGTCGGTGGTTGTGGTTGCGAGGGGAGGTGCGCCGTACGGGAGCGCTGCGCCCGGCGGGTCCTCGGGGTCGGGGCGGCGAGAGAAAGGGGAAGGCGGAGGGAGAGGGACCGGGCGGGCGCGGGACGGCCCTGTCCGGCGGGGCGCGGCAAACCGCCGGGGCGCCGTACGGCAGGACGGTGCGCCCGCCGGCGCGGGAACGGACGGTCGCGATCGCCGGGCCGGGCCGTGACAGGGACGCCCGGACTGGGGCATGGGCGCGGGGCCGTGGCAGGGACGCCAGGGTGGGAGAGAGGGGGCGGCGGATGCGGGCCCGCCCCGGGCCGGTGTCGCGGATGCGGGTGCGGGTGGGCGGTTGCGGTGTGAGGAGAGGTGCGCCGTACGGGAGCGCTGCGCCCGGCGGGTCCTCGGAGCCGGGGCGCATCGGGAGAAAGGGGAAGGCGGGGGGAAGCGGGAGGGGCGGACGGGGGCGGGCTCCGTCCGGCGGGGTGTGGTGGGCTGCCGGGCGCCGCAGCGGGCGGGCGGCACGCCCGGCGGAGCCGGTGCCGGGGACCAGGACCGGGGCCCGGGCGGGGGTGTGGGGGAGAACCGGGGGGCGGTGCCGGTGCCGGGGCCGGGGCCGCGGGCCGGGCGTGCGGGGAGGAGCGGAGGCGCGGGCGCCGTGGCGGGCGGGTGGTGCGCCGTGCGCGGCGGGGTTCCCCGTGCCCCCGCCGCGCACCGGGGGGGGCCCGGGGTGCGGGGGCGCCCGGGGGGGGGCGCGCGGGGGGGGGGGGGGACCGCGGTGCCCCGGCCGGGGGGGGGGGGGGCGGGGGGGGGGGGGGCCGGGGGGGGGGGGGGTGCCGGCGGGGGAGGGAAGGGGTGACGCGGGACGCGCGCGGACGGGGAGAGGTGCGCGGCCCGGTCCGTTCCGGCCGCAGCGCCGTGGGGTGCGCCGGGGGCCGGCCGGAACGCCGGGGAGGCGGGTCAGGCGGCGCGGGCCGGGGCCGGTGCCGGGCGGGGCAGGCGGGTCAGGGCGAGGGGTTCGAAGATCCCCATCAGCACCGGGTCCACCGGGCGCACCGCCGCCGGCGCGGGCGGCGCGGGGGTGGGGGTGCGCAGCAGGGCGAGGTAGAGCTCCTGGGTCTCGGCGGCCGGGTCGATGCCCAGTTCCTCGGCCAGGACCTGGCGCAGCTGCTGGTAGCAGCGCAGCGCCTCGGCGCGGTTGCCGGAGGAGGCGAGGGCCTCCATGCGGCAGCGGTAGGCGCTCTCGCGGAACGGGGCGCGGCGCACCGCCTCGTCGGCCCAGCGCAGCGCGTGGTGTTCCTCGCCGAGGGCGGAGGCCGCCAGGCTGGCGGTCTCCAGTGCGCTGATGCGCAGTTCCTCCACGTGTTCGCGCACTCCCTGGGCCCATTCGCCCTCGTGGTCGGGCAGGAACGAGCCGCGCAGGTTGGCCAGTGCCCCGGCGGCCAGCTGCTGGGCGACGGCGTGGCCGCCGCAGGCCAGCGCCTCGCCGGCCTCGCCCACGGCCGACGCCGCGGCCTCCAGGTCCACCGCCGCGTCGGCCGGCAGGCGCAGCACGTAGCGGCCGCCCTGCGCGATCAGCGGCGTGGCGCCGGGGCCCTGGCCGGGGTCGGTGACGAAGGCCCGCACCCGGCTGACCACGCTGCGCAGCGCGGAGGCCCAGGTGTCGGGCAGGCCGTCGGGCCAGATGGTGTCGGCCAGTTGGTCGCGGCTGGTGCCGCTGGAGCGTTCCAGGACCAGGCGGGCGAACGCCACCTGGGCCTGGGCGCTGGACAGGTGCTGCGGGGCACCGTCCTCGTGTTCGATCGCCACCAGACCGGTGAGGCGGATCAGCATCGCCGCGCCCCCGATCTGCCGGACGGACTGTCTTCCCTGAAGCCGTTCAACGTTGCTCCAACCCCCTTGAGCCAAAGCGGAAGTGACGGCCCGTGCCGGCCGTCGGCATGGGAAACCCGGAACAGAACAATTTCTCGCCGCCGACCAGCCGTTCGGTTTTCGGCGGATTTCGACCATACATTCGCCGCGAGGCGCGGTGTCAACACCGGTCGCGAAAACGTACCCGCCGGCCGGTCGATGCGTCGTGGGCGCAGTGTTTTCCCACGTCAGAGCGTCATCGCAGGCCGGAGGAGCGGCTATTGCGGACGCCTTGCGCATCCTGCCGTAGAAATGTAGCCATCCTTGAGCACCCCGCGTGAAGGCTTCGAGAAAGACCGCCCGCAGCCGCCCCGGACCGCCCCCGCGCCCACCCCGTACCGCACCGCACCGGAAAACAGCCGGAATCCGGCCGGAGCACAACCGGACGGAAACCGGAAACAAACCGGAAGCGAAAAGCCGCGCCACCCGCAGAACACCGCGCCACCCGAAAACGCCGCGCCACCCGCGAAAAGCCGCGCCACCCGCGAAAAGCCGCAGCACCCGCGAAAAGCCGCGCCACCCGTAGAACCCGCAGAACCGCCGCGCCACCCGCACGACGCCGCGCCACCCGCCCACCCCGCGAAAGGCCGCGGCACCCCGCGCACGCCGCGGAAAGCCGTGAAGCCCTGGAAACCGTGAAGCCGTGAAGGAGAAACGCCCGTGAACGCCACCGGAGCATGGGACCGCCTGGAGCCGAAGCTCGCCGCAACGAACGCCCGGGTGGCCGCACTGGAGTCCGACCCCTCCCGGCGCAACAGCTTCGTCGCCTACACCATGGAACGCGACAGCGCCTACTGCGACCTCGACGGCGAACGCCTGCTCATGATGTCCGGCTACAGCTACCTCGGCCTGGCCGGCGACGAGCGCGTGGTCGCCGCCGCCAAGGCCGCCGTCGACGTCTACGGCACCGGCAACCACGGCGTGCGCGCCCTGGCCGGCACCATCCCGCTGCACGAGGAACTGGAAGCCGAGGTCGCCCGCTTCGCCCAGCGCGAGCGCGCCCTGGTCTTCGGCTCCGGCTACGCCGCCAACGTCGGCACCGTCGGCGCCCTGGTCGGCCAGGGCGACACCGTCCTGATCGACAAGTACGACCACGCCTCCATCGTCGACGGCTGCCGCCTGTCGGGTGCCACCGTCACCCGCTTCCGCCACAACGACGTCGACCACCTGGAGCGCCGCCTCAAGGCCGCCTCCCCCACCGGCGTGCGCCTGGTCATCGTCGACAGCGTCTACTCCATGGACGGCGACATCGCCCCGCTGCCCGAACTGCGCGAGGTCTGCGACCGCTACGACGCCCTGCTCATGGTCGACGAGGCCCACGCCCTGGGCGTCATCGGCGCCACCGGCGGCGGCATCGAGGAGCACTTCGACCACAAGGTCCGCGTCGACGTCAAGCTCGGCACCCTCTCCAAGGCCATCCCCTCCATGGGCGGCTGGATCGCCGGCAGCCACGACCTCATCGGCCACCTGCGCTACGCCGCCCGCCCGTTCCTGTTCTCCGCCGCCCTGGGCCCCGCCCAGACCGGCGCCGCACTGGAGTCCCTGCGGATCCTGCGCCGCGAACCCGAACGCGTCACCCACACCCAGGTCCAGGCCCAGCGCCTGCGCACCCGCCTCAACGACGCCGGCATCTCCACCATGGACTCCACCACCGCCGTGCTGCCCGTCATCGCCGGCAGCGACGACGCCGCCTACGACTACGCCACCGCCTGCCGCAAGGCCGGCGTGATCGGCCTGCCCGTCGTCACCCCCGCCGTGCCCAACGACCTGGCCCGCCTGCGCATCGCGGTCACCGCCCGCCACACCGCGGCCGACATCGACTTCGCCGCCGACGCGTTCCTGACCGCCGCCGCCCAGACCGGCCTGATCTGAGACCCGGCCCGCCCCCGGCCCGGAGAGGAGAGGAAGCCATGGCCCCGCACACCCGCCCGCCGATCGCCGTCACCGGCCTCGGCGTGGTCAGCCCCGCCGGCCACACCGTCCAGGAGTTCTGGCACACCGTCGCCTCCGGGCGCTCCACCGCCACCACCCTGAACGACCCGGCCCTGGCCCGCCACCGGGTCCGCCTGGGCTGCCCCGTGGCCCCGCTGCCCGCCGACGGACCGGTCCCCGCCAAGGACGCCCGCCGCCTCGACCCGTTCGCCCACTACGCCACCCTGGCCGCCCTCGCCGCCCACCACGACGCCGGCAGCCCCGAACCCGGCCCCGGGCGCAGCGCGATCGTCGTCGGCAACGCCGTCGGCGGACGCACCACCAGCGACCGCGAATCGGCCCTGTACACCGAACACGGGCCGCTGCGGGTCTCCCCGCTGATGCCCCTGGTCACCATGCCCAACGCCGCCGCCGCCCAGATCGCCATGCGCCTGCAGTGGAGCGGACCTGCCCTGACCATCGCCACCACCTGCGCCTCCAGCGCCGACGCCATCGGCCACGCCGCCCTGCTGCTGGAGAGCGGACGCGCGGACGTCGTCGTCGCCGGCGGCTGCGAGGCCACCCTCACCCCGGTCACCCTCGCCGCGTTCGGCAACCTCGGCGCGCACTCCCTGCGCAACGACGACCCCGCCCGCGCCTCGCGCCCCTTCGACACCGACCGCGACGGCTTCGTCATGGGCGAGGGCGCCGGCTTCCTCGTCCTGGAACGCCTGGACGACGCCCGCGCCCGCGCCCGCACCCCCTACGCGCTGCTCGCCGGGTACGGCTCCAGCTCGGACGCCTACCACCTGTCCAACCCGCGCCCCGACGGTGCCGGCGCCGTCGCCGCGATGCGCGCCGCCCTGGCCGACGCCGGCCTGAGCCCCGCCGACATCGCCCACGTCAACGCCCACGGCACCTCCACCGTGCACAACGACCGCGCCGAAGCCGCCGCCCTGGCCACCGTGTTCGGCCCCCACGGCGTGCCGGTCACCTCCACCAAGGGCGCCATCGGCCACCTGATCGGCGCCGCCGGCGCCGTCGAGCTGATCGCCGCCATCGAGGCCATGAACACCCGCACCGTCCCTCCCACCGCCAACCACGAGAAGACCGAAGAGGGCCTGGACCTCGACGTCGTCCACACCGCCGCCCGCCCCATCCCAAGCGGCGCCGCGCTGTCCAACTCGTTCGGCTTCGGCGGCCACAACTCGACCCTGGTGGTGACCCCGCTATGACCACGACCTCCCCCCACCTCCGGCGCACCCGGCTGACCGTCACCGACCGCGACCTGGCCGCCTACCGCGCCGCCGCCCGCACCGGCCTGCCCGCCGCCACCGGGGGCGCCAGCCCCGCGCACCCCTTCGTCGCCGCCCACGCCCTGGCCCAGCACACCGTCACCGCCCTGACCGCCGGCGACGACGGCTTCACCGGCGTGGTCCACCTCGCCCAGGAGATCCACACCCACACCCCCCCGACCCCGGGCGACCTCGACGTCACCGTCGAGGTCACCGCCGCCCGCCGCGAGGCCCGCGGCACCCGCCTGGCCCTCACCACCCGCCTCACCGACACCGCCACCGGCCGCCCCGTCGCCGACCTGCACACCTCCGCCCTCCTGGTCGGCGCCACCGGCACCGAACCCCACGGCACCCTGGCCCCCGCCGCCCACCCCGGCACCACCCCCGACGGCCCACCGCTCACCCTCACCCACACCCTGAGCACCGCCGACACCACCGCCTACGCCCACGCCTCCGGCGACCTCAACCCGATCCACCTCGACGACGACGCCGCCCGCGCAGCCGGCTTCCCCGCCACCATCGCCCACGGCATGCACCTGCTCGCCCTGGCCGCCGAGGAGATCACCGACCGCCACGCCGCCGGCGACCCCGCCCGCATCACCGCCCTCGGCGCCCGCTTCGCCGCCCCCACCCGCCCCGGCACCGAGCTGCGCCTGACCCTGCAGCCCCACGACGCGGGCACGGTGGTGCGCTTCACCGTCGCCACCGACGCGGGCACCGCCGTCAAGGCCGGCTGGGCGCGGATCGCCCCGGCGGGGGAGTGAACCCGATGACCACCACCCCCACCCCCGCGACCTCCGCGACCTCCGCGACCCGCGCCGCGGCGGCCCCGGCGCCGCTGCCGCTGCCCGACGCGTTCACCGCCCACGCCCGCACCCACCCGCACGCCCCCGCCCTGCTGTGGCACGAACGCACCGTCACCTACGGCGAGCTCGCCGCCCTCGCCGACGCCGAACGCGCGCGCCTGAACGCCCTGGACCTCGCCCCGGGCGAGCCGGTGGGCCTGCTCGCCGTCAAGTCACCCGAGGCGATCGCCCTGGTCCTGGCCTGCCTCACCGAACGCCGCCCCTTCCTGCTGCCCTCCCCGCAGCTCGCCCCGGCCCTGCTGGCCGCCCTGTTCGCCCAGGCCGGCGCCCGCCGCCTGCTCGCCCCCCTCGGCCAGGACGCCCCCGCCCTGCCCGCCCTCGCCCGCCCCGCCCCGGTGCCCACCCTGGCGGCCGGCACCTCGTTCATGCTCACCACCTCCGGCTCCACCGACCTGCCCAAGATCGTCCCCCTCGCGCAGAGCGCCGTCGACCGCTTCACCGCCTGGGCCCACGACACCTTCGACCTCGGCCCCGGCCGCGTCGTCGCCAACTACGCGCCGCTCAACTTCGACCTCGCCCTGCTCGACGTGTGGGCCACCCTCGCCGCCGGCGGCACCTGCCTGCTCATCGACCCCGCCCACGCCCTCAACGCCCGCCACCTGCTCACCCGGCTCACCCGCCACCGCCCGCACGTCCTGCAGGCCGTCCCCCTCGCCTACGCCCTGCTCGTCCAGGCCGCCGGCACCACCGTCCTGGACAGCGTCGAACACGCCGCGTTCACCGGCGACGCCATCGACGCCCGCACCCTGGCCGCCCTGCCCGCCCTGCTGCCCGCAGCCCGCCTCTACAACATCTACGGCTGCACCGAGACCAACGACAGCTTCCTGCACCGCCTGGACCGCCTGGACGCCGCCGCCGCCCTGCCCGTGCCCATCGGCACGCCCCTGCCCGGCGTACGCACCCTCATCGCCACCCCCGACGGCACCCCCGTCGAAGGCCCCGGCAGCGGCGAACTCTACGTCTCCACCCCCTTCCAGGCCGCCGGCTACCTCGACCGCTCCCGCGACACCGGCCGCTTCACCACCCAGCCCGAAGGCGCCGGCCCCGGACGGCGCTGGTTCCGCACCGGCGACCTCGTCACCCGCGACGACACCGGCCGGGTCCACCTCACCGGCCGCTCCGACTTCCAGGTCAAGGTCCGCGGCGTCGCCGTCAACACCGCCGAAGTCGAACGCGTCCTGCTCGCCCACCCCGAGGTCCTCGAAGCCGCCGTCGCCGCCGCGAACGACCCGCTCACCGGCAAACGCCTGCACGCCGCCGTCCGGCGCACCCCCGGCTCCGCCCTCAACACCCTCACCCTGCGCGAACACCTCGCCCGTAACCTGCCGCGCGCCGCCGTCCCCGAGAAACTCGCCATCCACGACGAGCCCCTCGCCAAGACCGCCACCGGCAAGGTCGACCGCAAGGCCGTCCTCCCCACCCCCTGACCACCACCCCCCTTTCCCAACCCAATCCCAACCCACTACCGACACAAGGGAGTTGCCGCCATGAGCAACATCACCCAGATCAAGCGCTTCCTCATCGAGGAATTCCTGCCCGACGTCACCCCCGACCAGCTCGCCGACGACCACGACCTCCTCTCCGACGGCGTCATCGACAGCCTCGGCGTCCTCAAACTCATCGCCTGGGTCGAGGACCACTTCAACCTGCCCGTCGACGACACCGACCTGGACCCCAACAACTTCCGCTCCGTCACCGCCATCGACGCCTTCATCACCGAGCGCCGCACCGCGGCCACCGCCACGGTCGGCGGCTGACCCATGCACCCGGCCCTCACCGCACTCCTCGCCGGCCGCCCGGTCCCCCTGGACGCTTGGCGCTCGTGGTGGGACCAGCTGGAGCAACGCACCCTGGGCCCGGCCCGCGACAGCGACCGGGCCCAGGCGGCGGCCCTGCTGGCCAGCCTCACCACCCGCCTGCCCGACCCCGCCACCCTCGCCGCCCTCACCACCTCCCTCACCGAACGCGCCCCCGACCCCGGCCCCGCCCACCCCGGCAGCGTCAACATCGTCGGCACCGGCGGCGGACCCGCCACCTTCAACCTCTCCACCGCCGCCGCCCTCACCGCCGCCGCCATCGGCATCCCCGTCGTCAAGACCGGCTCCCGCGCCTACACCAGCGCCGCCGGCTCCGTCGACCTCCTCGAACGCCTCGGCATCACCCTCACCTCCGGCCACACCGCCACCTCCGACCACCTCGCCCGCCACGGCATCGCCTTCGCCGGCCCCCACGTCTACCCCCCGGCCCTCACCCGCCTGGCCCGCGTCCTCTACCCCCTCACCCTCAAACCCTTCGGCGCCTTCCTCAACACCCTCGGCCCCCTGCTCGCCACCGTCCCCGTCACCGCCCAGCTCACCGGCGCCTCCGCCGCCGCCCCCCTGGACGCCCTGCGCCACCTCGCCCCCCGCGTACGCGCACGCACCGTGTGGCTGGCCCACAACACCGCCGGCGCCGACGAACTCCTGCCCTTCACCGACAACACCCTCCACACCCCCGACGGCGCCATCCACCTGCCCGCCGGCTCCGTCGCCCCCGCCACCGGCACCCTCGCCGACCTCGCACCCCACCCCGACGACCTCACCGGCCACTTCCTGCGCGCCCTGGCCGGACAGGCCGGCGACACCGCCACCCACACCATCGCGCTCAACGCCGCCGCCCTCGCCCTCGCCTCCGGCCGCCACACCCGCTGGCACACCGCCTACACCACCGCCCTGGACGCCCTCACCGACGGCGCCCCCCGCTCCCTCGCCGAACGCCTCGGCGCCCGCCCCCGGGAGGCAGCAGGTGTCTGACCCCCTCTTCCCCCCGGGCACCCCCGGACTCGCGGTCTTCCTCAACGCCGGCGACCCCGCCGGCCGCCTGGCCGACCTCGCCCACCTCCTCGACACCCAGCACGTGGACGTCCTCGAACTCGCCGTCCCCTTCCCCGACTCACCCACCGACGGCCCCGTCATCCGCCGCTCCGCCGCCCGCGCCCTCGACGCCGGCACCACCCTGGACACCGTCCTGGCCGAACTCGCCGACCTCACGCCCGAACTGACCCACCTCAAGGTCGTCCTGCTCGCCGACTGGAGCCACAGCCTGCGCCACCGCGACCCCGCCGCCACCGCACGCGCCGTCGCCGACACCGGAGCCCGCGCCCTGCTCGTCCACGCCCTGCCCCCCCGCGCACGCCCCGCCTGGCAGCACGCCCTGCGCGACGAAGGCCTCCCCCAGGTCACCACCTGCTACCCCACCTCCACCCCCGAGGTCCTCACCGCCGCCGCCCACGGCGCAGCAGGCGCCTACGTCTACCTCGTCGCCCACTACGGCCGCTCCGGCACCACCCCCCCAGGCGGCCACCGCGCACTCGCCGACACCGTCACCGCGCTGCGCACCGCCGCCCCCACGACCCCCGTCGCCGTCGGCTTCGGCGTCCGGACCGCCGCCGACCTGGCCGCCGTCGCCGACAGCGGCGCCGACGCGGCGATCATCGGCTCCGCCGCCGTCGCCCGCCTCGAACACGCCCGCACCGAAGGCCTCGACCCCGTCGAGGAACTGCGCGCCTACCTCACCGACCTCCGCCCCACCCGTCCCCCACACCCGGACGCACCCGGCGGACGCACCACCGCCAGCACCACCCGCACCACCACCCGCACCGCCGGCAGTACCGCCGGTACTGCCACCCTCACCCCCGCCAGCACCACCACCCGAGAGGACCCGAACGCATGCTGATCCGCGACATCGCCGACGTGAAGACCGTCGAGTGGGGCAACGGCCTGTCCCGCCGCTTCCTGGTGGCCGGCGACGGCCTCGGCTACAGCCTCACCGACACCATCGTCAACGCCGGCACCAAGTCCCGCCTGGAGTACCGCAACCACCTCGAGGCCTGCTACTGCATCGCCGGCTCCGGCGAGGTCATCGACATGGACGGCACCTCCCACCCCATCACCCCCGGACGCCTCTACGCCCTCGACCAGCACGACGCCCACTACCTCGTCGCCGGCCCCGACGAGGACCTGCGCCTGGTCTGCGTCTTCTCCCCGGCCCTGCGCGGCGACGAGGTCCACCAGCTCGACGCGCACTCCTCCTCCGCCTACTAGGCCCTGTCCTCAAGGCCCCCGCGGCCCCCGGGGCCCGTCCCCCCGGCCCCCCGCCGCCGCCCCACGGGGCGAGACCGGGGGCCGACGACGGGCCCGGGCGAGACCTTCTGTTCAGACGAGCGCCGGCGACCCAACGCCGGCCTGCCACCCCGGGCCCCACACCGGCGGGCCCGGGAGGAAGGCGGCAACACCCGTGATCCGCTGGAACGCCGACCAGACGGCCCTGCGCGAAGGCCTGGCCCGCTTCGGCGACGACCTGAGCGCCGGCCACATCGAAGGCGACGAACAGGCCGCCTTCTCCCACGACAAGTGGCGCCTGATCCAGAAGACCGGCATCCTCTCCCTGCCCTTCGACGAACGCTACGGCGGCCTCGGCCAGTCCCTGCTCACCACCATGTACGTCCTCGAAGGCCTCGGACAGACCTGCCGCGACGGCGGCCTCAACTTCTCCGTCACCACCTCCATCGCCTCCACCGGCGTGCCCCTGCAGGCCTTCGGCTCACCCGCCCTCAAAGAGACCTACCTGCCCCGCATCGCCTCCGGCGACGCCATCGGCGCCCACGCCATCACCGAGTCCGACAGCGGCTCCGACGCCATGCAGATGCGCACCCGCGCGGTGCGCGACGGCGACGACTTCATCCTCACCGGCGCCAAGACCTTCGTCTCCAACGGCCCCGTCGCCGACGTCATCGTCGTCTACGCCCGCACCCACCCCCAGGGCGGCGCACTGGGCGTCACCGCCTTCCTCCTCGACGCCGACATGCCCGGCCTGACCACCGGCAACCCCATCAAGAAGATGGGACTGCGCACCTCCCCGCTGTCCGAACTCTTCCTCGACGGCGTGCGCGTGCCCAAGAACCGCGTCCTGGGCCGCGTCGGCGGCGGCTTCATGGTCCTCGACCACGTCATGAAACGCGAGATCCTCTACTCCTTCATCGTCAACACCGGCGAGATGCAGCACCGACTGGCCCGCTGCCTGGACTACGCCAAGACCCGCGTCTCCTTCGGCAAACCCATCGGCTCCTACCAGTCCGTCGCCAACAAGATCGTCGACACCAAGATCCGCCTCGAAACCGCCCGCAAGTGGCTCTACGACACCGCCCAGCGCCTCGAAGCCGGCGACAACGTCACCGTCGACATGGCCATCGCCAAACTCCTCACCAGCGAATCCAACCTCGCCACCTCCCTCGCCGCCGTCCAGGTCTTCGGCGGCAACGGCTACATGTCCGAATACGGACTGGAGAAGGACGTGCGCAACGCCGTCGCCGGCACCATCTACTCCGGCAGCAACGAGATCCAGTACAACCGCATCGCCGCCATGCTCGGACTGGGCAAATGACCGCCCCCGCCCCCGCCCCGGCCCCCGTGCGCCCCGGCCACCTCAAGGTCTGCGGCGCCCGCACCCGCGCCGACCTCACCCTGCTCGCCGACACCGGCCCCACCCTCGTCGGCCTGTGGCACGGCGTCCCCGGCGGCCCCGCCGACCTCGACCCCGACCACCTCGCCGACCTCGCCGCCACCGCCATCCGCCTGGGCCTCGAACCCGTCCTCGTCACCTTCCTCGACGACGCCGACCACCTCGCCCGCCTCGCCCGCGCCACCGGCATCCGCTGGATCCAGCTCCACGCCTACCAGAGCCCCGCCCTCGTCGCCGACCTACGCGAACGACTGCCCTACGCCGTCCTCGTCAAAGTCCTCCACATCTCCCGCGGACGCTGCCTCGAACGCGCCTTCACCCGCGCCTTCGAACGCGCCGGATGCGACCTGTTCCTCCTCGACACCGTCACCGACGACGGCCGCGTCGGCTCCACCGGCCAGGCCCTGGACCCCGACCACGTCCACGCCCTGCTGCCCCGCCTCACCATCCCCTTCCTCCTCGCCGGCGGCCTCAACACCGCCAACCGCGCCACCTACCGCACCGTCACCGACCACCCCCTCTACGCCGGCGCCGACATCGACACCGCCGCCCGCGACCGCACCGGCCGCTTCACCCACGACGCCGTCACCGCCCTCACCCGCGCCTGGCACCCGCGCCTCCAGGAGGCCGCCGTATGAACGAGCGAAGCGAGACCACCACCGCAACGCCCGCCCCCAGCCAGGCCCGCACGAGCTTCGTCGACGCCCTCCTCACAGCCCGCCGCCCCCTCGTCATGGAAGTCAAACTCCGCGACCCCCACGGCAACGACCTCCTCGGCGAACGCACCGTCACCGACCTCGTCACCCGCTACGAACAAGCCGGCGCCCCCTGCCTGTCCGTCGTCACCGGCCGCTGGTTCGGCGGCACCACCCGCCTCCTGCGCGACGTCACCGCCGCCACCACCCTGCCCGTCCTCCAAAAGGACTTCCTCACCCGCCCCGCCCAACTCGAAGCCGCCCACGCCATGGGCGCCTCCGCCGTCCTGCTCACCGCCGCCCTCCTGCCCGCCACCTCCCTCACCCGCCTGATCACCCACGCCCTCGGCCTCGGCCTCACCCCCTTCGTCGAAATCACCGACGAACGCGAACTCGACGCCCTGCCCCACCCCCAGGACTGCGTCATCGCCGTCAACAACAAGGACATCCGCACCCGCGAACGCGACCCCGGCGACCTCCGACGCAGCCTGCACCTGCTGCCCGCCGTCCGCGCCGCCGGCTGCCGCGCCCCCGTCTCCGCCTCCGCCATCACCGACCCCCACACCGCCGCCCGCCTCCTGGACGCCGGCTACGCAGGACTCCTCGTCGGCACCGCCCTCATGCGCACCACCGACATCGACACCTGGCTCACCACCCTCGACACCGCCCGCACCGGCGTCGCCGCATGACCACCACCCGCACCGGAGCCGCCGCATGACCACCACCCCGCTGCGCACCCGCACCCGCTCCCTCGTCCTGGACGCCGACGGCATCCCCATCTCCGCCCTCGTCGCCGAACCCGAACACGGCGAACCCAAAGCCGTCATCCTCGCCATCCACGGCCGCGGCATGCGCGCCGCCTACTTCGACGGCCCCGCCCACCCCGACACCAGCCTGCTCACCCTCGCCGCCGACCTCGGCTACACCGTGCTGGCCGTCGACCGCCCCGGCCACGGCGCCTCCGCCCACCGCCTGCCCCACGGCCACCTCATCGCCGACCAGGCCACCACCCTGCACGCCGCCCTCACCGACTACGCCCGCGCCCACCCCGTCGGCGCCGGCGTCCAGCTCCTCGCCCACTCCTTCGGCGGCAAGATCGCCCTCCACCTCGCCGCCCACTGGCCCCACGACCCCCGCCTGCCCCTGCTCGGCGCCGACATCAACGGCCTCGCCCAGCACTACGCCCCCGGCGCCTGGGACCGCCCCGACGACCTCGCCGGCGGCGGCCGCCTCAACTGGGGCCCCCTCGGCCTCTACCCACCCGGCACCTTCCACGCCGCCCGCGCCCTGCTCACCCCCGTCCCCGCCCTCGAAGCCCGCGAACTCGCCACCTGGCCCGCCCGCTACGCCGCCCTCGCCGCCCGCGTCCGCGTCCCGGTGCGCCTCACCCTCGCCGAGCACGAACACTGGTGGCGCCTGGACACCGCCCACCGCACCGCGCTCACCGCCGCCTTCGCCCCCGGCCTGGCCCACCTGGTCACCGCCCACGGCGCCGGCCACAACCTCTCCCTCGGCCACGCCGCCCGCCCCTACCACCTGCGCGCCCTCGCCTTCACCGACGACTGCCGCACCCGCCCCACCACCACGGCCACCGCCACCGCGCAGCCCGCACTGGCCGCCGCCCGCTGACCGCTGACCGCAGCACCCGCCACACCGCACACGCCGCGCACGCCGCGCACGCCACCCGGCACAGGACGCCACAGCCCCCGCCGCCCCCGGGGCAGGGACGGCGGGGCCCCCTCGCCGTACGGACCCCCGCCCCGCGAACCCGCCCCGCGCGCGGCACCGGCCCGGCCCCGGCGGCGAGCCGGCGCCGGACCGAGGACGGCGCGGGCGCGACGGCGACCGGCGGACAGATCCCCGTTCCACCCGCCGCACCGCACAGCCCCGGCCCCGACCCACCCCCTGCGCCCCGGTCCGTCCGGTCGGCGCCGCACCGTCACCCGCCCCGCGCCGCCAGGACGCCCGCCGCCGGCGCCCTCGCCCGCGGCCCCAGGCCGGCCCCGCCCGGCGCCCTCGCCCGCGGCCCCAGGCCGGCCCCGCCCGGCGCCGCCAGGACGCCCGCTGTCGGCCCCGGCACGTCCCCGTCCCGCCCGCGTGTCTCCCGGCCCGTCCCCGCCGCACCGTCACCCGCCCTGTGCCGCCAGGGAACCCGCCGCCCATGCCGCCGCCGGCGCCCTCGCCCGCAGCCCCGTCCACGCCCCGCCGCGCCTTCCCCTCCCCGGGGTGGGGGAGGTGTGCGCCGAGTGGATCCCACCGCTGGTGGGCGACCGCGCGCCACCACAGGCTGGGCCCCGGTGGTGCCCGTTCCGACCCTGCGACGGCGAACGGCGCCGCGCGGGGCCGTCCCGACCGGGCCGGCCGGGGGCGTGAGGAGACGGGATCACACGATGGAACAGGACACCGGCCCCGGCTGCCCGCCGCCCTCCCACGGCGGCGCCCCGCCCCGAAGACGGCCGCGCACCCGCTGCGCCCGCCGGCGCACCCGCGGCGCCCGCACCGCGACCGCGCTGGCCGCGGCCGCCGTGGCCCTCCTCGGCGCCCTCGCCCCCGCGCCGCTCCGCGCCACGGCCGCTCCGGCCGGTGAGAACGGGCCGGGAACCCGGCCGCACTTCACGCCGGGCCCCTGCCCGCAGACCCCCGAGCCGGTCCCCGGACACTGCGGCACCCTGGAGGTGCCCGAGAACCGCGCCCACCCGCACGGACGGACCGTGCGCCTGGCCGTCGCGATCGTCCCGGCCGCCTCCGCGACGCCCGCCGCGGACCCGGTGGTGTTCATGGAAGGCGGCCCCGGCGGCGACGCCTTCGGCAACATCCCGTTCCTGACCGCCGCCGGCGTGAACCGCGACCACGACCTGATCGTCATGGCCCAGCGCGGAACCCTCCACTCCGAGCCGAACCTCGCCTGCCCGGAGGTCGACCGCTTCTACGCCCAAGCCGTGGGACTGCCCCTCGACGCCCCCTCGACCGGAGCACTCCTGGTACGGGCGACGGCGCAGTGCCGCGACCGGCTCAGCGCCGGCGGAGCCGACCTGAGCGCCTACAACACCACCGAGAACGCCGCCGACTTCGCCGACCTGCGCACGGCCCTGCACATCGACCACTGGAACGTCTACGGCTACTCCTACGGCACCGACCTGGCCCTCACCCACCTGCGCCTGCACCCCCGGGGAATCCGCTCGGTGGCCATCGACTCGGTCGCACCCCCGCCCGTCGTGAACCTGCCGTGGACCTGGGACAGCTTCCGGGAGGGCATCGACGCGGTCTTCGCGGCGTGCGAGGCCCAGCCCGCCTGCAGGGACCGCTACCCCGACCTCCCGCAGACACTCACCCGACAGGTCCGGCGCCTGGAGGAACACCCCCTGACACTGACCGCCCGGCCGCCGGGCGGCACGACCCCGGTCACCGTTGTCCTCGACGGCGGCGCACTGGTGGACCTGGTGGTCGCCAAGGCCGTCCCGTTCGCCGACCTCCCCGCGGCACTCGACGAACTCGCCCACGGGAACCCGCAGCGCTTCGCCCAGGCCCGCGCCGCCGGCGCGACCCAGGCCGTAGGCGAATTCGCCTACGGCCTCAAGGAGTCCGTGGCCTGCAGCGAGTGGGTGCCCGGCTACTCCCGCGCCGACCTGCTGGCGGCAGGGCGCCGCAACTTCCCCGGCTGGCCCGACACCGTCCTGGCCCAGGCACCCCAACTGCCCTTCCAGTACGACGTGTGCCACGTCTGGAACGTCCCCGACCGCACCGCCGTCCAGCGCGTGACCACCGTCAGCGACGTGCCGGCCCTCGTCTTGTCCGGAACCTTCGACTCCAAGACCGGCGCCGGCTGGGGCCGCTACGCCGCCCGCACACTGTCCCGCTCGACGGACGTACTGATCCCGGGAATCGGCCACTGGGTGGTCCCCCAGTCGCCCTGCGCACAGAGCATCCTGGCCTCCTTCCTCGCCCACCCGACCGCACCCGACACCGCCTGCGCGGCCGACCTCGTGCCCGCCCCGTTCACCATCACCCCCGAAACGGAAACCGCGTGATGTCCATGCACCCGCCCCACCACCGCACCACGCCACGGCTGCGCACCGCACCACGGCTGCGCACCGTGCGACGGCTGCGCACCGCGCTGGCCGGGGCCGCGGCCGGGCTCCTCGTCGTCGGCCTCGCCGCGCTGCCCGCCCGGGCCGGGTCCGGCACCCCGGCGACCCCGGGCGCCCGCACGCCGCTGGGCACGCGCGCCCACACCACGGGCCGCGCCCACTTCGAGCCGGGCCCCTGCCCGCGCACGGCCGACCCCGCGCCCCCGATCGAGGGCGCCCGCTGCGGAACGCTCACCGTGCCCGAGAACCGCGCCCGGCACGACGGGCGCACGATCACCCTCGGAGTCGAGATCGTGCCGGCCGCCACGCCCCGGCCCGCGCCCGACCCGATCGTGTGGTTCGCCGGCGGCCCCGGCGACGACGCCGTCTCCGAGATCCAACTGGCGCTGGGCGGCGGCCTGAACAGCGACCGGGACGTCATCTTCATGTCCCAGCGGGGCACCTACTCGGCCGACCCGGCACTGACCTGCCCCAACATCGACCACTTCAACGCCGACGCCCTCGACCTCGTCTACGGCGCACCGTCCACCGGGCGCCTGCACGTGCGCCAGACCCGCGCCTGCCGGGACGCGCTGGCGGGCGGCGGGGCCGACCTCGCCGCCTACGACACCACCGAGAGCGCCGCCGACTACGCCGACCTGCGCGAAGCGCTGTGCATCGAGCAGTGGAACGTGTTCGGCATCTCCTACGGCACCGACCTGGCCCTGCTCTACCTGCGCGAGCACCCGCAGGGCATCCGGTCGGTCGGCATCGACGGCGTCCTGCCGCCGTCGCTGGCGAGCGGCGCCGTGACCTGGACGGCCGCACGGGAGGGCTTCGACGGCATCTTCCGGGCCTGCGCGCAGCAGAGCGCCTGCAACGACCGCTACCCGGACCTGAAGGCCGTCTTCGAACGCCTCGTCGGCGAACTCGAAGCCCGGCCGGTCACCACCACCGTCACCGTCCCGGGCCACCCGGACCCGGTGGAGGTGGTGCTGGACGGCGGCGTGCTGGTGAACTGGCTGACCTTCGCCAGCCACCTGGCGGCCGGCGTGCCCCGCTCCATCGACGAACTGGCCCACGGCAACCCGCAGCGCATCGCCGAGCAGTGGGCGGGCGGCAAACTCAGCCCGCAGGCCGTCGGCCGGCTCTCCCACGGCCTCGCCTACGGCGTCTTCTGCCGCGAGTGGACACCGTTCGAGAGCGAGGAGGACGTGATCGAGGCCGGGCGGCGCGCGTTCCCGTCGTTCCCCGACTCGGTGCTGGCCAACGCCCCCGGGCTCGCCTGGCTCCACGCGGACTGCCGCGCCTGGGACGTGCCCGCCGCACCGTCCTCGGTCCGGGACGTGACCCGCAGCGACATCCCCTCCCTCGTCCTGTCCGGCGGGTTCGACGCCCAGACCGCCCCGAGCAGCGGCCCCTACGCCGCCCGCACCCTGAGCCGCTCCACCGAGGTCACGGTCCCCTACGTCGCCCACGTGGTCTTCGCCGACTCCCCGTGCGCGCAGTCGATCACCCGCTCGTTCTTCGACACCCCGACCGCCCCGGACACGGGCTGCCTCGCGGGCCTGCAGCCGCCCGAGTTCGAGATCGCCCCGTGACGCCGGACCCGGCCGCCCCGTGACGCCGGACCCGGACGCCCGGTCCCGGCGGCGAAACGGCCGGCGGGGGCCCGCCTGACATCCGCTCCGGGAGACAAGGAGACAGGGAGACACCGGAAGGGATGTACAGGAGGAATTCCACATCCACACATACCGGCGGGGGGGGGGGGGGCGGGGGGGGGCCGCCCGCCGGGCGCGCGCCCGCGCCCCCCCCCCCCCCCGCCCCCCCCCCCCCCCCCCCCCCCAGACCGCCGCCCAGCTCCGCGGCC
>NZ_JBHWBZ010000091.1:0-27152 GCF_042735475.1 Kitasatospora sp. NPDC059577 | reverse complement strand
GTGCCAGCGGACCGCCCGGCGGCGGCGGGGGCGGCGGCGGAGGCCCGGGCGCGGCGGCCGGGGTGCGGGGCGGCGCCGGGGCGACGGCGCCGGTGCCCGGGGCGTGCGGCGCCGGGGCGGTCGGGACCGTCGAGCCGGACCGGTACTGGGCGAACGTCAGATCACGCACGACCGGGCCGGAACGCAGGACCTCCTCGATCCGCTCCAGGTGCCGGGGCAGCACCGTGAAGTCGTCCCGGTGGGCCGAGGTGCCCATCACCCCGTCCTCACCCGCCCACCGGTCGCGCCGGCGCAGCGCGAACGCGTCACCCGGCGTCGCCGCCCGTTCGACGTACTCGTCCGGCAGGCCCAGGAAGTGCAGCACCTCGTGCAGCAGCACCCCGGGCGGGCTCTCGTCGTACCAGGTGAGCTGGTCGCTGCGGTCGCGACCGGGAACCACGGTGATCGCGCGGTGCGCGCCCGCCTCGTTCTGCGTGCCGTCCACCCGCAGGTGCACCTGGTCCCCGCCGGGCAGGCGGAACCGTTCGTTGAAACGCTCGTCGACCACCGCCCGGACCCGGTCGAGCATCCGCGTGGCCTCGTGCGTGGGCAGCGGGCGGCCGTCCGGCCCCTGCAGGTGCAGATTCAGCGTGAACTCGGTGACCCAGTGACCCGGTTGGGCCTCGAAGCGCCGCACGTCGTAGCTGATCGCGGTCTCGGCGCCGTGCAGCCCGCCCAGGCTCGGCTGCCGGTTCTCGTACTGGTCGCGCACGCCGGGGCCGGCGATGTCGCCCGGGCCGGCCTGCCCGCGCACGAGAGGATCGAAGCGCTCCGTCTCCATCCGCGCGGGCGGCGCGGACGTCCTGATGTCGGCCCAGGCCGAGGCGGGCAGCACCGCACCCGGAGCAACGGGCGGCACAGCCGGACCCGGCACCTGCGCCGGCGGAGTCACGGCGGCGGGGGCCGCCGGCGCCTGGGCGGGCTGGACGGGCTGGGCGTTCTGGGTGTTCTGGGCGGCCTGCTGCTCCTCGGCCCGCTGGCGCGGGGTGAGGGGCACGGTCATGCCGTTGAAGATGATCTCCCTGCCCGCCGACATGACGACGAACTCGTCCTCACCGCCGAAGATCGGAGAGGTGAGATTCTCGTACCGGCCCTGCAGGTGGGTCCCGAACACCCGGTGGATCGGGACGGTCTGGACCGTGACGTAGAACGGACCACTGTCGCTGGTGCTGTGCGGTTCCTTGAAGGGCGACAGCAGGCTGAACGACTCGGCCGGCCCCCGCAGGAGCGGCATCGGCCGGCCCTGCTGCCGGTCTTCGCTGCCGGTGATGTTGTCGATGTGCCGCTGGCTTTCCAGCCGGAACAGGGTGACCTGCCCGGTGGCGCGGTCCACGTTCGGCAGCTCCGTCCTCTTCAGGAACTCGTGGGTGAAGACGTGCTGGGCCACCATGCTGCGGACGTAGTCCTGCCCGTACACGATGTCGTGTTGGGAGCCGAGTTTGCGCCAGAGGTACTCCGCTTGCACCCCGTCACCGGGGCGGAAGTGGGCGAACATCAGCTTCGCGCTCAGGGGAGACCCCTCCCAGGATCCGCCGCCCTGGGTTCCCTCCCATTCCGCGATGTAGCCCGGGTGCCCGCCTGCTTCGTCCTTCAGCCACGTGTAGAACGCGTCGGCGGCGCCGTTGCTGCCGCGCAGCGGGCCGCCGTCGTGCTCCCTCGGTATCGGGCCGTCCGGGAATTCGTAGGCGGTCAACATGCGGAATCCCGACTGCCCGCCTCCCTCCAGGGGCTGCGGGTTCTGTTCGAACAGTCGCTCCGGGAACAGGTTGGGCACCGCACTGGCGCGCAGCCGCATCTGCAGGTGGAGGAACTCGCTGATGTAGGCGGGCGACCAGCCGTCGCCCGCCAGCACGGTGTGGGTGTCGAGCAGCACCTGGGCGGCGTCGCGGTCGTGGTCTTGGGCCTGGGGGTCATGGATGACGTCCTCGGCCCGGTCGAGGATGGACTGCAGCCGGGTTTCGATCAGGTCGACCGCGTGCCGGAAGAGTTCGTCCGGGGCCTCCGGGAGGTCGGACGTGTCGCCCTCGCGGGGCCACGTGATCAGCGTGTGGTCCTGGATGTGGAACTCCGGAAGCCGGTCACGGGTGCGCCACAGCTGAGCGGCCTCGAACGAGCCCGCCGGCAGGGGCTCGACGGGGAGGTCCAGCACCGAGCCCTGCTCGATCTCCGGCTGGGCCTCCGGCTGGGTCACCGACGGGGTCTCCGGCTCGGTCTCGGTGAGGTGGACCGCCTGGGTGGCCTGGGTGATCTGAGCCGCCGCATTCCTGGGGGCGGACGATTCGTCGTCCGTTCCGCCGGTGCTCCAGTCGTCCTCCGAGTCCGAGTGCGGGGACTTCGCGGGCGTGCGCTGCGCCACCGGGTGGACGGTCTCCTGGGCGGCCTCGCGCTCCTTCCGGGCCGGCTCCTGGTGTGCCTGCTCCTGCTCGTCACGGCGGGGCCCGGTGCCCTCGTGGTCCTGCCGGGTCGTCAGGAGCGTCCGGCGTTCCTGTTCCTGCAGCGGTCCGGCCGTCGCGGGCCGGTGGTCCTCGGGTGCGGGGGTGTCCGGGCGGCGGTCGCCCTGCTCGACGAGTTCGTGGCCTTCCGGGCGGTCCCCGCCCGGCTTCGTGCCCGAAGGCTGCTCCCGGACGGTGTCCCGGGGGCGGACGAGCGGGCCTGACGGGGTGAGGGGCCCGGGTACGGGGGTCGGCTCGGTCTCGGGCTTGTGGTCGGGGCTCGGCTCGGTCTCGGGCTTGTGCTCGGGGGTCGGCTCGGGCTCGGTCTCGGGCTTGTGCTCGGGGGTCGAGTCGGTCTCGGGCTTGTGCTCGGGCTCAGCCTCGGCCTCGGGCCTGTGATCGGTCTCGGCCTTGGCCTGCTCCTCGGCGGGGCGGCGGCCGAAGACGTTCTCGTTGGCCGCCTCGTGGCCGCGCCAGCGTTCGCCGTCGAGGTCCTCGGGCCCCCAGTGGTCCTTGTAGGCGTCAAAGAACTCGCCGCCGTACTGGTTCTTGAGGTCCCGGACCTCCTCCTCCGACACCCGGCGGCCCTCGGCGAGGCGGTCGTAGCCCTCGGCGGCCTGCTCGCGGGCGGGCAGGACGGCGCGTTCGAAGGCCACGTGCTGTTCCAGGCCCTGCGTCAGCCGCTCGCGCTCGCTGTGCCACTGCTTCAACTGCTCGCGCAGGACGGCCTGGTGCTTGGCGTCCGGGTCGCGCAGCAGGGAGCGGAAGTTCTCCTCGAACGCGGCGCGGACCCGCTCGGTGTAGCCCTCGCGCACGCGCCGGGCCGCGGCGGAGGCCGGCGGCTCGTAGCGGTCGGAGCGGCCGCCGCGCACCGGCCCCAGGGCCATCTCGACGGTGGCCGCCGGGTCGGTGCGGTGGTCGGTGGCGTCGGGGCCGCCCAGGTCGTGCGGGACCTTGGTGCGGGCGGTCTCCTCGGCGGCGCTCAGCGCCTTCTCGCGGGCACCGTGCAGGGCCAGCAGGCGGTTGACCGCGGCCGGGGAGGTCAGTCGGTCCAGTTCCTCCTTGAGCCGGGCCGGGTCGCGGTCGGCGGCGGTGTGCTCGGTGACCAGGCGGTCGGTGCGGCGGGCGAGGTCGGCGCGGGCGGCGGCCACCGTGCGCGGGGACGGGGTGTCGGCCAGGCCGAGTTTCGCCAGCGTGTCGGAGCCGAACTGGTCGGGGGCGCTGGTCTTCCACGCCGCGGCCGCGTCGTCCACCGCGGCGACGGAGCGCTTCAGCACGGCCTCGCGGACGGCCTGGACGGCGAAGTCGTGGGCCAGCCCGTCCCGGTGGCGTTCCAGGGCCTCCTGGAACTCCGTCTCCAGCCGGGCCCGGCCCAGCCGCGTCGGGTCGACGGGGGCGAGCGCCTCGGCCTTGCCGGCCTTGCCACCCTTGCCCTCCTTGCCGTCCTTGCCGTCCTTGCCCTCCTTGCCGTCCTTGCCCTCCCCGTCCTTGCCCTCCCCGTTCTCCTCCTCGATCCGCAGGAAGGAGTCCTCGCCGTCGCGGTCGCCGCCGTGCAGGTCCTCCATCCGCTCCCGCAGGGTGTCCGCCATCAGGTCGCGGGCCTCCGGCGACAGCCGGACGTCCTTGGACACGCCGGCCGCCTCCAGCAGCGCGCGGTCCCGCTCGGGGAGCTTGTCCGCGGACCAGTCGGCGTGGGCCTCGTCGACGACCCGCTCGATCTGCTCGTTCGCCCCGGCGCGCGCCTGACGCACGTCCAGGTCGCGAGCGGCGTGCTCCAGCCGGCGCTCCAGCGCCCGGGCGGCCTGGGCGTTGCGCTCGGGGGTGATGTCGGTGCGGGCGGTGAACAGCTGGGCGATGTCCTGCTCGGCGTCGGCCCGGAACGTCTCCGAGGCCTCGCGGCGGATCTCGGAGCGGGCGTGGTCGCCGGAGTGCTCCGGCCCGAGGCCGCGGTCGGCCAGCATCCGGTCGAAGCGGTTCGTCGCGAAGGTGAGCGCGAGTTCGCGGGCGCCGGCCAGTTCCAGGCGGTCCGCGGCGCCGGCCAGGATCTCCTCCCGCTCGTGCGGGCGCGCCTCGATGTCGGCCCGCATGGACTCGCCGGCCCGGCGCCACACCGGGGTGTCCGGGCCCGCGAGGGCGCGCAGTTCCCGGGGCAGGCGCCCGGCGCCCTCGGCCAAGCGGACCTCGACCTCGCGGTGCGTCGCCTCCTTCGCCTCGATCGCGGCGAGCCTGGCGTCGTGGTCCTCGGCAATCGACTGCTGCTTGTCGTGCCAGGCCGTGCGGCGGGCGTCGCCGGCGGGCGCCTTCACATGCTCGGGCGCGTCGACCCGGTGGTAGAGGTGGCCGGAGGCGGTGGCCGTGGGCACGGCCGGGGCGGGCGCGGCCGGGCCCTCGGGGACGTGCGGGCCGGGCCCGTCGGGCTTCGGGTCGCGCGGCGGGGTCGCGGGCGGCGGGGTGACGGGCGGCACCGGGTGCTGCGGGTCGGGACCGTTCAGGTCCGGGCGGTTCGGGTCCGGGCGGTTCGGGTCCGGGTGGCCTGGCGCGGCCGGCCCGGGGACCTCGCCGGAGCCCCCGGCGCTGGTGCGCACCGGCGGCACCGGGGCCGTGCTCCGGTCGTTGCCGTTCGCGTTCGGGTTCTCGTGCGGCTGCGACTGCGACTGCGACTGCGGGCTGTTGTCGCTGCTCTGCCGTCCGGCCGACCCCCCGGGGCCGCCGTCCGTGGCGGTCCTGGAGTCGTGCAGGGGCGGTTCGTCGTGCTCGTCGACGACGGTGGTGCGGCGCGCCGGGTCGGGCCTGGACTGCTGCGGCTCCGGCTGCGGCGGCTTCACGGCGCCCTGGCCGTTCGCGTCGGCGGACGCGGTCGCGGTGCTGCCGCGCTCCCCGCCGTTCGACTGGTTGCCGCCCTGGTTGCCGTTCTGGTTCCCGGTCCTGGAGTTCCCGGCGCCCTGGTTCCCGGCGCCCTGCTTCTCGGGCCCGGGCACCTCGGGAGTGCCCTCGGTCTTCCTGGGCAGCGGCGGGGGCACGGCGGCGCCGTCCTTGCCGACCGGGCCGGTCGTGGACTTGGGCGGGCCGGAGGTGGCGTTGCGCTCGTCGCCGCGGGACTGCGTCTCGACGGGCCGCGCGGGGCCCTTCGGGTCCCAGCCGCCGTCGACGGAGGAGTCGTGGCTGGTCTTGCCCTTGGGGTCGGCGAGGACGCCGTCGCCGTTCTCCTCCCGGTGGTGGTTCCCGGCGAGGACTGACGAGCCGGACAGTGAGGCGCCGTCCGACCTGAGCGGGGCGCCGTCGCCGCCGGACAGCCGCGGCGCGTTGATCTGGTCGATGTGCCCGGGCCGCCGGGGCACCGGGAACGGCGCCGAGTGGCCGCCCATGTTGCTGATCACCGAGAGGAAGGTCAGCGGGTGGGTCATGGGGTAGTTGGGGCCGGACTCCTCGGTGATCCGGGAGCTCTCCAGGCCGCGGACGAAGTCCGCGTACCGCAGGGTCAGCGGCGAGGCGAGCCCCATGATCATGTGGCGCATCCCGCCCATCATGAAGCCGCCGAGGAAGCTCATCCCGCTGGCTTGCCACTCGCCGTTGTAGATCGTGTTGTAGATGCCCTCGGTGAGGTACTGGTTGATGCCCGACTCGAACTGGCTGCCCAGCACGTGCCCGAGGTGGAACATCTTGTTCATCTTGTTGACGCCGCCCGCGAGTTCGGGCATCTTCTCGACCAGCAGCTTGAGTTCGGGTGTGAGCGCGGCCCGGCCGCCGTCCTTGGCGAGGTTCTCCAGGGTCTCCTTGATCGCTTCCTTGCTGCTTTCCTTCATCACCGTCTTGAGCGAGTGCTCGGCGAACTGCCTGCCGAGGTGCTCGCCCATCTCCCGGGCGAACTTGCTGCCCAGTTCCTGGCCGAGTTCCTTCTCGAAGAGCTCGCCGAGCTCGCGCACGAACTTCTCGCCGGTCGCGGCGCCCACCTTGCGCCCGGCCTTGAAGCCCTTGGCCAGGTACTGGGCGTTCTCCTTCAGGAGGTTGGAGATGCCTCGCGCGAACTTCTCGGCCGCCTCGTCGCCGAGCAGGTGGCCGAGGCCCTGGCCGGCCTCCTTGCCCGACCCCTTGCCCGCGCCCTTGAGGGCGCCGGCCGCGGTGCCTTCCCCGAGGTCCTTGCCCGCCCCCTTGAGGGCTCCGCCCGCCACGCTCTCGGCCAGGTCCTTGGCCGTCCCCTTGAGGGCGCCGGCCGCGGCGCCCTCCCCGAGCTCCTTGCCCGCTCCCTTGAGGCCTATCCCGGTCAGCCCCTTGATGACGTCGTTGAGCGCGCTCTCCACGAACAGCTTGGCCAGGCGGGGGCCGATCAGCTTGCCCAGGCCCTCGCCGATCAGGCTGAGCGGCCCGCCGATGGCGCCGCTGATCGCGCCGAAGATCGCCGCCTGCTTGGTGAGGTCCTTGTCCCACTCGTGCCGGTCGCCGTGGTTGAACTGGATGCCCTGGATGATGGCGTCCAGGATCAGGCCGCCGACGATGCCGCCGAAGGTGTGCATGGCGATCAGCTGGGCGAGCTTCTTCAGCAGCTGGAGGAGGAACTGCCGCGTCAGGATCTTCTGCCACTCCAGCTGCACCAGGGAGAAGCCGCCGGTGAACACGGACCAGGCGATGGCGAAGGCGATCTCGATGAGCAGCTGGACGAGCTGACCGATCGCCATCCACTTGGTGTACTCGACGGTGTTGGCGACCTTGCCGGCCAGTTCGGACAGCTGGGTGCAGAGTTCAGCGGCCTTGCGCAGGGGGTCCTGGGTCTGGTCCGTGTTGACGAACTGGCCCCACTCCTTCCTGAAGGCCTTGGCGGCCTCGCCCTCCATCCTCTTGTCGCAGGTCTGCACCGCGTCGAGGATGTACTCGCTCAGCTTCGGCAGGTCCTCCGCCAGCGCGAGGTAGTCGTCCCGGACGTCCCGCAGCAGTCCCTCGTCGGACTCCGGCCAGGGCATGCCGGAGATGATGTGGAAGAACTGCGCCACGCCCGGGGAGACGTGGATGGACGAGTGGGACATGGCGGCAGGGCCTCCGGGGGCGGGGCTGGTGGTACGGGGGTGCGGGGGTGCGGGGGCGGGCGGGCAGGCCCGGAGTCAGGCCCTGGCGAGGGCGGTTCAGACCAGGCCGAGGTTGTGCTCGTCGGCGGCGTCGAAGAGGTCGGCCGTGCCCTGGCCGTGCGCGGACATCGCCTTCAGCTTGTTACGGATCTGCGTGGTCAGCCCGGTCAGGTCCGCGGTGGGCTTGTCGATCTTCTCGTGGTACTGCTTGCCGATGTCGTCGCCGCCGCCGGCCTTGACGTTCTTGGTGTTGATGTCCACGATCTCCGTGTTGATCTTCTCGACGAGGGCGGCCACGTCGTCGAAGTTGGTGAACGCCGCCTTGAGGCCCTCGTCCTTGCGCAGCGTGTTAGCCATTGAACTCCTCCTGCTTGCGGGACTTGGCCGTCCGGTCGGCGCCGGGGCGCATCGCGGTGAGCGGGGCGAGCAGCGCGTCCAGGTCCAGTCCGCCGCCGGCTCCGAACAGGTCCTCGTCGCCGCGATCGCCGGTGAAGCCCAGCCGCAGGCTCTCGCCGACGCCCTCGAAGGTGCGCATCTCGGCGGTGATCCGGTCGCCCATCCGGGCCTTGGCCTCGTTGAGCACGTCCTTCAGCACGGTGCTCAGCTCGGCCGGGGCCATGGACTGGTAGGCGGTGGTGTGGAAGGTCAGCGCGAGCAGTTCGCCCTGGGGGCCGACCTTCGCGGTGACCATCCGGTCCTTGCTCCTGGCCTCGGCGGTCATCGCCTGCATCTTGCGCGTCGACTCGGCCAGCCTCTCCTTCTGCTCCTCCAACGAGGCCATGGCCTGGTTCAGTTGGTCCTCGAACGAGTACGACATGCCTTTTCCGTTCTTTCCCGGGGCGGCGTCCCTCTCCTGGGACGCCGCCCCCCTGCTGGTGGGCTGCTGGTGGGCCGTGTGCCGCTCAGCGGCCGATCACGCCGTTGACCGCACCGGTCTCGGTGCCCCAGACCTCTTCGTCCTCGGCGAGCCAGGTGGTGCGCTGACGGTCCTTCTCGCCCTGGCCGCCCATGCCGCCGCCCATGCCGCCGCCCATCGGCGGCATCATCGGCATGCCGCCGCCGCTGGTGGACATCGACCGGCCGCGCATCGCGGCCTGCTCCTCGGCGGCCATCGCGGAGGCCTTCTGCAGCGCGGCCTTCTCCGCGGCCGCCGACTCGGCGGCCGCGGCGGCGGCCGTCTTGCCGCCCGGGGCCAGCCCGCCGCTGTTCTCGATGGCCTGCGGGCTCAGCCCGCCGCCGGAGCCGACCAGCTTGGGCATCGAGCCGCCGCCGGACGGGGTGCCCCCGGAGCCGCCGACTCCCCCGCCGGAGCCGAAGAGGCCGGCGTAGGAACCCAGGCCGCCGCTGCCGGAGGCCGAGCCTGCGCCCGACGTCGAGCCGGAGCCGTAGTCGCCGAAGGAGGAGCCGAGGTCCAGGTTCCAGTCGGACCCGGTGGACGGCGGACGGATGCCGCCGCCGCTGCCGGTCCCGCCGCCGCCACTGCCGCCGCTGCCGACCATCGCGTCGATGGCGTGCTGCCGGTCGGTGTAGCGCTGGGAGATGTCGGAGATCGGGCGGCCGGTGGAGTCGAGCAGGGTGCCGTCCCCGGCGATGGAGCCGCCCTTGGGCACCACCACGGGGTTGCCGTCGCGGTCCAGCACGTCCTTGTCGTCGGGGCCGACCACCGTCCCGTCGTCGCGGATCTTGGAGCCCTTGGGCACCTTGGCGTTCTGCCCGTAGATGCCGCCGCCGGTGCCGGGCGGGACGTCCGAGCCCGGCGGGACGATCACCGGCTTGTGGTTCTTGTCGAGCACCTTCTGGCCGTTGGCGTCGTAGACCTGGCCGTCCTTGCCGATGTAGCCGCCGGGGGGCAGCAGCACCGGCTTCTTGTTGGCGTCGAGGACGGGCTTGTGGTCCTTGTCGAGGATCGGCGTGCCCGCGCCGTCGCCCCCGATGCCGGCGCCGCCGCCACCGCCGCCACCGGCCCCGATGACCGGGGGCGGCGGCGGCAGGTGGGTCTTGGAGCTGCCGCCCTTGCCGTCGCCGCCCTTGCCGCCGCCGGCGCCGCCCGACAGGTCGAACTTGCTGCCGCCACCGCCGCCACCGCCGCCGGCGCCGTCACCCAGGCCGAGGTCGCCGCCCTTGCCGTCACCGCCCTTGCCGCCGCCGGCACCGCCCTTGCCGTCACCACCGGTGCCGTCGCCCGCCCCCGGGCCGGGGGGCGCCGCGGTGGGCAGGTCCAGGCTGATGTTGACGTAGCCGCGGCCGAAGTCCGCGACCAGCGTGGAGTAGGAGGTGGCCAGGGCGTCCGTCGGATCCGTCCCGGTGCCGTACATGCCCTTCCGCGCGTCGAGGTACATGACGACGTTGGACAGCCAGATCTCCTTCGCCTTCTTCTCCAGGGCGACGTAGAAGGCGTCCTGGGTGGCGTCGCCGAGCGTCTTGGAGGGGATGGACGTCACTTGGCCGTTGGCGTCGAACACCGGCCTCTGGCCGTCCATCTCCTCCGCCAGCGCCCAGTAGATGGCGTGGGAGGGCCACAGATCCCCGGAGTCCCACCAATCCTTGTGGACGGTGTAGAGGCCGTTGACCGTCTTCGGTATCTGGTCGGCTGCCGCCTCCAGGTCCGCCGGGTGCTTCACCGTGTCCAGCTGGAGTCGCATGGTCTCCATCTCCAGCGCGTACCGCTTGAGCAGCATCTTGAACTCGCCGGCCGCGTCGCCCTGCCAGTTGCTGTCCGGGCCGTCGATCAGGTCGGCCCACTTCTTCGTCCGCGGGTACCAGGTGTCCAGCCAGGTGCCCACGTCCCGCAGGCCCTGCGCGGCGACCCGCAGGCTCCGGGGGTCGACCGTGCCGTTGCCGCCGCCGCCCGCCAGCGGCCCGAGGATCCCCTCGTGCTGGTGGATGAACTGGGACAGCGGCTTGTCCGCGTCGTTGCCCCAGTCCGTGTAGTTGACCGGGATCCCGATCAGGACAAAGTGGTTGACACTGTTGAAGGTGTAGTTCCACGCCCACCACACGTCGGGCTTGCTCTCGCCCGTCTTGGCCGTGTCCGCACGCCCGGTGTCCTTTGTTGTGCCGAAGTAGAAGTTGGCGCCGGACGTACCCTTCTGGACCTGGTCCGGCCTGATCCAGGACTTGGCCCCGGCGGGCAGCTCCGCGACCTTGCTCCTGTCGACGATCTTCTGGTCCGGGCCCGCGAAGAACGCGAGCACCTGCTCCCAGGTCCCGGCCATCAGTGCCCCCACATGCCTTGTACGGTCAACTACTGTGTTACTTGCCCGACTTGGGCGGAGCGGCGCCCGACACCTTGGTGAGGACCTCCATCATCTCGGCTGCCGTCATGGCTTCCTCGTGGGCCTCGTCCATGATGGTCAGCGTCAGCTGGATCTTCACCTGGGCCTGGCGCATCTGGGCCTTGAGGGTGCCGAGGTCGGTGGCCAGGCCGGTGGCCAGGTTCTTGAAGTCGAGGACGACCGAGTCCGCGAAGAACAGCCTGTTGCCCACCAGCAGCGAGTTGCCCGTGTCGTCCAGCATCCCCGCGTAGCGCTGCATCACGTTGTAGCCGGAGTTCTTGTTCAGGTCGTCCAGGAGGGCACCGATCTCCGTGTTCGCGAAGTACTGGAGGTCGTCCTTGTGGACGCTGAGCGTGTGCTCGTAGTTGGGCTCCGTGGGGGTGCCCATCAGCCGATGCCGGCGGCGGCGCGCTTGTCGGCGTCGCGCAGCAGGCCGTGCATGGTGCGCAGGACCTCGGCGCCCTTGACGATGTCGTCGTTCATGGTGCCGTTCTGGGTGGCGAGCACCTGGTAGAAGGCGTGGGCGGCGGTGGCGAGGTCACCGCTCAGCTGGGCCTCGGCGGTCTTGATGGCCGCCATGCAGTTGTCCATGGCGGTGTGCATGCCCTGGCCGGCCTGGGTCAGGGCGTCGGCGGCCTCGTCGATGTTGGCGTGGTTGAGCATGATGTTGGCCATCGGGGGTCCTCTCGGTGGGGTCGTCGGGTGGGGCGGGCGTGGCGGGGGGCGGGGTCAGGGGTTGAGGCCGTTGTAGATGTCGGCGGAGGCGCCGCCCCAGTTGGCACCGACGCCCGCGGCCTCGTCGTGGGCGGTGTTGACCTGGCCGTGCCCGGCGCTGAAGCTGCCGTGGAAGGTCTGGTAGGCGTTCTTGAGCTGCTGGTAGCGGTGCTGCCAGTCCTGGATCTTCCCCTGGTACTGGGTGCTGCAGGCGGCCTTGAAGTGCTGCTGGACCTCGCTGTTGACGTTCTCGACCTCCGTGCCGGCGCGCGTCATCGCGTCCATGTGGCTCTCCAGGGTCGCCAGGATGCCGCGGACGACCGCGTCGTCTGTCTGCAGGTTGGGGGCCATCGGGTGGTTCCTTTCGTCGGCCCGGGCTTGAGGATGCCGGGTTCATTTCAGGTCAACGGCGCCGTGTCGGCGGCGGGTTCACCGCGGGCAGGCGGGTGCGGGGGCGGCGGGCGCGGGGGTGGCGGGGGTGCCGGTGAGGGCGGCCGGGTCGAGGCTGGGGCCGGTGGGCAGCAGGGTCAGCAGTGCCTCGGGGATGCCCGGCGGGGCGGCGTCGCCGTAGCCGAGCTGCTTGGCGACGGCGGGTGAGGGCAGCGGGTACTTCACCCCGTTGTCGGTGACCAGGTAGAGGGTCGCGCCGGTGCCGGCGGTGGACAGGGCACGGACCAGGGCGCCGCCGCCGGGGCGCACCGCGATGGTGTCGGCGGTGGCGCAGGGCGCCTCGACGCCGGGCTGGGCGGTGGGGGCGGAGCCCTGCAGGGCGGTGTCGTCGACGAGGGTGACGGCGGTGGTGGGCCCGGGGTCGCCGGGGCGCAGTTCGGCGCAGACGTCGCGGCCCTGGGGGGCGGTCAGGAGTTCGGGCACGGTGGTGGGCAGGGCGGTGGCGGCGGTGGCGGCGGGTGCGGGGGGTGCGCTGTGGGCGGCGAGGTCGGCGGCGCCCACGTCGGCGGGGGTGACGGCGGCGTTCTGGTAGGCGCTCTGCTGGGTGCGCAGGTCGTTGCGCAGCAGTTCGAAGGCCATCGGGGTGAGCGGGGTGAGTCCGGCGGGGGTGAGGAGGTAGTGGTCGCCGTTGGGGCCGGTGAAGAGTTGTCCGATGCGGGTGGGGTGGGTGGCGAGGTCGGGGCCGGGGGTGCCGCGCTGGTCGAGGTCGGGGGCGGCGAGGTCGGGGCCGGCGGGCAGGGCGTTGAGGAAGGCCTGGGGGACGGGCTGGGCGGTGGCGGCGCTCTGGCCGAGGGCCTGGCGGGCGCCGTTGCGGGTGTCCAGGCGCAGGCGGCGGCCGTGCCACAGGAGGTGGGTGGTGCCGTCGGGGGCGGTGACCAGGAGGGCCTGGTTGTCGGTGAGGGCGGTGCCGCGGGTGGCGGGGTCGACGGCGAGGGCCAGGTGCGGGCGGCGGTCGCCGGAGGGGCTGGGGCGCAGGGCGGCGCAGGCGAGCCAGGGAGCGGTGGTGAGCCGGCCGGGTTCGGGCAGGCCGTCGGGGGCGCCGAGGAGGCCGAGGGGGGTGCCGCGCGGGGTGTCGGCGAGGGAGTGGGTGCTGACCTGGTCGACGGTGAGCTGGTCGCCGGCGAGCAGGCGGGCGGTGGTCTCGTTGAGCAGGGGGTGCAGGGTGCCGTCGAGGTAGAGGTAGCGGGCGCCGCTCTCCTTGACCAGGACGAGGGTGCCGGGTTTCTTCCAGCCGGTGGCGCCGCCGGGGACGAGGACGCCGTAGACGGTGGCGCCCAGGCAGGCGAGGACGGCGAGGACGGTGCCGGTGACGATGCCGCGGGAGGTGCGTCCGGTGGGGGCGTCGGGGGCGTCGGGTTCGCCGCGGAGCATGCCGGTGGCGAGACGGCCCATCACGAACAGGTGGGCCTGCACCTGGTCGCGCTTCGACTGCATGGCGTGGTTCTCCTCGGGGGCGGGGCGGGGCGTGGGGCCGGCGGGGCGCGGTCGGGTGGCGGCGGGGTTCAGCCGGCGATGGCGCGCAGCCCGTGGTAGGTGCCGGCGGCGGCGAGGGCGAGCGGGAGGACCGTGACGGCGGCGAGGGTGTGCAGGAGGTCGGCGGCGCGGCCCCAGTAGGGCAGCAGGCGCCGGCCGGGGACGGTCCAGGAGACGGCGGCCAGGACGGCGGCGGTGGCGAGCAGGGCGGCGAGCAGGCCCAGGCGGGCGGCGGTGGACTGGCCAGCGGCGAGGTGGGCGGTGAGCAGGGCGGGGCCCAGGGCGCCGGGGACGAGGACGGCCAGGCGCTGGGGGATGCTGCCGATGCCGCGGGAGTGCAGCAGGAGCAGGAGGGCGAGGGCGCAGGTCAGGGCGGTGGGGGCCCAGCCGTCCTGGCCGGTGAGGGTGACCAGGGCGAGGGCGAGGACGGGGGCGAGGGTGAGGTGGAAGGCCGTCAGGAAGTCGTCGGCGACGGCACTGCGGGAGCGCACGGAGGCGGCGGGGACGGCTTCGATGCCTTCCTGGAGTTCCTCGGCGTTGCGGGGCAGGGCGGGCAGGCGCATGCCGGACAGGCGGAAGCTCAGGCCGGGCAGGAAGGAGGCGGCGGCGACGGGCAGGACGGCGAGGACGGCGGCGGTGGCGGGTGCGGTGAGGCCGGCGAGGAGCAGGGCGCCGGCGGTGGTGACCTGCAGGGCGAGCAGGACCAGGCCGAGGAAGAGCGGGGCGGAGCAGCCGACGGCGGCCATGGCGAGGACGGCGGCTCCGGCGCCGGCACAGCCGCCGGCGAGGAGGCGGGCTCCGGTGGCGGAGGGTCCGGTGCCGGTGGTGAGGAGGGCGCCGGCGAGGGCGAGGTAGGGCACGGCGGTGGTGCCGAGGGCGGTGCCGGCGCCGGCGTCGCCGACGGCGCGGGAGGCGCTGAGGGCGCCGAGGAGCAGGAACAGGCCGGTGATGGCGGCGGCGCCGGCGCGCAGGTGGGGCGGGCCGGGCAGGAGGAGGAGGGCGAGGCCGCCGGCGAGGGCGGTGACGGCCAGGGCGAGGGCGACGTGGTGGGTGAGGGCGGGGCGCCAGGTGTCGGGGCGTTCGCGCATGCCGGTGGCGACGCCGTCGGCGAGGTCGTCGTAGTGGACTTCGGGCAGGGGGTCGCGGCGCGGGCGCAGGTGGAGGTCCTCGCCGTCGTGCAGGCCGAGGGCGTCGGCGCCGAGTTCTTCGTCCAGGGGTGGTTCGCCGAGGCGTTGGAGGATCCAGCCGTCGTGTTCGGCGCCCTGTTCGTCGAGGTCGTCGCCGGCGTGGGCGAGGACGGCCGGCAGCAGGTCGGCCAGTGGCACGTCGGCGGGGACCGCGAGGTCGAACACCGCGTCGGGTGCGTGGAACCTCAGTCGGCACAGTCCGGCGACTGCGGTCCCGTTGGCGCTCCCGTTCAAGGCTCTCCTCACGTCCGTACGGCCTGGGCCGTCCCGCCCGGCGGGGCGGTCTCCCTCACCCTGGGCCACGGGCCGCGGGGGCTGCGGGGTTCACCGGCGGGTGGCGGGTTCCGTACGGCGGGTGAACCCGGGGCGGGGCGCCGTCCGTGGTCCTGGGCGGACGGCGCCCCGGACCGCGGGGGCTTCGCGGCCGTCCCCCCTGGTGCGAGGAGCCGTTCGTTGAGTGTGGTGCTGGTCGACCGTCCGCCCCGGCGCCCCGGTCCGGCGATGCCCGACGGCGAGATCCAGTTGCAGGAGCCGCCGGTGCTGCCGGAGGCGCAGAGCGGCATGTCGAGCATGATCTCGATGGCGCCGATGGCGCTGAGCTCGCTGTCGATGGTGTTCATGTTCCTGCGTCCCGGTGACGGTGGCGGGATGCTCGGCTACGTGGCGATGGGCATGATGGGCCTGTCGGCGGTGGGCATGCTGGTGACGTCGCTGATCCGCGGTTCCAGTGACCGCAAGCGGGAGTTGCGGGCCGAGCGGCGGGACTACCTGCGGTACCTGTCGCAGATGCGCCGTCAGGTGCGCGGGCACATCGTGCGCCAGCAGGAGGCGCTGGCGTGGCGGCACCCGGCGCCGGGGGCGGCGGCGTCGCTGGTGCGGACCTCGCGGCTGTGGGAGCGGCGCGCCGCGCACCCGGACTTCGGTGACGTGCGGGTCGGGGTGGGGCACCAGCGGCTGGCGGTGCGGCTGGCGCCGCTGTCGACGAAGCCGGTGGAGGACCTGGAGCCGTTGTGCGCGCACGCGCTGCGGCGGTTCATCCACGCCTACGGCACGGTCGCGGACCAGCCGATCGCGGTGTACGTGCGCGGGTACGCCCAGGTGCTGGTGCGCGGTGACGACCGGGAGGCGGCGCGGGCGCTGACGCGGGCGATGCTGGCGCAGCTGGCGCTGTTCCACGCGCCGGACGAGCTGCGGATCGCGGTGGTGACGGACGCGGAGCACCGGGAGCAGTGGGAGTGGGCGAAGTGGCTGCCGCACGCGCTGCACCCGGTGGACACCGACGCGCTGGGGCCGGTGCGGCTGGTGGCGGGGTCGACGGCGGAGCTGGAGCAGCTGCTGGGGGCGGAGTTCGCGGGGCGCGGGCCGTGGGAGCCGGAGGCGCAGCCGGGCCGGGACGAGCCGTTCACGGTGATCGTGCTGGACGGTCCGCAGGCCGGTGCGGGCAGCCGGGCGGCGCTGGCGGGGTGGCGCAACGCGGTGCTGCTGGACCTGGGTGACGCGTTGGAGTGGAAGCCGTTGCGGCACCGGTTGCGGCTGCGGATCGAGGAGGGCCGGCTGGCGATGGTCGGCGCGGACCGCAACCACCGTGACGAGGTGACGGAGCTGGGGCGGCCGGACGCGTTGTCGCTGCCGGCGGCGCGGCGGCTGGCCTCGCTGATGGCGCCGTACCGGCTCGGGGACCGGGTGGAGGCCGGGGAGCCGCTGGCGGGCGATTTCGACCTGGCGTCGCTGCTGGGCATCCGGGACCTGCACCGGCACGACGTGGTGCAGAGCTGGGCGCGGCGCGGGATCGCGGACCGGCTGCGGGTGCCGCTGGGGATCGCGGCGGACGGCACGCCGGTGGAACTGGACATCAAGGAGTCGGCGCAGGGCGGCATGGGTCCGCACGGGATGCTGATCGGGGCGACCGGGTCGGGCAAGTCGGAGCTGCTGCGCACGCTGGTGCTGGCGCTGGCGCTGACGCACTCCTCGGAGGTGCTGAACTTCGTGCTGGTCGACTTCAAGGGCGGTGCGACGTTCCTGGGGCTGGACCGGCTGCCGCACACCTCGGCGGTGATCACCAACCTGGCCGACGAGGCGGCGCTGGTGGACCGGATGCGGGACGCGCTGCACGGTGAGCTGGTGCGCCGTCAGGAGCTGCTGCGGGCGGCGGGCAACTACAGTTCGCTGCTGGACTACGAGACCGCGCGGGCGGGCGGGGCCGATCTGGAGCCGCTGCCGACGCTGTTCGTGGTGGTCGACGAGTTCTCCGAACTGCTGGCCGCGCACCGGGACTTCATGGAGCTGTTCATCATGATCGGCCGGCTGGGCCGGTCGCTGGGCGTGCACCTGCTGCTGGCCTCGCAGCGGCTGGACGAGGGCCGGATGCACGCGCTGGAGTCGCACCTGTCGTACCGGGTGGGGTTGCGGACGTTCTCGGCGATGGAGAGCCGGGGCGTGCTGGGGGTGCCGGACGCGTACCACCTGCCGTCGCAGCCCGGCAACGGGTTCCTGCGCAGCGACATCGCCACGCTGACCCGGTTCAAGGCCGCGTACGTCTCCGGCCCCTACCGGGCGCCGCGGCCCGCGGCCGTGCGCCGGCAGGCCGCGGCCGGGCAGGTCGCCGCGTACGGCACCGGGTACGTGGCGCCGCGTCAGCCCGTGCTGGTCCTGGAGGAGCCGGAGGTGGAGGAGGAGCAGGAGAGCGGCAGCCTGCTCGGCATCGCGGCCGGGATGCTGCTGGACGCGGGGCCGCCGGCGCACCAGGTGTGGCTGCCGCCGCTGGGGGTGCCGCCCACCCTGGACCAGTTGCTGCCGCCGCTGGCGCCGCACCCGGAGCACGGGCTGACCACGGAGGGCGCGGCGGGCCGCGGCACGCTGAGCGTTCCGGTCGGTGTCGTCGACCGGCCCTTCCAGCAGGTGCGCGACCTGCTCACCGCCGACCTGTCGGGAGCGGACGGCCACGTGGGGATCGCGGGTGGTCCGCAGAGCGGCAAGTCCACCCTGCTGCGCGCCCTGATGACGGCGCTCGCGCTCACCCACACCCCGCGCGAAGTGCAGTTCTACTGCCTGGACTTCGGCGGCGGGACGCTGTCCTCGCTGCGCGGGCTGCCGCACGTGGGCGGGGTCACCGGGCGGCACGACCCGGAACGGGTGGTGCGCACGGTCGCGGAGGTCAACGCGATCCTCGCGCGGCGCGAGCAGCGCTTCGCCGAGCTCGGCATCGACTCGGTGTCGGCGTTCCGGCGGATGCTGGCGGCCGGTGAGCTGCCGCAGGAGGCGCACGGCGACGTCTTCCTGGTCGTCGACGGCTGGAACACCGTGCGCCAGGAGTTCGCCGACCTCGCGCCGGCGCTGACCCTGATCGCCCAGCGCGGCCTCAACTACGGCATCCACCTGATCGTGGGCACCACCCGCTGGGGCGAGGTCACCGGCGCGCTGCGCGACCTGCTGGGCACCCGCTTCGAGCTGCGCCTGGGCGACCCGGTCGACTCCGCGATCGGCATGCGCGTCGCGGGGACGGTGCCCAAGATCCCCGGCCGCGGCCTGACCGTGGACGAACTGCACTTCCTCACCGCGCTGCCCCGGATGGACGGCAACGGCAGCACCGACGACCTCGGCGACGGGGTCGCGGACCTGGTCGACGCCGTCGCCGAGCACTGGACGGGGCCGCGCGCGCCCGAGGTCCGGATGCTGCCGCTGCAGCTGCCCGCCGCCGCGCTGCCCGCGCCCGAGGGCCGGCTGCGCGTCCCGCTGGGCCTGCAGGACGTGTCGATGGACACGCTGTGGCACGACTTCGAGGAGACGCCGCACCTGGTGGTGGTCGGTGACAGCGAGTCGGGCAAGACGAACCTGCTGAAGCTGGTCGCGGCCGGCATCACCGGCGCCTACCGGCCCGACGAGGCACGCATCATGCTGGTCGACTACCGCCGGGTACTGCAGGGCGCGGTGCCGCAGGAGTACCGGCTCGGGCACGCGGTCGCCGTGGACGTGCTGCGCCAGATCGTCGACGGCGCGGCGCGGGCGATGGCCAACCGGCTGCCCGGCGCGGACATCCCGCCCGAGCGGCTGCGGCTGCGGGACTGGTGGGAGGGCCCCGAACTGTTCATCCTGGTCGACGACTACGAGCTGGTCGCCGGCTCCCCCGGCGGGATGGCCGCCCACCCGTTCGCGCCGCTGCTGGACTACCTGGCGCAGGGCGCCGAACTGGGCCTGCACCTGATCGTGGCGCGCAGCGCCAACGGCATCGGGCGGGCCTCCTCGGACCAGCTGCTGCGCAAGCTGGAGGAGGTCAACACCCCGGCGGTGCTGCTGTCCTGCCCGCCGAGCGAAGGCTTCCTGTTCGGCAACACCAAGCCCCGGGCGTTCCCGCCCGGACGGGCCCTGCACATCACCCGGCGGCGCACCGTCCAGGTGCAGACCGCCGTCGTCGACGACACCGAAGGGGCGCAGCAGTGAGCGCCGGGACCGCGCCGGTGCGGCGCTGGCTGACCCGTCACCGCGACGTCCCCGCCGCCCCGGCGGTGCTGCACCAGGCGGGCCCGCACTTCGTCATCGCGCCCGGACCGGCGGAGGGTGCGCCGGAGGGGGCGGCGGTGCTGCCCGCCGAACTCGCCGACGCGCTGGCCCTGCTGCCGGCCGTGGTCGGCACCGTGACGGTGCTGGCGGCGGCCGCCGACGCGCAGCCCGTCCTGCTCGCCGGCCTGGACGAACTGGCACGCACCGCGGCCGCCCGCCGGGCCGCCACCCTGGTCCTCGCCGCCTCCGGGCTGGCCGCCGACCAGGCGGACGGGCGGCGCCCCGCCCAGCGGATCGCCGAACTCGCCGCCACCAGCATCGTCGCTCCCGACGGCGTCGTCACCCTGCGGCCCGACGGGACCCTGCTGACCGGCGGCGCCGAGGACGGCGAACCGTCCTCCTGGTGGCTGTGCACCCCGGCCGGGCGCACCCGCCGGCTCGGGCCGGTGTGGCCGCTGCCGGAGACGGCGGCGGCCGCGGCGGCGGCGGCTGCTGCTGCTGCTGCGGCCCGGGCTCGGGCGGTGGACCCAGCGGGCACGGCAGTGCCGGTCGCGACCGGCCCGGTGCCCGCCGCCGTCCCCTCCCCCGACCCGATGTCCCTGCCCGACTTGATGTCCCTGCCCGCACCGACGGCCTTGCCCGCACCGACCGCAGGCACGGCCGTGCCGGTCGCGACGGGCCCGGTGCCCGCCGCCGTCCCCTCCCCCGCACCGGTTCCCGCACCTGCACCGACGGCCCTGCCCGACCCGATGTCCCTGCCCGCCCCGACCGCAGGCACGGCCGTGCCGGTAGCGACCGGCCCGGTGATCCCTCAGACGCCACCACCCACCCCCTCCCCCGTGGCGGGCGGCGACCGCGACCCGTTCGACGGGGACCCGCTGGTAACCGTGCTGCCGCGCGGCTACTGGTTCCGCGACGAGCCCGCCCCCGACGTCCGGCCCGGCCTGCTGGCCCGCGCCACGGCGACGCCGGGCACCCTGGTCCTGGTGGTCGGTCACCCCGGTGCGCCGCTGCCCGCAGCCGCCGGCATCGCCGAGCGGCTGCGCCGCGTCCGCCCGGCCCCGGACGAACTACTGGTCAGCGCGCCCTGGGCGCCCACCACGGCCCTCGTCGCCCTGGCCGCCGCCCTCGCGGCCGAGCTGGGCCGCGACGTGCGGGCCGCCGTCGGGCTGCCGATGCGCACCGGGGACGGCTGCTCCGCCCGGGTCCTGGCCTCCGACGGCATCCCCGGCTGGGAGCCGTGGCTGACCGAGCTGACCGCTTCCCCCGGCCGCGGCCGCGTCGTCGCCTCGGCCTGGCGTCCCCTGCCCGACGGCACCACGTCCTGCGGCCCCGCGCTCTACCGCGCGCCGGTGGCCGGCTGGCGTCTGGAGGCGGTCCCGGCCGGCCTGTGGCTGCGCCCGGAGGACCCGCCACTGGACCACGGCCCGCGGCTGCTCGACCCCGACCCGGCCCGTCCGGTGCTCATCGCAGGCGTGGCCGACCGTACGGTGCCGGCGGAGGTGCTGGCCGCCCTGAACGGCCTGCTGACGGCGCTCACCGTCCCGGGCGCGGCAGTACCGGGGCTGCTCCTGAACGCGGGCCCCGCACTGGAGACCGCCCACCCGGCCGAGCCCGGCCGAGCGCCGCTCCCCGACGCACCGGACACCGACCCCGGCTTCCCCGACCCGCCCACCTGGGCAGCCACCTCCGCCGGCCCCGACACCACGACCGGCACACAGGAACCCGCTCCCGCCCGTACACCGCTCCCCGACGCACCGGACCCGGACGACACCGACGCCCCCGGACAGGACACCGACCCCACCACCGACCCCGGCTTCCCCGACCCGCCCACCTGGGCAGCCACCTCCGCCGGCCCCGACACCACGACCGGCACACAGGAACCCACCCCCGCCCGTACACCGCTCCCCGACGCACCGGACACCGAGCCCGAACCGGCCCCCGAACCGGCACCGGAGCCCGTGACCGAGCCGGCGACGGCACCCGTCGATCCGGGCGCCCGACCCGCCGCCGTGGAACCCGCCGTCACCGAACCCGTCGCCGTCTCCGTGGACCCCACGGCCGGGCCGGACCGCGACGGCGACATCCGCAACGGCAACGGCAACGGCGTCAGCGGCACCGACGCCGGCGACAGCCCGGCCGAGGTCCCCGCCGTATCCCGGCTCATCGCGCCGGACGGCGCGTTCGCCGTCGGCCGTCCGTCCACCGCCGCGGAACGGGCGGCGTTCCGGGCCCTGCTGGGCCCGCACTTCCACCGCTACGCCAGCCGCGCCGAGCAGGTCGCCCTGCGGTTGCCGGCGCTGCGTTCGCAGGCCCGCGACGACCTGAAGGACGACCTCGCAGCGGTCTACCTGCACCACGCGGACACCGGACTCCCCGCGTCCCGGGCCGAGTTGGTGGCGGCGGCCCGCCGGCCCGGCGGCCCCGGGGCGCTGGACCCGTACCTGGCGTGTCTGGGTTCCGGGTTGCGCCGGCTGCCCAATCACCGGGGCCCCGTGCTGCTGGGCGCCGACGTGGACGAGGAGGTGCTGCGGCACTACGTGCGGGACGCGCTGCTGACGGAGCCCGCACCGCTGGTCGGGACTCCGGAGGCCGATCTCGTTCCGGGGACGTCGGCGGAGTTCCTGGTGTGGTCGGCCACCGGCCGCCGGACGTCCGTGATCGCCGAGGACGGGGACCCGGAGGTGGTCTTCCCGCCGGGCTCGCGTTTCCTCGTCCTGGACGTCCTGCCCGGTGCCGAGGAGCGTCCGGCCCGGGTGCTGATGCGCGAAGCGGACGCCGTTCCGGCCGCGGACGGGGCGGCGGCGGAACGCAACCAGCAGGCCCGGGTCCGGCTGCTCGCCTGGCAGGCCCGCCGCGAGCTGCTGACGCCCGATCAGCTGCGCCCGCCGGCCCGTCCGGAGCGGCTGGGCCTGACGCCGGGAGTCGCCACCGGGTGAGACGCCGGGAGTCGCCACCGGGTGAGACGCCGGGGGTCGCCCCCGGGTGAGACGCCCCCCGGGGGGCGCGGGCCGAGGGCGCGGGGCGGCCCGGGGCAAGGCGGCGCGCCCCTGTCAGATGTCAGGGACCGCCGCCGCCCGCGCGTTCCTAGGCTGACGGGCACCGGTCCGGCCGATCGCCGGGCCCCGCACCAGCCAAGGGAGTACCACCCCATGCGCAGGATCACCCACGCCCTGGCCGCCCTCGGCCTCGCCACCGCCGCCCTGACCGCCCTGGGCACCGGCAGCGCCGGTGCCGCCGACGGCTCCTGGGCGGGCTGCCCGTCCGGCGCGGTCTGCATCTACCCGCAGAACCAGAACCCCGCCGTCTCCCCCACCGACATCTACTACAGCTACGGTGCCCACAACCTGAGCAACCAGTACGGCAACCACTGGGTGCTCAACAACCAGACCGGCGGCGCGCACGCGCACCTGTGCCGCGGCTCGGGCGGCGGCGACTGCGTCTACGACATCCCGGCCCAGAACGGCGTCTACTACGACCTGGGCCCGATCAACTCGATCACCCTGGACCGTCCCTGACGATCCGCCACCATGATCCGGGGGTGTCCGCCGCCCAGGGGGAGCGGCGGGCACCCCCGTCCCTCGTGCTGCCGCCCCCCCCGGCGGGATCTTCACGAACACAACGAGCGGACGCGGATTGCCCGCAGACCGGTTTTGCTGATTGCTGTGACCGAGAAGGTTCGCCGGGTCGGTGCGATCAGTCGGAGCGCGCTGCTTTCCATATCCACGAGGTTCGGCGGGGCAGGTCGTCCAGTTCCTGGCGGCCGGTGCACCAGAGGAGCACCTGGACGGGGTCTCCAGGAGGGGCGTCGGGGAACAGGCGACCGAGCACGGCCGCGCATAGCGGTGCGGGCGGCTGCCAGTCCACGGCCAGTCCCTGCGTGATGTCGTGTGTGTGCAGCAGGGCTTCGGCGACGCCCATTGCTGCGAAGCCCTCGGGATCACAGGGCCCCCAGTGCCAGGCCCGCAAGGTCGGACCGGCTGCGGCCAGTACGCAGCTGAGGAGGCGGCCGCAGGCGGTGACCGTCTGGAGTACCTCGGCCGGGGAGGCAGTGGGGCGGATGTTCAGGTCGAAGGGGAGGTAGGAGTCGGCGGGACGTGCTGCCACCTGCCCCGCGTAGGCCAGCAGGTCGTGCCCGATGTGCGCCGCCGTCTCCCAGCAGCTCCACTTCAGCGGACCTGCCGGCACCGTCCAGTCCTTGTCGGCATGCGGTCCGAGTACCTTCAGCAACTCGGCCAAGGCCGTGTCGACGTCCCGATGGTCCATGCGGAGCTCCTCGTGAGATTCGTGCTGTGCAAATGGGCTGTGCTCGTGGCGTCTTTCACGCCGCTTGGGTTCCGGGTCGCCCGCTACACCGGGTGCCCTTCTCGCTGCGGATGCGGGCTCGTTCCTTGCGCTGGGCCGCGCGGACGTCGGGATGGCGGGCGTTGGCATTGCGCCGGCGCGGGTAGGCGTGCAGCGCACGGTGGATCACCTCGCGCACGGTGTCCTCGTCCGCCTGGACCGGCTGGGCGATCACCGGCACCCGGTTCCCGCCGGCGGAGGCCGGCAGCATCATGGCCCACCGGTAGCGCACGGTATTCGCGCTGCCACGGCGCACGATCCGCTGCACCTGCCGGCCCTCCTGGTCCGTAAGCCTGCGGCCCCTGACCGGCTCTGCCACCGGCCTCGCTCCTCCGAGTCGAACGTCTCGCGGCATCCGACCGGCTCAAGACCTGCCGGCACCAACACGGTGGACCTTCTCGGTCACAGCATTATTGACGTCATGTCCGCGCCCGGGGTTGACTCCCCCCACCCCGCCGTGAAGCCGCGGCGACCGCAGGGAGAGGCACCGAATTGAACGCCGTACTGCGTCGCGTCCTCGTCTCCACCACCGGCCTCGCGCTGGCCCTGTCCATGACCGCCGCCTGTGGGAAGGCCGGCGGCGACAAGAAGGACTCCGCCGGCGCCGGTGACACCAAGTCCATCGGCCTGCTGCTGCCCGAGAACGCGTCCTCGACCCGCTACGAGTCCTTCGACCGCCCGTTCATCGAGGCCAAGGTCAAGGCCCTGTGCGCGGACTGCAAGGTGCTCTACAACAACGCGGAGGGCAGCGCCGCCAAGCAGAAGCAGCAGTTCGACACCCTGATCGCCCAGGGTGTCAAGGTCATCGTCCTGGACGCGTTCGACGCCAAGTCCACCGAGGGCTGGGTCAAGGAGGCCGCCGCCAAGGGCGTCAAGGTCGTCGCCTACGACCGGCTCGCCTCAGGCCCGGTCGCCGCCTACACCTCCTTCGACAACGAGAAGGTCGGCGAACTCCAGGGCCAGGCCCTGCTCGACGCGCTCGGCGCGCAGGCCGCCGACGCGAACATCGTCATGATCGACGGCGACGAGGCCGACCCCAACGCCGCCCAGTTCAAGTCCGGCGCGCACAAGGTCCTCGACGGCAAGGTCAAGAAGGTCGTCTACGAGCAGTCCGGCGAGTGGAACCCGACCGTCGCCGGGCAGAAGATCTCCGCCGCCGTCACCCAGCTCGGCAAGAACGGCTTCCAGGCCGTCTACTCCGCCAACGACGGCATGGCGGGCGCCATCATCACCCAGCTCAAGGGCGCGGGCATCAAGGTCCCCGTCGGCGGCCAGGACTCCGGCCTCGACGCCATCCAGCGGATCGTCAACGGCGACCAGGCGTACACCATCTACAAGGCGTACAAGCCGCTCGCCGAGACCGCCGCCGAGATCGCCGTCGACCTCCTCCGGGGCAAGGACGTCAAGTCCGTCGCCACCGCGAGCGTCGACAGCGCCACCGCCAAGAACGTCCCGGCCAAGCTGCTGGACGCCAAGGTCGTCACCAAGGACAACATCACCGCCACCGTCATCGCCGACGGCCTCTACAAGGCCGCCGACATCTGCACCGCCGACTACGCCGCCGGCCTCAAGTAGCCCCCACCCGCCGCATGAGGTAGCGGCACTCCTGCGGCTCGCGGTCGTCTGCAAGGCGATCACGTATGACCGCCTGGACGTGTCGTCGCTGGTCGTCATCACGAAAGCCGCTTCGGAGGTCGGTCAAGGTCACGACCCGACGCCAGTGCTGTGACCGGAGTGGTTCGCCGGGGGCGGCTGTGGCGCCGGGGGCGGGTGGGAGGATGCGGTCGTGGATCTGTCAGCAGGACTGCGCGAGTGGACTGATTCCGACTGGGCCGCGTTCCGTCTCGGCCAGTCGCTGGGAGTCTTCTCGGAGGAGGAAGCGTTCTCGAACGTCAAGTACATCTTCTGGGGCGTCAACCCGCTGGGGAACGCACTGCATCAGGTGCTGCTTCAGCTTGCTCAGGCAGGAGTGCTGGAGCAGAGCGAGTCAGAGGATCGGTTTCGGTGGTCGGGTCGTTTGCTCACTGACCCGCCCGAGCTGTCAGGCCTCGCTTGAGAGTGGTCCTCCGCCCCCAGCGGACGCCGTTCTCGCTGCGGATGCGCTCGTTCGCGGCGCTGGGCCGCGAGTGCGTCGGGATGCCGGGCGTTGGCGTTGCGCGAGCGCAGGTAGCGGTGCAGGGTGCGGGTCTGGACCGTGTGGTCGGGATGGTTGGAGTTGGCAGGGGTGAACTGCCGCAATGGTCCGAAGTGCGCCTCGATCGGGTTCGCCCGGGAGACGTTGGTCGGTGTGAAACAACAGGTGGACGTTGTTGTTCTCGGCCCAGCGGCGGATCTTCTTGCCGTTGTGCGCGGACAGGTTGTCCAGGATCACGCAGACCGGGGCGCCATCCGGTCGGGCAGCATGGGTCGAGCGGAGCGCGGCCAGGGTGTTCAAGGTGCCCTTGCGTCGGCGGTTGACGCCCCACAAGGTGTCGTCGCCGACGCAAGGGCAGCCGTGGAAGCTTCTTCTCGGAGCGGTCGACGCTGGCACGTCCGACCTTCTCGGCCTCCTGAGCCATCTGGAGTCTCACCACCAACCCGGGAACCAGGCACGGCAGTTCGCCGCAAGGGCACCGGCCCGCCTCCGCGCGGCAGAATCCGGCCCGGAATGTGGTGAGCACAGCAACCGGCTTGCGAACGAACGGAAGAGGGCCTGGCACGACACGCCGTCGAGCAGGACAACGTGCCGGGCCGCGCCACCGGCCCCAGCCGGACGCCGCAGCCCTCGCACCACCGCTCGCCAACCCGCCCGCTGCCCTCGGGCACCAGCCCAGGCCGGGGCTCCGGGCCACCCGCACCGGGGATTCGGACCCGGGCACCGAACCGGAGCCGGGGTCGAAGGCCACCGCCCGGCCCGCCGGGGCCCGGGGTGACGGTTGGATGGGCGGAGTCCCGCGCCCCCGACCGAAAGAGGAGTCTGCATGGCGATCGAGGCGGAACTCAAGGCCGTCGTACGCGATCCCGGACGCGTCCTCGCACGACTGGAGGAGCGGTACGGCTCCGGCCGAGCCGAGGTCTACCACGACACCTACTACGACGCGCCGGACGGCAGCCTGCTGGGCGGCGACCGCGAACTCCGGATCCGCACCGTCCACGGGCCCAACGGCACCCGCACGGTGCTCACGTACAAGGGTGCCCGGGTGGACGAGGCGTCCGGGTCGAAGTGGGAGGCGGAAACGCGGGTGGAGGACGCCGAGGCGACTCACCAGATCATCCGCGGCCTCGGGTTCACCCCGCGCATCCGGTTCGAGAAGCGGTGCCGCAACCACGCCTTCGAGCGCGACGGCCGGCGGTTCCTCGCCACGCTCGTCCGTGTCCCGGAACTCGACGTCCCGGGACTCGATGCGACGTTCATCGAGGTCGAGACCGCTGCGGCCGACCGGGACGGCCTCGGGGCGGCGCTCGATGCCGTGCGGGCGGTGCTGGCCGACCTCGGGGTCGGTGAGGAGGATCTGACCGCCGAGCTGTACACGGACGCGGTGGCCGCAGCCCGCACCTGACGGAAGATCCGATGGCCCACCTGATCCGGCTACCCCCGGGGTACGCGCTGCCGGTGGATTGGGCCGGGGCCCACTACCGCGCCCCACAAGGGGTGCCCCCCCACAGCCAACCCAGCACACCCCCCCCCCCCCGGCCCCCACCCGT
>NZ_JBHWBZ010000090.1:0-28277 GCF_042735475.1 Kitasatospora sp. NPDC059577 | reverse complement strand
CAATCGCTCTCCCGGTGAGTGTGCTGGCCCCACCACACGCTCCAGGGGCCTGTCGGGGGGTGTGCCGGCGCGCGGGTGGGGCGCGGCGGGGCGGCCCCCCGGACGGTGCGCCGATGTAGGTTGCGGAGAATGAGCGAGAAGGAAGAGCAGGACCTGCCCATGAACGACGGGCCCGCCAAGCCCGCGATGCGCGAGGCGCTGGTCGCCGCGGCCTTCGAGCTCTTCCTGGAGCGAGGCTTCGAGCAGACCACCGTCGACGACATCGTCTCGCTGGCCGGTGTCGGCCGGCGCTCCTTCTTCCGCTACTTCCCGGCGAAGGAGGACGTGGTCTTCCCCGACCACGAGCGCAGCCTCGCCGAGATGACGGAGTTCCTGGAGTCCGGCAGCGGCGAGGAGGACCCGGTCCGGCACGCCTGCGACGCCGCCCGCCTCGTCCTGCGGATGTACGCCAAACAGCCGTCCTTCTCCGTCCAGCGCTACCGGCTGACCCGCAAGGTGCCCGGACTGCGGGCGTACGAGCTGTCGGTGGTCTGGCGTTACGAGCACACCCTCGCCGCCTACCTGCGCGGCCGCTTCGCGGCCCGCCCGGACGGCCCGCTGCGCGCGGACGTGATCGCGGCGGCCGTCGTCGCCGCGCACAACCACGCCCTGCGCACCTGGCTGCGCTCGGGCGGGGAGAGCGACTGGGTGGCCGAGGTGGACGCGGCGATGGCCTTCGTCACCGGCACCTGGAGCGACCGGCCGGCCGAGGCCGCCGGCGAGGGCGAGTCCGACGAGGTCGTGGTCCTGGTCGCCAGCCGGCGGGCCCCGCTGTGGCGCATGGTCCAGGGCATCGAGAGCGCGCTCGGCGGCGACACCCGGCAGGTCTGACCGGCGGACCGCCGGGGCCCGCGCTCCCGCTCACCCGTACGGCGCAACCGTGCCCGTTCCCGACCCCGCACGGCCCGCGCACCGTGCGGGGCCGCCCTCCCCGGGTGAGACTCGGTCGCAGGACGGGCCACCGTGGCATCGGGCGGCCCGGGATCGCGAAGGAGCGGCCATGCCGGGGACGCCCCAGCAGCAGGACGGCGGTCCGACCCTGCGTGAGGTGCTGCTGCGCAAGGGCTACTTCGGCCTGCTGCTGCTCTCCGGCCTGGTCGGCATCCCGGTCTCGCTGGCCGCGTTCGGCTTCCTCGGCCTGGAGCACCAGCTCCAGCACTGGGTCTGGGAGAGCCTGCCGGAGACCGCGGGCTACAGCCAGGCCCCCTGGTGGTGGGCGCTGCCCGCGCTGCTGCTCGCCGGCCTGCTGCTCGCCCCGATCGTCATCCGGCTGCCCGGACGCGGCGGCCACATCCCGGTGCAGGGGCTCGGCGGACCGCCCACCCAGCCCGTCGCCGTCCCGGGCGTGGTGCTGGCCGCACTGGCCTGCCTGCCGCTCGGCGTGACGCTCGGTCCGGAAGCGCCGCTGATGGGGCTCGGCGGCGGCCTCGCCCTGCTCGCCGTCCGTGCCGCCAAACGGGCCCAACACCCGCAGCTGGTGGCGGTGCTGGGAACGGCGGGCGCGGCGGCGGCGATCTCCACCATCTTCGGGAGCCCGCTGGTGGCCGCGGTCATGGTGCTCGAGGCGGCCGGACTGGGCGGCCCGCAACTGGTCGCACTGATCCTGCCCAGTCTGCTGGCCAGCGGCATCGGCGCACTGGTCTTCACCGGCTTCGGCCACTGGACCGGCCTGGCGATCGGAGCGCTCTCGCTCCCGACCGTCCCCAAGAGCGCCGTCCCCGACCCCGGCGACTTCCTGTGGGGCATCCCGCTGGCCGCCGCGGTCGCCCTGCTCCTCGTGACCGGGCAGACGATCGGCCGGCGGGTCAAGGGCTTCATGGCGGTGGACACCGCTCGGCGGACCGCCGTCCGGACGGTGCTCTGCGCGGTCGTCGTCGGCGGCTTCATCACCGCGTACGCCCTGCTCACCGGCCGCTCCCCGGAGGAGGCCGCGCTCTCCGGCCAGGCCACCCTGAGCACGCTCGCCGCCGACCCGGCCGCCTGGTCGATCGGTGCGCTGCTCGCCCTCGTGCTCTGCAAGGCGCTCGCCTGGGGGGTCGCGCTCGGCAGCCTGCGCGGCGGGCCGATCTTCCCGGCGATCCTGCTCGGCGCCGCGCTCGGCATCGCCTGCGCGCCGCTGCCGGGCTTCGGCACCGAACCCGCCCTGGCCGTCGGGCTGGCGGCCGCCGGCGCCGCCGTCACCCGGCTGCCGGTCACCAGCGCCGTGCTGGCCACCGCTCTCCTCGGGATCGACTCGGTGGACGCCATGCCACTGGTGATCGTCGCGGTCGTGACGGCGTTCATCACCGGCGAGGCGCTCCGGGGCCGGAAGAAACGCGGCGCGACCCCGGCCGACCGGGCGGCAGCCGGGGCCGGGGCCGGCTGAGGTCCGGGCCCTCGGGCTGTCGACGTTCGGAGCGCCGGAGACCGCTGCGAGGGACGGGAAGTGGACATCCGTCGATTCGGGGGTGACGGCGCGGCCGGGTGCGCCATAACGGCGTCTACCAGGACGGCGGCCTGCTCGTCCACCTGCCCGCCCTGAACCGCCGGCCCGCGGTCTTCCTCGCCTTCCAGTCCCAGCCCTGGCACACAGACGACCGCACCGGCCACACCCTGCCGGCCCACGCCCCCGTCCCGCGCCCCAGCCGGCACCACCGGTCGGCCGACCACCGGCCGTAGCCGCGGCGGCTCCCCGCGGGACGCGCCGCGACGGCCTCCCCGGCGCGGACGGTGGTCCGGCCGGGAAGGCCGTCGGTGCTCCCGTGCCGCCTGCGGGGGTTCAGGCGGCGGAGGAGCAGGGGGTTGCGGACGCCCGGATCGCGGGGTCCGTCAGCTGCGGGCCGGCCCGGGTGTGGCCGGGGTTTCGGTGCGCCGCTCCGAGCGGGTGACGAGCCGCCAGGCGCAGAGCGCACCGAGCAGGTAGGAGACGCCGACCAGGACGAACGAGACGGAGGCGCCGCGGCTCCAGTCCGAGGTGGCGTGCAGCACCACGCCGATCACCGCGATGCCCACCAGGGAGCCGATCTGGCGGTTGGCGTTCAGCACCGATCCGGCGACGTTGGCGTGCTCCGGCCCGGCGGAGTCCACCATCGCCGCGGTCATGCCGGGGGAGATGATGCCGGACCCGAGGCTGGCCAGGCCGATGCCGACGGCGATCAGCCAGTAGGGGGTGGTGGCGGAGACGGCGGTCAGGGCGAGCGAGCAGACGCCCGCCAGCAGCATGAAGACCGTCAGCAGCGGTCCGTTGGCGTACCGCCCGGAGATCTTCGAGTAGACCACGTTCGCCACCGGGGACAGGACGGTGATCGGGATCAGTTCCAGGCCGGCCACGAACGGGCTGGCACCCTGGGCGTGTTGGAAGAACAGGCCGAGCATGAAGATGGTGCCGAACAGCGCGAAGTTGAAGAAGAAGCCGACCAGGTTGGCGCCGGAGAACCCGGGGCGGCGGAAGAGCGTCCACGGCATGACGAGCTTGTCGCCGCGGCGCTCGCGCCGGACCAGGAGCACGGCGGCGACCAGTGCCACGGCGTACGCGACGACCACCGGGGTCGCTCCCCAGCCGAGCTGCGGGCCCTCGATCAGGGCGTAGCTGAGCGCCGCGAGGGCCACGATCCAGATCAGGTGGCCGAGCGGGGCGGGCCGCGCGGAGCGGGCCTCCGGCCCCGCGACGAACCGCTTCGTCATCAGCATGCCGACGACGCCGATCGGCAGGTTGAGCAGGAAGATGCTCTGCCAGCCGAGCGAGCCCACCATGAGGCCGCCGAGCGTCGGGCCGATGCCCGAGGAGGTGGCGACGATCGCGGACCACAGGCCGAGCATCCGGGTGCGCCGGCGCTTCTCCGGGAACGAGAACACCAGCAGGGACAGCGAACTGGGCATGAACAGTGCGGCGCCGGCGCCCTGCAGCATCCGGGCGGCGATCAGCAGCTCCGGCGTGGTGGACAGCGCGCACCCGAGCGAGGCCAGCAGGAACAGGCCCATGCCCCACATGTAGACCGTCTTCGCGCCGAGCCAGTTGGCGAGGCCGCCGGCCAGCATCAGCAGGGACGCGAAGGTCAGGATGTAGCCGTCGACGACCCAGGTGAGCTGGGTGAGCGTGGCGCCCAGCTTCTCCTGGAGGGTCGCGCCGGCGACGTTGACGATGGTGACGTCCAGGGTGGCCATCACGAAGCCGGTGGCCAGCGCGGCGATCTTCAACCCGCCGGAGGTGTCCGGCGGGGCGGCGGGGGAGGTGTCGGTCTGCGCCGGACTGGTCTCGGCGGTTGTCATCGCTGGTTCCTTCGTTGCGGGTGACCGCTGCGCGCGGAGCGAGCAACTCGCTGTCGGCACGGTCGAGTTGGGTTGGAAGGCGCGGTTCAACTGAAGGGCATATGACGATGCATGTCAAATTGGATGGTGGTCGTCATATGGCTGGAGTCGTACGATGGGCGCGCAGCGAAACCAGAGAGGTGCCACGTGACTGCACACGCCGCCGCAGCAGACCGCATCGGTGACCACCCCGATGCCGCGGACATCACCCTGCAGCGCATCCTGGAGGCCTTCGCGGACCCGGTGCGCCGCAGCATCGTCCGGCAGATCGCCGACGCGCCCGGCGACACCGCCTGCGGCACCTTCGACATCTCGGTGACCAGGTCGACCGGGACCCACCACTTCCGGGTGCTGCGGCAGTCCGGGCTGATCCGGCAGTACTACGTCGGCACCTCCAAGATGAACACCCTGCGCCGCGACGACCTGGAGCAGGCCTACCCGGGCCTGCTGGACGCCCTCATCGCGGCGGCGGACCGCGAGGCCGCCGCCGGCTGAGCACCGCGGCGACGCCGCCCCCGGCCCACCACGACGGCACCCGGAGGGGCGCCGGCGCCCAACCCGGAGGGGCGCCACCGCGCGCCCGGAGTCAGTGCAGCGCGGCGAGTTCCGCAGCGTCGAACGGGCGCAGCCCGTCCGTCCGTCCGGTGCGCACCTGCTCGGCCCAGGCCGGGTTCGCCACCAGGGCCCGGCCGACCGCGACCAGGTCGAACTCGCCCGCCGCGAGCCGCTCGGCCACCAGGCCGATGTCGTCGACCTCCGCGCCCTTGCCCTCCACGTACCCGAGGAAGTCGCTGTCGCGCAGGCCGACCGAGCCGACGGTGATGGTGGGCCGGCCGGTCACCTTCTTCACCCAGCCCGCCAGATTGAGCCCCGAGCCCTCGAACGCGGGCTGCCAGAACCGCCGGGTCGAGCAGTGGAAGACGTCGACCCCGGCGTCCACCAGCGGTGCCAGGAAGGTCTCCAGGGCCTGCGGGTCGTCCGCGATCCGGGCCCGGTAGTGCGCCACCTTCCACTGCGAGATGCGCAGGATGACGGGGAAGTCCGGCCCGGTCGCCGCCCGGCAGGCCCGGACCACCTCGGCGGCGAACCGCGTCCGGCCGGCCGGGTCGCCGCCGTAGCGGTCGGTGCGGCGGTTGGTGACGTCCCAGAAGAACTGGTCGAACAGGTAGCCGTGGGCGGCGTGCAGCTCGACGCCGTCGAAGCCCAGGCGCCGGGCGTCGGCGGCGGCTCGGGCGAAGGCCTCCACGACCTCGGCGATGTCGGACTCGGACATGGCGCGCCCGGCCGGGCTGCCCGGCTCCCGGCCGGAGGGGCTGATCAGGCCGCCCGGCGGGTCGAACAGCTCGACGCCCTTCGGCGCCGTACGGCGCGCCTCCGTCAGGGACTTGCCCCACAGCAGCGGGTCCTGGCCGACGTGCCACAGCTGGGGGACGATCCGCCCGCCGGCGTCGTGGACCGCGCGGACCACGCCGGCCCAGCCGGCCAGGGCGTCCACGCCGTGGAAGCGCGGCACCGACGGCCGGTTCCCGGCCGCGGGGTGACCCACGAAGGTGCCCTCGGTGATGATCAACCCCACGCCGTGCCGGGCCCGGCGGGCGTAGTACTCGGCGACGTCAGCGCCGGGCACCCCGCCGGGGGACAGGTCGCGGGACATCGGGGCCATGACGATCCGGTTGTCCAGGGCCAGTCCACCGGCCTTGAACGGCTCGAACAGCGGTGCCGCGGCCGCCGGTCGCGGCGGTGTCGTGCTCACGTGACTGCCTTCCTTCCAGACGGTCCTGCGGTCAGCCGGAGAGGCCGGTCAATGCCCGCATCTCGCCGGGGGTGAACATGTGCGGGAAGAGCACGCCGCCCGGGTCGAGCGGGGCCGAGCCGTCCAGGCCGCCGAGGTCCACCGGGGTGAAGCCGGCGTCGTGGACCAGCCGCGCCACCACGGCCTTGGCCGGGGCGTCGTCGCCCGCGATCGCGATGGCCCAGAAGTGCCGCTGCCTCGTCCCGCGGGACCAGAGCAGCTCGTCCATGACGTGGGTGAACGCCCGGACCACGGTGGCGGCCGGCAGCTGCTTCGAGGCGTGCCGGCCCTGGGTCACCCCCGGGGTGAGGGTCGAGACCACCCGGCCGTCCTCGGTGAGCGACACCGGGTTGGTGGCGTCGATGACGATCTTCCCGGCCAGGTGCTCGCCGACCTCGCCGAGCACCCCCTCCGCCGCCTCGTACGGGACGGACAGCAGCAGGACGTCGGCCGTACGGGCCGTCTCGGCGAGCGTCGCCGCCCGGGCCCCGGCGCCCAGTGGCTCGACGAAGGAGGCCAGGTGCTCCGGGGTGCGGGAGCCGAACGTCACCGAATGGCCGGCGGCCAGCCAGTGGCGGCCGACCGGCCGGCCGATGTTGCCGGCGCCGAGGACGCCGAGCTTCAGCGGCGTCGTGGGATTGGTCATGGCAGTGGGTTCCTTCGACGGGGCGGAACGGGGCGGGAGGGGGCAGCCCGGGGCGGGCGGGGCGCTGGGTGGGCGGTGCGAGGGCGGTGCGAGGCGGTGCGGGCTCAGGCCGCGAGGGACTCGGCCGCGGCGTTGCGCTCGGCCTCGGTGCGGACGTCGAGCTGCTCGTAGTCCTTCTTCGCCGCCTCGATGGCGTCCTCGATCGACAGGACCCGGGGCAGGCCGAAGACCTCGGTGATGCCCTCCAGCCGCTCGGGGATGGTGCCGCCGATGATGTGGGTGGGGATCTTCAACTCGTCCAGCACGTTCAGCAGGTGCTCGTCGGAGAGGACCCGGAAGCGCTCGTTGACCGGGCGGTGGCCGTTCGGGTCCAGCGGGAACTCGATCGGCAGGTGGACGAAGGCGTCGTAGGTCTCCTTGGCGTACTGCTTGAGCGCGACGCCGAGCTGGGCGACGACCTGCTCGTAGAAGCGGATCTCGTCGGTCTTCTCCACCGACTCCAGACCGATGGACTCGTTGGGGTTGATCCCGACGGTGACGCGCACGGTGGCGTAGGTCCACTCGTGCAGCGAGGAGCCGTCCGAGATGTAGCCGCCGGGCAGGTGGCTCTCGTGCACCGCCCGCTCGACGTAGCGGCGCATCACCAGCTGGATCAGCTCGGCCGCGTTGCACTCCTCCAGGGTCTTGCCCGGGACGGCGTGCGGCAGGATCTCCCGCATGGTCTTGGCGTGGGTGCGCGGGATCCCGGTCAGGTGGGCCAGCGCCATGGTGGTGAGGGTCTTGCCGGAGGAGTAGGTGCCGGAGATCGCGAGCTTCATCGTGTGCCTCTCGAAGAACGGACGGCTGTCAGGGCTGTCAGGGCTGTCAGTGCGGCGGTGCGGGCGGTGCGGTCGGGGTGTTCGTTCCGGGCCGGCCGGGCGGGACGCGCAGGGCGGACGCACGCGGAAACCGGAGCGCTCGCAAGGGCGGCCGGACGGCGTGGGGAGAGCGGAGGGCGCGGGGGAACGGATTGCCCCGGAAGGAAGAAGCGCGGGGAGCGCCGGAGGGCGGTGGAACGGGGAGCACGGGGAAACGTGATCCACGAGAAGCGCTGAGGACGCGGCTCCCGGCCCGGGGGCGTCACCGGCGGTCCGGTGAGTCTTTCCGGTCCGGCGGGAAGCGGTGCGTGAGAAAGGCTAGCGGCCGTCGAACTCGTGGTGCCAGGTTTCCCGTTTGCACAGCTGCGCTCTTTTCCGCCGGGCGAAAGGGAACGGCTGCGCGGGGCGAAAGGGGAGGGCCGTGCGGAGCGAAAAGGGGACGTCTTCGCGGAGCGAAAGGGGGAGGGCGGTGCGGAGCGGAACGGGCTGTGCGACTGGCGCCGGGTCCGCAGTTGCACACGGTCGGTGTCCGGTCCGGCCGGGCCCGGCGCGGGGGAGCCGTCCGCAGGTCAGCCGAGGCGGAGGGCCGTGCGCAGTACGTGCCAGGCGTCGTCGGGTTCGACCGGGACGCCGTGCGAGGCGTCCCAGGTCGGCATGTAGGAGAAGCCGTACAGGACGACCAGGATCAGGTAGGCGAGGGATTCTGCCGGGTAGGACGGCGTGATCTCCCGTTCCTCCTGGGCTCTGCGCACACTCGTGACCATTTCCCGGCGGATGTCTCCGAAGAAACCGTCCGAATCGCCCTCGCAGCGTTCGCAGTCCGCGGCGAGCCGGAGAGCGGCCCGGAAGCGGACGTTGGTTTCGAACTGTCCGCGCATCCGGCCGAGGAGTTCGGTGAGCGCCGCGCCCGCCGTCGGCCGGGGGAGCGTGTCGGCGGGCGCGTCCCGGAGGCGTTTCCAGTGTTCGGCGCTCTCGTCGACCAGTGCGGAGGCGAGTTGGTGTTTGGAGCCGAAGTGCGCGTACAGCGCGCCCTTCGTCATGCCCGTCCGGGCCACCACGGCCTCGACCTTGGTGGCGGCGAAGCCGTGGACGGCGAACTCCTCGGCTGCGGCGTCCAGTACGCGTTCACGGGTCAGCCACGCCCTGGCCTGTTTCACCACCGTGGCACCCTCGTCACTCTGTTCATCGCTGGAAACCTACCTATGCGAAGGTTTGTTGTCGAGGGTAGTCGATGCCCGGGCCGGCCACCCGCCGATGGCCGGCCGTTCGCTGACGTACCGTCAGGAGTCGGTCGGGGCCGCCGGACCGAGCAGGGCGTCGGCGTACTCGGCGGCGGCCGCCGAGGGCCCCAGCGCGCCGTGCGTGGCCGCGGTGGTGATGTCGCGCCAGTACCGCTGGAACGGGGAGCCGTCCCGGTGGACGTGCGAGCCCGAGGCGTGGAAGAGACGGTCCACGGCGGCCGCGCACCAGCGCACGGCCGTGACGGCGTCCCGCCGGTTCTCCGCCACCAGCAGCGGCGTCACCGGGTCCTCGTCGGCGCGCCGGGCCGCCCGCTCCAGGAGCAGCCGGGCCGCCGCGATCTGCGCCGAGCCCTCGCTCAGCGCCCGGTCCGACTCCGTCCGCCGGGCGGTCGCGGCGGCGCTCCAGGCGTCCAGGGCGCCCCGGGCCGCGCCGGCCACCGGCGCCGCGAACATCAGCGCGCCGACCAACTGCACCGGGACCCGGTGGCAGCGGGCCGCGTCCTGCGAGACGGGGTGCCGCAGGTCCGCCATGGTGAAGGAGAGCCGGTCGGGGACGAACGCCTCCGCCACCTCGACCGCGTGGCTGCCCGTCCCGCGCATGCCCAGGCTGCGCCAGGTGTCCAGCGCGGTCCAGTCCGCCCTGGGGACGGCGAGGATCCGGTGCTCGGGGCGGTCCGGCGTGCCGGTGCGGCTCGCCAGCAGCAGCCAGTCCGCGTGGTCGACCCCGCTCGCCGTGTCCCACCGGCCGCTGAGCAGCCAGCCGCCCGGCACCCGTACGGCCCGGCCGCGCGGCGGCATGATGGCGGTGGCGACCAGCACGTCGGGGGAGTCGCGCCACAGCGCCGTCCGGCCCTCCTCGGGCAGGTAGGAGGCCAGCCGCCCGTGCGCCGCGAACAGGGCGGCGCACCAGGCGGTGGACGGGCAGGTCCGCGCGACGGTCGCCGAGGCGGCGAGGAGCGCGGAGAACGTCCCGGCCGTGCCGCCGAACCCGCGCGCCACGAAGTGCCGGGGGAACCCGGCGGCGGTGATCGCGGCCACCGTCTCCGGGCCGAGCCGGCGCCGGTCCTCCAGCGCGGGCAGATCCCGCTCCGCCGCCCGGACCACCCGTCCGACGGCCTCGGCGGGGAGCTCCGCGGCCTCGGGGAGCTCCGAGGTTTCGGCGGGGCGCTCGGCGGCGTCGGCGACCCTGCTCACGGGGCGTCCCCGCGGGCCGTCACGTCGTCCAGCGGTGCGTACCCGAGCAGGGCCGAGGCGAGGGTCGCCCCGCCCTGGACGGCGGTGACCTCCGTCGTCCCCGGCTCCGGTCCGGGCCGCGCGGCGACGCGCACCGGCGCGTCCGGCTCCCCGAACGCGGTGAAGGCCGCGCGGACGCGGGTGGGGTCGGGCGGTGCGCCGATCGCGCGGGCGGCCTGCCGGAACGCTTCCAGCAGCACCATGCCCGGCACGTGGTCGGACGGGTGGTCGAAGAGCACCGGGTGGCCGGGGTCGGGGTCGAGCAGGAACGTGCCGGGCGCGCTCCCCGGGGTGCGGGCGAGCAGCACGTGCCGGCCGTCCGCGTACCCGGCCTCCCGGGGGGCGAGCCGCCGGGACTCCCCGGCGGGCGGCCCGGAAGGGGCCGCCGCCTTCCGCCGGGCGCGGTCGCGGACCAGGGCGTAGAACTCGGGGTCCCGGACCTCCCAGTGGATCCCGGCCCGGCCGGCGGTCACGCCGTCGACCGACACCACGGCGTCCAGCGCCAGGCCGGTGCGGTGCGGCGTGGTCACCGTCTTCGTGCAGACGGCGTCGAGCACGGCGTGCTGCGGGCCGGCGGGCCGGTGCGTCGAACCGGCCCGGGTCAGCCGGAGGTCGAGGGTGTCGAGGACGAACGGGTGGCCCTGCGGGACGCCGTGGAACCGGTGGGACAGGTGGATCAGGGCCTGGCGGACCGTCTCGACCACCAGCAGCGGGTCGGTCGGCAGGCCCGTCCCGCCGTGGTGCAGGAAGCGGTGGCGGTCCCAGCGGGCGGCGACGCGGAACCGGTCGTCGCCCGTGCGGGCGGCGTCGGTGAGGAGGACCTCGCCGGGGGCGGCCTTGTGGACGGCGGCGGCCGGCAGGCGGTGCCGGAACGAGAGTCCGCGCCGGGGCGAGGCCCGGGCGGCCGGTGGCAGGTACCTTGGCGATGCGGTGATGCTGGACATACGAGCACGTCCCCCGTTGGTGAGCCGTTCCCTAAGGTGGTGCCACCCCGCTGCGGACGCGGGTCACCCCCCAGGTGGCCGTTGATCACGGCCCGAAAATATACCTGGGAGAAGGTATATAGCCAGGATCGACGGGACGCGAGAGAGGAACAGAGAACAGTGAGCCAGAGCAAGAGTGCCGCCACCGAGCCGCTGTGGCCGGCGCTGCGCACCGGCGCGACCGGGCCGTGTCTGCGCCAGGAGCGCGCCGAGCGCACCAGGGAGCAGATCCTGCACTGCGCCGCGCGGATCTTCGCCGAGCGCGGCTACGAGCGCACCGGCATCAAGGACGTGGCCGACGAGGTGGCCATGACCAAGGGCGCGGTCTACTTCCACTTCCCCAACAAGCAGGCGTTGGCCGTCGCCGTCGTCGAGGAGCTGTACTCCCGCTGGCCGGTGACGCTGGAGGCGGTGCGGGCCAAGGGCCTCTCGCCGCTGGACACGGTGATCGAGATGTTCAACGCGGCCACCACCGCGTTCCTGGAGGACCCGATCATGCAGGCCGGCACCCGGCTGCAGAACGAGCGCGCCGCCATCGACGTCGAACTGCCGCTGCCGTACGTGGACTGGACGAACCTGATCTCGATGCTGCTGCGCGAGGCCGGGGAGCAGGGGCAGCTGGCCGACCACGTCGACCCCGACGTGGCCGCCCGGGTCGCGGTCGCGGCCTTCTTCGGCGCCCAGCACATCTCCGACAACCTTTACGCACGCGCCGACTTCGCGGAACGCTGGCGCGAGGTGCGCGACACGCTGTTCCCGGCGCTGCGCGCCCGGCCGCGGTCCGCGACCGGGACGCGTGCCGCCGGCGGTGCCCGCGCCGCGAGCACCCGACCCGCCCGAAGCGTCACCCCGAGGTGACCCGAGCCCCCCGAGGAGCCCCCGTGGCCCTGCCCGACCGTCTGGCGTTCAGCGACGTCGACGAGACACTGATCGACTGCAAGAGCATGTTCGACTTCCTCGACCACTACCTCGGCGTCCGGTACGGCCCGCCGGGCGTCCGGCGCGGCCGCCGGGTCCGGGAGGAGATCACCGCGCTGGCCGCCGCCGGGAGCCCGCGCGAGCGGAACAGCCGGACGTACTACCGGGAGTGGGCCGGGGAGCCGGCCGGGGACGTCGCCGCGGCCGGCCGCGCGTGGTTCGCGGAGCGCAGCGCGCAGGCCGGCTTCTGGATCGCCCCCGTCCGGGACGCCCTGGCGCGCCACCGGGCGGCGGGCGGCGCGGTCGTGCTGGTCTCCGGGGCGTTCCCGGCGATCCTCGACCCGATCGCGGAACGGGTCGGGGCGGCGCACCTGGTGTGCAGCCGACCCGAGGTGCGCGGGGGAGTGCTCACCGGCGAACTGGTCGGCGAGCCGGTCATCGGGGAGGAGAAGCGCCGGGCGGTGCGCGCCCTGTTCGCCGCCCATCCGCACGTCGATCCGGCGGACTGCCACGGCTACGGCGACCACGCCTCCGACCTGCCGATGCTCACCGAGGTCGGGCACCCGGTGGTGGTCGGTGACCCGCGGCTGGCCGAACTGCTCCCGGGCGCACGGTTGTTGCTGGTCGACGGGGTGGCGGCAGCCGACTGACGGGCACCCGGGCGGCGGTCGTCATGTGACGGTATTGCTGCGGTACGTTACACCCTCGTTAAAATACCTTCCCAAAGGTATGTTCGTGTGCCACGATCGCGACGGAGCATTCGGCAGCTGCGTCGTGGAGCCGCCCGGAGTCCGCGCCGACGGAACCCGCCCCTGCGGGCGCCGTCGGCCGGCCGGGTCCCGCGGCAGCGCGGGCCGGTGCCCCTTTGGCCTGTCTCGACGAGGAGACGACCCAGCAGACCCAGGGAACGGGGCGGTACTTCCCCGAGCCGGGCGGTGACGGCACCACGCACCGCCCGGCCGGCCGCCCTCCCGCGACGCACGCCAGAGGACCCGCCGTGAAGCAAGAGACCGTCAGCGACCGCGCCGAACCGCCCCTCACGCCCCGGCCCGGTCGACCGTCCCCCACGCCCCGGACCAGCCGGACGCCCCCGGAAGCCGGAGGCTCGGCCCCGGAACCCGGCCGCCCGCCCCAGGAGTGGTCGCCGGCCCTGTCCGAGGTGGTGCCGGTCCCGGTCGTCGCACTGCTGCCGGCCGACTCGCCGCGCACCGGCGGCGAGGACCCCGAACACCTGAGGACCCTGGCCGGACTCGACCAGGACCTCCCGCCGATCATCGTCCACCGCCCCAGCATGCGGGTGATCGACGGCATGCACCGGCTGCGGGTCGCCGCCGCCCAGGGCAGACCCGTCATCCCCGCCCGCTTCTTCGAAGGCTCCGAACGCGACGCCTTCGTACTCTCCGTCCAGAGCAACACCCGCCACGGCCTCCCCCTGTCCCGGGCGGACCGGGTGGGCGCCGCCCGGCGGATCCTCACCTCGCACGCCGAGTGGTCGGACCGGATGGTCGCCTCCGTCACCGGGCTGTCCACCAAGGCGGTCCGCGAGCTGCGGCGCAGCGAGAGCGGGACCATCCCGCACGCCGCGGCCCGGGTCGGCCGGGACGGCCGGGTCCGGCCGCTGGACAGCGCACTCGGCCGACTGCGCGCGGGCGAGCTGATCACCGCCAACCCCCTCGCCTCGCTCCGCGCGGTCGCCGACGAGGCGGGCATCTCCCCGGGGACCGTCCGCGACGTCCGGGACCGGTTACGGCGCGGTGAGGACCCGGTGCCCGCCGGACGCCGCACGACCCGGCCCGCGGACCGGGCCCGCCCGGACCGGACCCGCCCCGCGCCGCCGGCGGTGGGCCCGGCCCCCGGCGCCCGGCAGGCCGGCCCCGGCCCGCAGCAACCCGCTCAGGACCTGGCCCGCGTCATGGAACGGCTGATGAGCGACCCCGCGCTCCGGCTGACGGAGAGCGGCCGCCACCTGCTGCGGATGCTCACCAGCAGCCTCCTGCCGCCCGACCAGCGTGACCAGCTGGCCCGCAGCATCCCGCCGCACTGTGCCGATCGGGTCTCCCGGCTCGCCCTCGAATGCGCCGCCGCCTGGCGGGAGTTCGCACACCAGGTGGAGACCGCCCGGCCGGAGCAGGATCCCGGCCGTGGTGCCGAGCAGCCGACGTCCCCCCAGCCCGTGACGGGGAGGGCCGGTGTTCCGGCAGCCGTCTGACCCGGCGCGCCGCCGACCGGCCGGCGGCGCGCCGCCCGCGGCCGTGGTGTGCAACCGGGCCCGGGCCTCAGTCGCACAGCCGATCGACCCGCGCGTCGGCCCGGTCACCCTGCTCGGGCTGCACCCGGCCGGCGGCAGTACGGCCTTCTTCTCCGGCTGGCAACGGGCCCTGGGCGAGCGGGTGGAGGTGGTCCCGGTCCGGATCCCCGGCCGGGACCCCGCCGGGGGCCACTGCCGCCAGGGGCTGCCCGGTCTCGTCGCCGCACTGGAACGCGACCTCGGCCCGCTCCTGGAACGGCCCCACCTCCTCTACGGGCACAGCATGGGCGCGCTGCTCGCCTACCGGCTCGCCCGCCGCAGGGCCGAGCACGGGCGACGGCTGCCCGAGCGGCTGCTGGTCGGCGCCTACCCGGCACCCCACCTGCCGCATCCGCTGCAGCGGGCGGCCCGTCTCACGGACGCCGAACTCGTCTCCTGGCTGGTCGACTTCGGGTCGCTCCCGGCCGCTCTGCGGGCCGACACCGGCTGGCTGCGCGAACGGATCTCCCTGGTGCGGGCGGAGATCGGCCTCTGCGCCGGGAATTCCGAGGGATTCACCCACCGGACGCTGCCGTGCCCGGTCGAGGTGTTCTCCGGAGAGGACGATCCGCTGGTGTCGGCGGCGTCCGCGGCCGCCTGGTCCGAACACGCCGGCGGGGGTTTCGCATGGCACCGCGTCCCCGGGGGGCACTTCTTCCCCCGGGAATCGAAGGACGCCTTCTTCCGCCGCCTCGGCGACCTGGTCGCACCGCTGGCAGCCGTCTGACGGCGCCCGCCCGGCCGGAATCCGGGGCCGTGCACCGCGGTTCGGGGCCGTGCGCCGGAACTCGGGGCCGGCTCTCGCGCGGGGTTTCCGAGCCGGTTCCGAGCCGGTTTCGAGCTGGTTCCGGGCCGGTTCCGCCCGGAATCCGTACCGGTTTCCGGCCCGGTGCCCCGGCGCGGACCTCACGGTCCGACGGCACGTTCCGGTCGGATGCCCGCGCCGCTTGCGTGACGGCGTGGGCGGCGGGCAGAGTTCTCCGTGCCTGGCCCGAACTCGCCTTGAGGAAAAGGGAGTTCGAACGCCGGGGAAAGGCGGGGCGAGACGCCCGCCGGGCGCCCCGAGCCGCGTCGCCGGCCGACACCGATCCGAGTCGGCCGTGCTCCCCGCTCCCGCTCCCGCTCCTGCACCCGCTCCCGCAACACCGTCGATCGCACCGGCGACACCCGCTCGCCGACACCCCGCCCAGAGGAAGGAGGTCGCCATGCCGCACGCGCACACGCCGGCCGAGGCCGTACAACTGCTGACCCCGGACGGCGAACGGAAGCACCACCCCGACTACCGGTTCGATCCGACGCCGGACCGTCTCCTCGGCCTCTACGAGGACATGGTCCGCGCCCGCCGGATCGACGCCGAGGGGGTGCTGCTCCAGCGCCAGGGCGAACTCGCCCTCTGGCCCTCGCTGTTGGGGCAGGAGGCCGCCCAGATCGGCTCCGCCCGGGCGCTCGACGACGAGGACCACGTCTTCCCCAGCTACCGAGACCACGGCGTGGCGCTCGCCCGGAACGTCGACCCCCTCGACCTCTTCGCACTGTTCCGGGGCACCACCAACGGCGGCTGGGACCCGCGGGAGCACAACGTCCACCTCTACACCCTCGTCATCGGCGCCCAGACGTTGCACGCCACTGGCTACGCGATGGGCGTCGCCAAGGACGGCGCGGAGTCCGCCGTCATCGTCTACTTCGGCGACGGCGCGACCAGCCAGGGCGACGTCAGCGAGGCCTTCAACTTCGCGGCCCTGAACGACGCCCCCGTCGTCTTCTTCTGCCAGAACAACCAGTGGGCCATCTCCGAACCCGCCGACAGGCAGAGCCGGGTGCCGATCCACCGGCGGGCCGCCGGTTTCGGTTTCCCCGGGATCCTGGTGGACGGCAACGACGTGCTGGCCTGCCTCGCCGTCACCCGGGAGGCCCTGCGGCGGGCCCGCAGCGGCGAGGGGCCGACGCTGATCGAGGCCTTCACCTACCGGATGGGCGCGCACACCACCTCCGACGACCCCACCCGCTACCGCGACGCCGAGGAGGTGCGCGCCTGGGAGCGGAAGGACCCGATCACCCGGCTGCGGACGTACCTGCTGGCCAACGGCTGGGCGGACGAGGAGTCCCTCGCACGGATCGACCGGGCGTGCGACGAAGCGGCCCGCTCCGTACGCGCGGCCGTGCGCTCGATGGCCGCGCCCCCGGCGGAGGCCATGTTCGCGCACGTCTACGCGGACGGCCACACCCTGGTGGCGGAGGAGGCCGCGCAGTTCGCCGCCCTCGCCGCCGGTTCGGCTCACACCGCCGGTTCGGCCGCCGCCGGTTCCGCCCCTGCGGCCGGTTCCGCCCACGTGGCCGGTTCCGCCTCCACGGAAGGGGCCTGAGATGGCAGTGCACCGGTATCCGGCCGAGGGGCCGGCCCGCACGGTCGCGCAGGCGATCAACTCGGCCCTGCGCGCCGCCCTGGAGGAGGACCCCCGGGTCCTGGTGACGGGCGAGGACGTCGGCCGGCTCGGCGGTGTCTTCCGGGTGACCGACGGCCTGCAGAAGGACTTCGGCGACGGCCGGGTGATCGACACCCCGCTGGCCGAGTCCGGCATCGTCGGCACGGCGATCGGCCTGGCGCTGCGCGGCTACCGCCCGGTGGTGGAGATCCAGTTCGACGGTTTCGTGTTCCCCGCCTTCGACCAGATCGTCACCCAGCTGGCGAAGCTGCACGCCCGCTCGAACGGCAGGCTCACCCTGCCGGTGGTCATCCGGATCCCGTACGGCGGCGGCATCGGCGCGGTCGAGCACCACAGCGAGTCCCCCGAGGCACTGTTCGCGCACGTCGGGGGAGTGAAGGTGGTCTCGCCCTCGAACCCGGCCGACGCGCACTGGATGCTCCGGCAGGCCATCGCCGGGAACGACCCGGTCGTCTACTTCGAGCCCAAGCGCCGCTACTACGACCGCGGTCCGGTGCCCCCCGCCGCCGAACTGCCCCTGCACGCGGCCCGGGTGGTCCGGCCGGGACGGGACCTGACGCTCCTCGGCTACGGGCCGACGGTCGCGACCTGCCTGGAGGCGGCCGCGGCCGCCGGGGAGGAGGGCGACAGCCTGGAGGTGATCGACCTGCGCTCGGTGTCCCCGATGGACTTCGACACGATCGAGGCCTCGGTGCGCCGCACCGGGCGGCTGGTCGTCGTGCACGAGGCACCGGTCTTCTTCGGCGCCGGCGCCGAGATCGCGGGCCGGATCACCGAGCGCTGCTTCCACCACCTGGAGGCCCCCGTCCTGCGGGTCGGCGGCTACCACATGCCGTACCCGCCCGCCTCCTTCGAGGACTCGTACCTGCCGGACGTCGACCGCGTCCTGGACACCGTCGACCGCGCCTTGGCGTACTGAGGAGAGGAACCGTGACCACGACCGCGCAACGCGTCCGCGACTTCCCCCTGCCCGACGTGGGCGAGGGGCTCGTGGACGCGGAGATCCTCGCCTGGCACGTGCGGCAGGGCGACCGGGTGACCGACGGCCAGGTCGTCTGCGAGGTGGAGACCGCCAAGGCCAGTGTCGAGCTGCCGATCCCGTACGACGGCGTGGTGCACCGGGTCCACGTCGAGGCCGGGACGACGGTCGCGGTGGGTGCCGTCATCATCTCGATCGACACCGGTGCGCAGGGCCCGGAGGCCCCGGCGCCCGAGCCGGCCGTGCCCGTCTCCTCCGCCGCCACTGCGTCCGACGTGCCCGCCGACGTGCCCGCCGACGTGCCCGCCGACGTGCCCGCCGAGGAGCCGGACGCGCAGCCCACCGCCCGGCAGCCGGTCCTGGTCGGCTACGGCGTGACCCCCGGGCGCTCCGGCCGCAGGCCCCGCCGGAACGGATCGGCGGCGCCCGCCCCGACCGCTGAGCGGCCTGCCGCCAAGCCGCCCGTCCGCAAGCTGGCCAAGGACCTCGGGGTGGACTTGGCCGCGGTCGTCCCCACGGGCGCCGGCGGCGTGGTGACCAGGTCGGACGTGCACGCGGCCCGCCAGGCGCCGGGCGTTCGGTCCGCCGCGCTCCCGGCCGCCGCGCCCCCGGTGGCGCCCGGCCCGTCCGGGGCCGAGGGCGAGATCCGGGTCCCGGTGAAGGGGGTGCGCCGGGCCACCGCCCGGGCGATGGTCGCCAGCGCCTTCACCGCCCCGCACGTCACCGAGTTCGTCACTGTCGACGTGACCCGCACCATGGCCCTGGTCCGGGACCTGAAGCAGGACCCGGAGCTGGCCGGTCTGCGGGTGAATCCGCTGCTGCTGGTGGCAAGGGCGTTCCTGCTCGCGGTCCGGCGCCATCCGGAGGTCAACGCCCGCTGGGACGAGGAGAACCAGGAGATCGTCCGCAAGGAGCGGGTCAACCTGGGCATCGCCGCCGCCACCGAGCGCGGTCTGATCGTCCCCAACATCAAGGACGCGGGCGCCCTGACCCTGCCCCGGCTCGCCCGTGCGCTGGGGGAGCTGGTCGCGACCGCCCGCGAGGGCAGGACCGCACCGGCCGCGCTGGCGGGGGGCACGGTCACCCTCACCAACATCGGCGTCTTCGGCGTGGACACCGGGACGCCGATCCTCAACCCGGGGGAGTCGGCGATCCTCGCCTTCGGCGCCGTCCGGGAGCGGCCCTGGGTCCACAAGGGCGAGGTGGTGCCCCGGCAGGTGACCACCCTGGCGCTCTCCTTCGACCACCGGCTGGTCGACGGCGAGCTGGGGTCGAGGGTGCTGGCCGACACCGCAGCCGTCCTGGAACACCCGAAGCGCCTGCTCACCTGGGCCTAGCCGCATCGGGCCCCGCCACTTCCGGGTCCCGCCGACTCTCCGAGGGAAGCCATGACTGACACCGCAGCGCCGATCCGCCCCCGTCGCGTCACCGTCGACGACTACCTGGGCCCGGGAGAGAAACGTTTCTTTGGTGAGGGGTACAAGCGCGCCCGCCAGCGGCTGAGCGACATCCGGGTCGGCGTCGGCCGGGACGGCACCGCCTCCGTCCGCGCGCTCGCCTCCGTCAGCTACCCGGACGACTGGTCGAAGAAGGGCCGGCACAACCAGCGCCCGCACCTCAGCAGCATCGACGTGCTGCTGCTCGCCGGCGAAGCCGCCGAGCTGTACCTCGCCCACGTCCTGGGCCTGGACCCCGAGCAGCGCGGCACCGCGCGGCTGCGCCGGGTGCGGATGAAGGCCGGCACCAGCCCCGTCGAGGAGGAGCTCGACGAGTTCCCGGTGGAGGCGACCGTCACCGAACTCCCCGGCGTCGGCCGCGGTCCCCGGCAGCGGGTGTCCGCCGTCGACTGCAGGGTCGGCGCCCTGCGGGTGCGTCTGGAGATCGAGCACCCGGCCGGCACCGCCCACACCGGACCCGGCTCGTACACCGACCCCGACGAGCTGCTCGGCAGCGCGGCGCTGCGCCCGTACGGGACGGCCCACCGGTCCAAGTACCAGGTGATCGAAGGCCTCTCGGTCGACTTCGCGGCGAACTCGGCCGCCGCCACGGTCAGTTCCCGGTTCCGGACGGGCGAGGACCGCCCGGTGCGGGGACTGGAGAGCTACAGCCACCGGGCGACCTCGATCCTGGACGTCTTCGTCGCCGCCATCCAGCTCGGCCAGATCCTGCTCTACGAGATCGACGGCGTACCGCGCTCGGAGAGCAACACCCTGTGGATGCGGCAGACCGTGCTCGACATCGCAGACCCGCACCGGCCGGTGACCACACCGGAACGGCTCTCCGTACACCTCGACGGGACCGAACTGCTCACCTCGCGCGACGGCGAGACCTGGCGGCTGGTCGACATCGTCGGCGGCTTCCGGCACATGTCGGTCCGCTGCTCGGCCGCCCACCGGCTGCCATGACCGCGCACCGGCCGCCCACCGGCTGCCATGACCGCGCACCGGCTGCCATGACCGCGCACCGGCCGCCCACCGGCTGCCATGACCGCGCACCGGCTGCCATGACCGCGCACCGGCCGCAGTGACCGACCGCCCGCTGCCGTGACCGCTCCGCCCCCGGCACCCGCCCCGCGAACGCACACCGTGGAAAGGACATCGTGGAAAGGACCCAGACCATGACCGATCGACTCCGCCGCGCCACCCCCGGAGGCCGGTTGTGAGCCGGGCCGCCGTCCTCGCGGGCCTCGGCGCCATGGTGCCCGAGCGGGCCGTGGACAACGAGGAGATCTCCCGGATCGTCGACACCGACGACGAGTGGATCCGGACCAGGACGGGCATCGGCCGCCGCTACTGGGCCGACCCCGGCACCGCCACCGGCGACCTCGCGGCGGTCGCCGGCCGACGGGCGCTGGAGTCCGCCGGCGTCGACACCGTCGACCAGGTGATCCTGGCCACCAGCACGCCGAACCGTCCGATGCCCGCCACCGCCCCGGAGGTCGCCAGCGCGCTGGGTCTCGACGGGGTGCCCGGCTTCGACCTGTCCGCCGCCTGCGCCGGGTTCGTCTACGGCCTCCAGTCCGCCGCCGGCGCGATCGCGGCCGGATTCGCCGAACGCGTCCTGGTGATCGGCGCGGACATCTGGTCGACCCGGCTGGACCCGGAGGACCGCGCCACCGCCATCATCTTCGGCGACGGCGCCGGTGCGGCCGTCCTGCGCGCCGGGGACGCCGCCGAGCCGGGCGCCCTGCTCGGCTTCGACCTCGGCAGCGACGGTGCCAACCGGGACCTCGCGTTCCTGCCCGCCGGCGGATCCCGGCAGCGCTCCGAGCGGGCCCCGCTGCGCGACGCGGACAACTACCTCGCCATGCGCGGCAAGGAGATCTTCACGCACGCGGTCGAGCGGATGGCGGGCTCCTCGGAGGCGCTGCTGGACTCGGTCGGCTGGACCGCCGCGGACGTCGACCGGTTCGTCGGCCACCAGGCGAACGTCCGCATCCTGCACACCGTGGCCGACGTGATGACGGTGCCGCGGGAGCGGGTGGTGGTGCACCTCGACAAGGTCGGGAACACCTCGGCCGCCTCGATCCCCCTCGCGCTCACCGACGCCGCCGCCGAGGGCCGGCTGACGCCGGGCCAGAAGGTCCTGCTGACCTCCTTCGGCGGCGGACTGAGCTGGGGTTCGACGGCCCTCAGCTGGCCCGACATCAAGGTGTCCGGCATCGAGACCGCCTGATCCCGGCGCCCCGCTCGTTCCCGGTCCGCCCCGTGCCCCGCCCGGGGCGTCCCGGGTACCCCGTGCACCCGGAGCGACCTGTACGACCCGTGCGACCCGTGCGACCCGTGCAACCCCGTGCAACCCGTGTGAAAGGACAGACGATGGACCGCATCACCGAGCGCATCCTGACCATCCTGCAGGACAAGTTCTCCCTCGACGGCGAACTCACCGCCACGACCGCCTTCTCCGACCTCGACCTCGACTCCCTCGTGCTGCTGGAGCTGTCGGTGATCCTGGAGCGCGAGTTCGGCGCCCGCATCCCCGAGGACGAGATGGCCGAGGCGGGCAGCGTGGCCGGCCTGGCCGCCCTGATCTCCGCCCGGACCGCCGCGGTCTGACGCCCGCCGCCGCACTCCCTTCCCGCGACCGCCACCCCCTCCGACCCACAGGAGTCACCGATGACGCTGAAGAACCGCTCGGGACAGCCCGTCGACCAGGACCGCATCGACGCCCTCCGCGCCGCGGTCCGCGGCGAGGTGCTCGCCCAGGACGACGAGGGGTACGCCCGGGCGAGGCTGGTGTGGAACGGCTACTTCAACCGCCGCCCGGGCCTGATCGTGCGCTGCGCGGGCGCCGCCGACGTGGCCGACGCGGTCCGCTTCGCCACCGAGAACGACGTGCTGCTCGCCGTGCGCAGCGGCGGGCACAGCTACCCCGGGCACTCGACCATCGACGACGGCCTGGTCGTCGACCTGAGCCGGTTGAAGGGCATCCGGGTCGACCTGCAGCGCGGCGTCGCGATCTGCGAGCCCGGCCTGCTGCTGGCCGAACTCGACGACGAGACCTACCGGTTCGGGCTCGCCGTCACCGGCGGCCAGGTGTCGCACACCGGCATCGCCGGGCTGACGCTCGGCGGCGGGATCGGCTGGCTGTGCCGCGCCCGGGGGCTCACCGTGGACAACCTGGTCGCGGCGGACGTCGTCCTGGCCGACGGCGAGGTGCGGCGGGCGAGCGCGGAGGACGACGCCGACCTGTTCTGGGCGATCCGCGGCGGCGGCGGCAACTTCGGCATCGTCACCTCCTTCGAGTACCGGCTGCACCCGCAGGGCGCCTGCCGCACCGGCGTCGTGGCCTACCGCGCCGCCGACCACGCGGCGGTGGCCCGCGGCCTGTCCGCGTTCGCCGCCACCGCGCCGGACCGGCTGGGCCTGGCCGCCGGGTTCTTCGACCTGGAGGACGGTTCGACGGGCATCGCCGTCCGCTACGTCGACACCGCACCGGCCGGGGACACGGACGCGCTGGTCGACGCCCTGGCCGGGTTCGGCCCCGAGCCGGTGCTGCGGACCGCCGAGACCCTGCCGTACCCGGAGGTGCAGCAGCTCGCCGACGCCGACATGGCCCACCACCGCCGCTACTACACCCGGTCGTTCATGGTCGACACGGTGACCGAGGAGGCCCTCGCCGCCCTGGCCGAGGGGTACCGGTCCCGGACGTCGGAGCTGTCCCAGATCGGCCTGATGCTGCTCGGCGGCCAGGTCGCCCGGGTCGCCCCGGAGGCCACCGCCTACCCGCACCGCGCCCCCGGGTTCCTGGTCACCCTGCTCGGCGGCTGGACCGAGGAGCGGGACGACCGGGCCAACACCGACTGGTGCCGCTCGGTCTACGACACCCTGCAGGAGTTCACCTCGGGCGGCGTCTACGTCAACGAGCTGGTCGACGAGGGCGAGCGCCGCATCCTCTCCGCCTACGGCGAGGGCCACTACCGGCGGCTGTCCGAACTGAAGGCGAAGTACGACCCCGACAACGTCTTCCGGGTCAACCAGAACATCAAGCCCGCCGAGCCCGCCGGGCCGACCGGGCCCTGAAAGGAGCCGACCGGGCCCTGAAACGAAAAGAACCCCAGACGAATCTGGGGTTCCTGCCGGTGTCCGAGGGGGGACTTGAACCCCCACGCCCGATAAAGGGCACTAGCACCTCAAGCTAGCGCGTCTGCCATTCCGCCACCCGGACTGGGTGTCGCCCTCGCGGCTTCCGATCTCTCGTCCGTCGCGCTGACAGATGTAACTGTAGCAAAGATCGGCTTGGGCTCCCAAAACGGTTCCCGGCCGGGGTGCGGAGCGGGTGGCGGGAGCAAGGGGCGGCGTGTGGCGGGGGCGTGACCAGGGGGTTTCGAGGACGTGCGGGGGGTGGATCCGGCCCGGGGGCTGGGGGAGGATGGACGGACGTGCTCGTACGGCCCGGGTGCAGGTCCCGGGGGTGGCGCGCTGGTGCGTCGGTGCGGGCCAGAGACGAGGAGTGACCGTGAGCGAGCGGAGCGAGTCGGCGGCGCCGAAGGTGACGGCTGAGTCGGAAGTCGCCGGGATCTGTCGCGATCTGATCCGGATCGACACCAGCAACTACGGGGACGGCTCCGGTCCGGGCGAGCGCAAGGCGGCCGAGTACGTGGCCGAGCAGCTCGCCGAGTTCGGGCTGGAGCCGCAGATCTTCGAGTCGGCCAAGGGCCGCGCCTCGACGGTCGTCCGGATCGAGGGCGAGGACCGCTCCCGCCCGGGCCTGCTGATCCACGGCCACACCGACGTGGTGCCGGCCAACGCGGCGGACTGGACGTACGACCCGTTCGGCGGCGAGATCGCCGACGGCTGCGTCTGGGGCCGCGGCGCGGTCGACATGAAGGACATGGACGCGATGACCCTGGCGGTCGTCCGCGACCGGCTGCGCACCGGTCGCAAGCCCCCGCGCGACATCGTGCTGGCCTTCCTCGCCGACGAGGAGGCGGGCGGCACCTACGGGGCGCGCTACCTGGTGGACAAGCACCCGGGGCTGTTCGAGGGCGTGACCGAGGCGATCGGCGAGGTCGGCGGCTTCTCCTTCACGGTCAACGACCAGGTCCGCCTCTACCTGGTGGAGACGGCCGAGAAGGGCATGCACTGGATGCGCCTGACGGTCGAGGGCCGGGCCGGCCACGGCTCGATGGAGAACGACGACAACGCGATCACCGAGCTGTGCGAGGCGGTCGCCCGGCTCGGCCGGCACCAGTTCCCGCTGCGGATCACCAAGACCGTCCGGGCCTTCCTGGACGAGCTGTCGGACGCGCTCGGGGTCGAGCTGGACCCGGAGAACATGGACGAGACGCTGCGCGTCCTCGGCGGCATCGCCAAGATGATCGGCACCACGCTGCGCAACACCGCCCAGCCGACCATGCTCGGCGCCGGGTACAAGGTGAACGTGATCCCCGGGCAGGCCACCGCGCACGTGGACGGGCGCTTCCTGCCCGGCTACGAGGAGGAGTTCCTGGCCGAGCTGGACAGCGTCCTCGGTCCGCGCGTGAAGCGCGAGAGCCTGCACTCGGACAAGGCGATCGAGACCGGTTTCGACGGGGCGCTGGTCGAGGCGATGCAGACCGCGCTGCGGGCCGAGGACCCGATCGCCCGGGCGGTGCCGTACTGCCTGTCGGGCGGGACGGACGCCAAGTCCTTCCAGGACCTGGGGATCCGCTGCTTCGGCTTCGCGCCGCTGCAGCTGCCGCCGGAGCTGGACTTCGCCGGGATGTTCCACGGCGTGGACGAGCGGGTGCCGGTGGACGGCCTGAAGTTCGGCGTCCGGGTGCTGGACCGCTTCATCGACGCCTGCTGATCAGACGACTGGGTCGGCCCGCTCCCGAGGTGTCGGGGGCGGGCCGACCGCATTGTCGGAGCGAATGATTGTGGGACGGGTCGAGGGAGATCGACAGAAACGATTCTTCCCTGAAATCTGGGCCGACTATGTGTGCGAGACCTCACCGTTGCGGGTGAATGGGAAATCTGTTCCGTACCCCGTTTGCCGCAGCGTCGTTCACCCCTGTGCAGCCCGCCGAACGGGTTGCGTTGTCCGTACAGGAGGAATGATGAAGGTCAAGAAGATCGCCGCTGTCGCCGCCGCCACCGGTGGCCTGGTGCTCGCCGCCGCCGGTGTCGCGTCCGCTCACGGCGGTGCGGGTGCCGAGGGTGTGGCCGCCGGTTCCCCGGGTGTCGTCTCCGGCAACCAGATCCAGATCCCGGTGCACGTCCCGGTGAACGCCTGCGGCAACACCGTCAGCGTGATCGGCGTGCTGAACCCGGCGTTCGGCAACCACTGCGCCAACGTCTGAGTCGACCCTCCGGGCCGCCGAGGCCCGTCGAGAGGACCGGACCCGGCCCCCGGGCGGCGGACGCGCCGCCCGGGGGCCTTCGCGTGCGTCGGCCGGCCGGCCGCACGGCCGACGGCTCCGGGCGGGCGTACGGCGGCCCCGGGCGCGTGCGGGGTGACCCCGGGGTGCGTGCAGGACGAACCCGAATACATGCCCGGCGGGCCCGGATACATACCCGCCGACACGATCGCTCGATCGGGTGAAGAAGCCGCGTTCGGCCCAACCTCCCCGTTCGCCTCTCGTTAACTCCTGTGCAGCCGAAGACTTTGCGTGATTTACGGATATATCAAAATTCCGACTTTCATAAGGTTCATGTCAAGGTCGACTACGTCGTCTCGAAAACGTCAGGGGAAAACATGAGGAATGTAGCCAAGAAGGGGATCCTCACGGCCGTGGCCACCGGCAGTGTGCTGGCCTCGACCGCCGGCTACGCCTACGCGGGCGCCGAGGCGCAGGGAGGTGCGGTCGGATCACCCGGCGTCGCCTCGGGCAACTCGGTGCAGGTGCCGGTCGAGGTGCCGATCAACGCCTGCGGCAACACGGTCGACGTGATCGGTGTGCTGAACCCGGCGTTCGGCAACCACTGCGCCAGCGTCAGCGGCGGCCGGCACGCGGCGCCCCAGGCCGGCCAGGCCGGTCAGTCCGGCCACGGCGGCCAGGGCGGTACCGCGAGTTCCGGCACCGGCGGGAGCCGGGGCACCACCACCGCGGGTTCCTCCGCCTCCGGCACCGCCGCGGGCTCGCCCGGCGTCGCCTCCGGCAACAGCATCCAGGCCCCGGTCCACGTCCCGGTCAACGCCTGCGGCAACTCCGTGGACGTCGTCGGCGTCGCCAACCCGGCCTTCGGCAACGACTGCGCCAACGTCGCGAAGCCCGCCCCGAAGCCCGCCCCGAAGCCGAGCGACGACTGCCCGGAGACCAGTCACCCGACCCCGCCGCACACCGGTGGCGAGACCGTCCCGGGCATCCCGCGCACCGGTGGCCCGTCCACCACGACCCCGGCCGGCGCTCCGAGCATCCAGGCCGTCCCGGTCGCCGACCGCACGCCGGCCGCGCCGGCCACCCCCGCCACGGCCCAGCTGGCCTCCACCGGTGCCGGTGGTGTCGAGCTGCTCGGTGCGGCCGGGCTCGCCCTGCTGCTCGGCGGCGGCGTCCTCTACCGCCGCGCCCGCGCCGGGGCCCGCTGACCCGGTAGGCCGCGGACCCGCGCGTCCTCACCCGCGGCGGCGCGCAGCCGCGCCGGGAACGACGCGCCCGCGGTGGGAACGGCACACCCCCGGTGGGAAACGACACACCCGCGGCTGCCCGACGATCGGGCGGCCGCGGGTGTCCGAGGATCTCGGGTGGACCCCCGCTCCGGACGGGACGACCCGCCCGTCACCAGCTCCGGACCTGGCGGATGATCCTCCGCTTGAGCCGGACCGTCCGGCTGCCGTCGGGGAACAGCCTCAGCCGGTCGAGCTCCCAGTGCCCGTACTCGGCGTGCTCGGTGAGCAGTTGGCGTGCCGCATTGCGCGTGGTGCCGCGCGGCATGCGCAGCGACTGGTACTCGTACTCCGGCTGCCGGACCGGCTTGCGTGGGATCAAAACGCTCCTCCTGGGGATCACCTGCCGGCAAGCCTACGGCCTGCCCCGGACAGTCGGCCCGGGTATTTCCGGCCGTCCTCCCGTGTGGAAGCGGCGGCCCGGGGGCTCCCGGCCCGGGCGGTCGACTGACAGTGCATCAGTCCTGTTGCTGCTGTGGAGGGGATACCCCGATCCCGGCGCGCGAAGCGGTCCCCGGACGGCCCCGCCGGCCCCGTCGCGCGCCCTCTGCGCCGGTCCCGCGCCGGTGCCGCAGGGGGACGTACGTGTGCAGATCGGACATCAGGGGGGAAGTTGCGGTGAAATCGCGGGTGTAGGTGACAACCGCTGTGCGTACCGACACCGCGGGGAGATAGCGTCTGCACCATGTCTGATGCCGCGCAGCCCACCATTGCCGAGGTACGCGCCGCCGCTGAGGCGGTCAAGGCCGCCATCGACCGTCATCTGGAAGCGGTGTCAAGCCCCAACGCAGCCGATGATCCCGCCGTGTCCGCCGCCTACGAGCAGCTCGCGACGGCGGCCATCGCCTACGACCAGCTCCTGTACGAGGCCTACGACGAGGTCACGCCCTTCGAGATCCCCGGGGACGAGGGGCCCGGCGGGTACCACGGCCCCGAACAGCCCGAGGCGATCAGCGTGTTGATCCGCCGCGACTACCACGTCGTCGACTCCAAGCGGTTGCGCGCCCAGGCCGAACGGCTGGACGAGTCGCTGACCCCGGGCGGCGCCGGCGCGGGCGGGGTGAACGCCGCGATCGGCGTGCTGTTCGGCGAGTACGAGCCGGACGAGATCGCGGCCCGCAGCGAGGAGTTCGGCCTGGAGGAGGCGGACTCGACGCTCTGGGTCGCGGCGGCGGAGTCGACGGAGCCCGGGGAGTGGCTGCCGGAGCCCTTCGAACACGCCGATCCGCAGCTGCTGATCTGCCGGTTCGACGTGAGCGAGGTCTACGACGACGAGGACCCGGACGACTGAGGGCGTCCGGGACGGGCGACTCCCGGGCGCCCTCAGTCGTCCGGGCGCCGGACGCCCGGGACGCACGACGTCCGGGACGTACACGACGGGCGGGCCCCATGACCCCGGGGCCCGCCCGTCGTGCACGTCCCGGGGGGGGGGGGGGGGACGGGCGCGGGGGGGCGCGAGGGCTCGGTGGTGATCGGGGGGGGCG